>DATEEZ010000038.1:0-8866 GCA_035280905.1 Nitrosospira sp.
CTGATGAGCGCGGGAGGAGATATGTCGGATTCTATTGCGAATTCTTTCTCCACCAAGCTCATCCGCTGGCAGCGCGAGCATGGCCGCCATCATCTGCCTTGGCAGAACACGCGTGACGCCTATCCTATCTGGCTCGCGGAAATCATGCTGCAGCAAACGCAGGTGGGAACAGTCATTCCCTATTACCTGCGATTTCTGCAATGCTTCCCCGATATACAAAGTCTTGCCTCCGCATCGCTGGATGAGGTAATGGTACAGTGGAGCGGGTTGGGCTACTACTCGCGTGCGCGGAATCTGCATAAAGCGGCGCAGCGGATTGTGGGAGAGCATGGCGGGATTTTTCCCGAGGAGATTGACATCATTCGTCAGCTTCCGGGAATCGGCCGCTCCACCGCTGCGGCAATTGCGGTATTCGCATTCGGAAAGCGAGCCGCGATCCTCGATGGCAATGTGAAACGCATTCTTTCGCGTTACTTCGGAATCGAGGGTTACCCGGGCGAAAAGCAGGTGGAAGCACAGTTGTGGCAAAAAGCGGAAGCATTGCTGCCAAAGAGAGATGAGAGCCCGATCGAACGCGATATCGAGGACTATACCCAGGCGCTGATGGACCTGGGTGCAACTATCTGCATCCGCGCTCGCCCCAGGTGCGGCTCATGCCCGCTTCGCCTGGAGTGTATTGCGTTCAGGGGTAACCGCCTCGATAGCCTGCCCACCCCCCGGCCGAGGAAGATATTGCCGGAAAGGGAAACCGCGCTGCTGCTGGTAGTGGCACAGGGCAAAATCCTGTTGGAAAAACGGCCGAGCGCGGGGATCTGGGGTGCGCTGTGGAGCTTGCCGGAGATGCGAATGAATGAGAATGTGATTGAATACTGTCTGCGGTTCGGGATAAATGTGCAGCCAATGTCGCAGATGGAGCCGTTCACTCACACCTTTACCCACTTCAGATTGCGGATTTATCCACTCATCCTGCAGGTCATTTCCGGCTCGCTGGACCATTTGTCACCGCAGGCCTTATCGGAGCTTGGGAACCACTGTGTATGGATAATGCCTGAGGACGGCCTGAAAGCTGCCATTCCCTCTCCCGTCAGGAAAGTGCTTCTACAATATACATCTCAGACCGAGCCGCTTGAAATCCTGGCTACGGCAGATAACTGACGGTGAGTATATATTCGAAAGAATGATGAATAACTGGAAGGACTGGAGAAGGCATCAGCGCGCGGAACTGATGGCGGCCAGGGAATGTATAGGGGAAGCCGACCATCGTCGCTGGAGCGCTGCTATCACAGGACTGCTGGAACAAGGCTTTCTCACGCTACGGACAGGTACTGTCGGGTTTTGCTGGCCTCATCGAGGTGAATATGATCCACGTCCGCTGATGGATTTTTTCCAGGCCCATGGCGGGACGCTTGCGCTCCCGGAAGTAGTGAATAAACATGAGCCGCTCCGATTCCGCAAGTGGTGGCGGGGAGCGCCCATGAAAATGGGTGCTTATGGTATTCCGGTACCTGACAATACCGATCTGGTAACAGTGGATGCCTTGGTCATCCCCATGATAGGCTTCGACAAGCTTGGCTTTCGCTTGGGGTACGGAAGCGGTTATTTCGATCGTACGCTTGCGGTCATGAACCCGCGTCCACTCGCTATCGGTGTTGCGTTTGAAATTCTCCGCCTGGAAGATTTACATCCTCACACCCATGACATTCCAATGGATTTCGTTGTCACCGAGGCGGGAATTTATCATGCAACACACAAGGGATTGAAACCCGTTTCTGCTGACCAGTGCGCCGATATCCTCGCGGCCAGGACAGGAGAAATCAAGGAGACCCAAGGATAGCTTATCGGCACGGGAACTGGCCGAACCCTTCAATCCCCTGTACCATCTTCGCCCCAGCGCGGCATAAGCGTATGTGCCACTCCCACATGATCAAGGATACGCGCCACTACAAAATCCACCATGTCCTCGATGTTCCGGGGATGGTGATAGAAACCCGGATTGGGCGGAAGGATTATCGCGCCGCTGCGCGCCAGCTTCAGCATATTTTCGAGGTGAATGACGGAAAATGGCGTCTCACGGGGTACGAGGATGAGCTTGCGGTTTTCCTTCAGCATCACGTCCGCTGAACGCTCGATCAGCTTTTGGCTCATTCCCGCGGCAATTGCAGCCAGCGTACCCATGGTGCAGGGGCAAACCACCATTGCATCGGCCGGGTTGGAGCCGGAAGCAACCGGAGCCAGCCAATCCTCCCGTCCGAACACCCGTAACCGGCCCTGTTCTACATTGAAATGTCGGCTGAACAGCTCCTCGGCTTCCCTGGCACGCGGCGGCAATACGAGTTGCATTTCCTGATGAGCCACGATCTGCGCTGCCTGGGAATACATAAGGTACACGCGGGCGCCGGCTGCGAGCAACAATTCCAGCAAACGCACGCCATAGGGCATGCCCGATGCGCCGGTAAAAGCAAGCGTGACAGTCTTTGATGTACTCACGCGGGAATTCAATGTCTAGAAATGGGTAACAGCCGGTGATCGGGGAATGCGGTGTCCGCCAACACGTTGCAATGTTGCAGGTGGCGAATAGCCGTTTTATGCATTCAGTTCCCGGTGCCGTACCAGAACCTGGTTGTTTTCCGTAAAATAACGCGCCAACCGCTCCACGAAGTAAACGGAACGGTGCCGCCCTCCTGTGCAGCCGATCCCTACCGTGAGGTAATTGCGGTTATCGCGGATGAAACAGGGCAGCCAGTCATCGACGAATCGCCGGATATCCTCGAACATGCGATTCACACTGCTGTTTGCATCCATGTATTCGATCACCGCGCCGTCCTTTCCCGTCAAAGGTCGCAGGAGAGCCTCGTAATGGGGATTGGGAAGGCAGCGAACATCGAATACCATGTCGGAGTCCAACGGAATGCCATGCTTGAAGCCAAAGGATTGGAACAACAGCGTCAAGCGCGCGGGATCGAGGCTGATGAAATCTCTTATCCAGGCACGCAGCGAACTCGCGCTCAAATCACTGGTATCAATGCGGTTGGCAAGATCATGGATTTCACGCAGCATCTGACGCTCCATCTCTATGCATTCGGGCAGGGTTGATTGATTGTCACTGAGCGGATGACGGCGGCGAGTTTCGGAAAAACGCTTCACCAGCGTATCCGTCTTGGTATCTAGAAACACAAGATGAACATCCATTTTCTGCTGCCTCAAATCGGCCAGCCGCTGTGGCAGGAGATGTAAGGTTTCGCGGCTTCTGGCGTCAATGCTGACGGCAACACGCTCGTGACCGGACTCCTTCAAATAAATGGTCACCTCCGGCAGCAGGTTGGCCGGAAGGTTGTCAACGCAATAATAGCCGTTGTCTTCCAGAACGGTAAGCGCGATACTCTTGCCGGAGCCTGATAGCCCGCTGATGACGATCAACTGCATAGGTTAAAACCGTATGGGTGAGACCAGTTTCGATCTGACAGTCGGAGATCGGCAGGCGAAGGCTTCCGCCGCCTTCTTTGCGACTCCTATGTTTGCCCGTTCTCCAGTTCCTGTTGATGGCGCGCGAAAAACTCCTGGCCGCTGTCTATGCCGCGCAACTGCAAAACGTAGTTCCGCACTGCCGCTTCTACCAGCACGGCTAGATTCCGACCGGCGGCAACTGGAATGATGACTTTCCGGACGTTTACATCCAGGATATTCTCAGTGACGTCATTGATCGGTAACCGTTCCATTGCATTGAGATCAGCGCTACTGGGTTTCTGCAAATGAACGATGAGTTTCATGTTTTTTTTGCGCCGTACTGCTGTCTCGCCAAAAATCGTTCGAATGTTCAACATTCCGAGTCCGCGCACTTCGAGAAAATCGCGCAGCATGGGTGGGCATCGACCTTCGAGCGTTTCTGGCGCAATGCGATAGAGTTCCACCACGTCGTCCGCAACCAGCCCGTGACCACGGCTCACCAGTTCCAGCGCCAATTCGCTCTTGCCGACACTGCTTTCGCCGGTAATCATTACGCCCAGACCAAGAACGTCGAGCAATACACCATGCCTGCTGCAGGACGGAGCAAGGACACGCCCGAGATAGGGACGTAATATCCATATGACCTCAAGGCTGGAATAGGGCGTACAGAACAAAGGAGTGTGCGTGGAATCCGCCAGAGACCTTATGGAATCGGGAACGGATGCACCTGCCGAAACAATGATGCATAGCACATCGCTTTGAGCAAGCCTGCGCATATGCTGCTCCAGGGAAGCAGAATCGAGCGCGTTGAGATATTCGGCCTCGGTCTCGCTCAACACCTGAATCCAGTTGGGGTGGATGAAATTGAGGTGCCCGATCATCCCCTGTGTCGAATGCGCGATCGCCTCGTTATCGAGACGCCTGTCGCCTCCGTCCTGGCCCGCTTCCCAGGTGAGATCCAGTTTCTGGCGTTTTTCCTCAAAAAGCTGTCTGGCGTCGATCCCGGACATCTGGTTGACCTCCCGATTAACAGGATTGCGAAAAATCAAGGGCTTCTGCTTCTTCCCGGGAGTTCCGGAACAAGTCCGCAAGTTCGCAGCGGAAAGCGTGTTACGCGTGTGAATGCCTGTGTTGATGTGGACGGGCCCTTTGCCGTTACTACATCTGACCTGTCGATTCAGATTGCCCTGATCGGAATTCCTTAAACGGTATCCGTACGCTGGCTTTCATTTTTCTCCTTGCGCCGGACCAACTGGCGATCGAGTTTATCAACAAGATCGTCTATGGAAGCGTACATATCCGCGCTGTCTGCCTCGACAAAAATATCATTGCCCGGTACCCGCACCAGCGCCTCCGCCTTGTGCTCCAACTTTTCCACGAAAAGGGTCACAGTGATATCCACAACCTGGTCGAAACGTTGAGTGATCCGGCTCAACTTCGAAACGACATAATCGTGCAGTGCAGGTGTGATTTCGACTTGGCGGCCTATGACGTGGATATTCATTTATGGCTCCTGTGAACAGGGTTAAAACGATTTCCGAAGATTGACGGGAGGAATTTGCAAGGACTCCCGATATTTTGCCACGGTACGGCGAGCAACCACGATCCCCTGCTGCCCCAGAACCTCGGAGATCTGGCTATCGCTGAGCGGCTTCCTCGAATTTTCTGCATTGATCATTTGCTTGATCAGGGCGCGAATGGCGGTGGCAGAACAGGCGCCGCCAGTATCCGTTGACACATGGCTGCCAAAAAAATACTTCAATTCGAAAATACCGCGCGGTGTGCGCATGAATTTCTGCGTGGTAACCCGCGAAATTGTGGATTCGTGCAAATTCAACACATCGGCGATTTCCCGCAGTACCATCGGACGCATTGCAACTGCCCCATGCTCGAAAAACTGCTGCTGTCGTTCCACAATGGCTGCCGCTGCCTTCAGGATCGTGTTGAAACGCTGTTGTACGTTCTTTACCAGCCATTTGGCTTCGTGCAATTGGCTGATCAGCAGGCGGGTAGAGTCATCATGGCATCCTTTCAAAATCTCAGCATAGAACCGGTTGATCCTGAGGCGCGGCATCGCTTCCGGATTAAGGCTTGCGACCCAGGAACCGCTGACCCTGGTCACAATGACGTCAGGTACGATGTAGCGGGCAACTGCCGAGCTGAAGGTCAGGGCTGGTCTCGGATTCAACCGCATTATCATTTGCTGGATGGAGCGAAGGCAGTCGTCGTCGCAGTGTAGAACCCGCTTGATGGTGCTAAAGTCCCGGGATGCCAGACTTTCAAGATGATTGTTCACCAACTGCAGCGCCTGCTCCAGGTAGGGCGTATCCGGCGGCACCGCATGCAGTTGCATGACGAGACATTCCCTTAAGTTGCGAGCACCGATACCGGGTGGATCCAGATGCTGCAGATATTCGAGTGCAATGTGCAGGTCGTCTATATCTATTGCCAGCTCAGCAGGCAGCAGATCGACCAATTCTTCCAGATCCTGGGCGAGATAGCCGTCATCATCCAGACTGTCAATCAGTAATCCGATAATCTTTCTATCGCGCTCCGAAATCTGGCTGAGGCTGAGCTGCGAGTTAAGATGGTTGCGCAGACTTGTGGGTTCCGCCGCTTGTTGCGGAATATCGCGTTCGTCATCATCGTCCCGGTTGTGGCGAAAAACATTATCATCTGGAAGCCACTCCTGCTCGTCGAGTGGCTGTTTTACGCCGGTTTCTGCTTCGATGGAGAGAATAGGCACGCTTTCCCCGGCAATCTCCATCACATCGGGCATCGATTCGGCCAATCCCTCCGGCATGACGTTTCTATAATCGATGCTGTCGTTGCCAATGCTGTCTTCAAGTTCCAGGAGGGGATTCTCCTGCACCATGCGCTCTATTTCCTGGTTCAACTCTATGGTGGAGAGCTGCAATAACCGGATAGACTGCTGCAATTGCGGCGTAAGCGTCAAATGCTGCGACAGCTTGACTTGAAGAGTAGGTTTCATAGTTGGAAAAACAGCGACAAAGCCGGTTTCAGGTAAAGCGAAGTTTTATTTTCAAAGACGGAAATGTTCTCCCAGATAGACTTTTCTCACATTTTCATTATAAATGATTTCGTCGGGACTGCCGCTCGCAAGCACCTTGCCATCGCTTATGATGTAAGCATGGTCGCAGATACCCAATGTTTCCCGGACATTATGGTCGGTGATCAGCACGCCGATGCCCCGCTCCTTCAGAAACCGGATAATTTTCTGAATGTCCAGCACGGCAATAGGATCCACCCCGGCAAACGGCTCGTCCAGCAAAATGAAATGCGGCCTTGTTGCCAGCGCACGGGCAATTTCAACGCGACGGCGCTCCCCGCCGGACAAACTGATAGCCGGACTGCTACGTATATGACTGATATGAAGATCATGCAGCAAATTATCGAGATGCTGCTGCATCTCATCAGCCCCATAGTTCTTCAATTCCAGTACAGCGCGAATGTTGTCGGCTACCGAAAGTCGCCTGAAAATCGAAGCCTCCTGCGGCAGATAGCTCAAACCAAGGCGCGCACGCTCGTGCATAGGCGTCTCGCTGAGGTCAAGCTCATCGAGGACGATGCTGCCTCCATCCAGCGGCACAAGTCCGACCATCATGTAAAAACAGGTGGTCTTACCTGCGCCATTGGGACCCAGCAAGCCGACGACCTCCCCGCTTTTAACCGAAAGGGAAACATCATGCACAACTGTGCGCGACTTGTAGCGTTTTTTCAGATTCTCCGCCCTGAATTCACTCCTCTTTTTTGAGGAAACCAGGGGTGCTTCGGGAGCTTGGGAAGCATGGTCGGCGTGGTCGCGGGCAGGAGAGAGGGGAAGTTCCATAACGACGTTTATTTATGAATTATCTGCCTCGGGTTTGGGCTCCTTCTTCTTGGGCTTTATCACCGCTCTCACTCTGCCCTCGGAATGGGTTTGGGTACTCGTTCCGCCCTCGCCGTTTACCTGAAAGAACTCGTTGATCGCATCGTAGGAAATATAGTCTCCATGAACTTCATCCTGCCCGCGTCTCAACCTTGCTTTCTTGAAAAGCTGAACTTTGTCGGCCTTGCCATCATATTCCATACGCTCGCTCCAACCCTCCACGTATTCATTCTTGCCATCGCGCTTCTGGCGAAAACTGGCGAGATTGCCGTAAGCAGTGGCATACTGAAAACCATTGGCATCTTCTTTCACCGTCATCTTATCAGCGCGAATAATCAGTGTTCCCTGTGTCAGTACGACATTGCCGATAAAGGTAGCCAGCTTGTTGGCATCCTGCACGGTCGCGCGGTCGGCCTCCAGGTGCACAGGCTTGTCGCTGTCGGCCCGCTCGGCCAGAACCGGCGCGCTGAAGAGCATCACAACGAGAAAAGCAGCAGACAGGGATTTCATGGGAATCGCGAAAGAAAACCTAGCGTTTCTTGTCATGCACGACCCTTACTTGCGACAACAGCTGAGTGTTGCCGGTACGATTGTTCATTTCCATTCCAATCGCTCTGATAGTGGCGTTCGTTTCAGTTATCTCCACGGGCTTGTCCGTTCGCGCAACGTCCTGGTCGGGAATAAGATGCAGCAGACTCGTCGTCAATATTGTCTCACCGCGGCCTTTACCTGCATTTCGGACGATCACCACATTGCCACTCAAATAAATGTCTTCACCCTCGGCAGACATCTTCGCATGATCCGCCTTCAACTGTATCGAAGGTTTACCGGGTTCGATAGTAATTAAACGTGGTTGTTCCAGCTCAGCCGAATCATCGTCGGGATAATGCACCATTTTTTTTCCGAGAATCATTTTGTATCCCGCGTCCTTATCATCTGCGCGAATGGCAGAAAAATCTTCCACAACGTAATCGGGAGCCCGTATTGATGCACTCTCGGGTGCAAGTAAAGGTGCGCCCCCGTCCTGGTTCAGCAGGAATAGCAATGATGCAAACAGGGCTAATATAACGAAAAGGAACCCGAAGCGAAGGCGGCTGATCATGTAAGATAAGTTGCAAGATGCGCGTCGAGCGTGTCTTGTGCCTGCATTATCATTTCGCAGATCTCACGCGCTGCGCCCCGTCCCCCTTCCAGACGGGTTATATAGTGCGCATGCTTTTTCACAAGGGCTGGCGCGGCAGGCACCGAGATGGCAAGACCGCAACGCAGCAGGATCGGCAGATCGATCAGGTCGTCTCCGACGTATGCACACGCGGATGCATCCAGTTTCTGATCCTCAAGCAAGGCTTCAAACGCAGGAAGCTTGTTTTTCGCGCCTTGATAAACGAGGGTAACGCCCCAGTCCTTTGCCTTCAAATCCACGCAGCGGGACTGACGGCCGGTGATAAGAGCGACCTTGATGCCTGTGGCCCTGAGCATTTTCAGCCCATGGCCATCCTGGCTGTTGAACGCCTTGATCTCCTCACCTCCGTC
>DATEEZ010000039.1:0-11326 GCA_035280905.1 Nitrosospira sp.
CTGGCAGCGGATATTGAAAGATATTCGTGAGCAGCGCGTGGACATGCTCGTGGGCACCCAGATTCTCGCGAAAGGACACGATTTTCCAAATCTGTCGCTGGTCAGTATCCTGAATCCCGATGCCTCCCTGTTCAGCACCGATTTCCGTGCATCGGAGCGATTGTTTGCCCAACTGATGCAGGTAGCCGGGCGTGCAGGACGTTCACATGCGCCCGGCGAAGTTTTGATTCAAACCGAGTTCCCCGATCACCCGCTCTACCGCGCACTGCGGCAGCACGATTACGACGCGCTTGCCCGTATGCTGCTGGAAGAAAGGAAAACCGCGCGCTTCCCGCCATTCGTCTATCAGGCTCTATTGCGGGCGGACGCGCCCGCGATTGCTACCGCACTCGCCTTTCTTGCCAATGCGGCAACCATGGCAAAAGCACCAGACCAGGTTGAGGTATTTGATCCGGTTCCGGCACAAATGGCGCGGCTGAAGGGAATGGAGCGCGCGTATCTGCTGGTGCAGTCGAGGTCCAGAAAGAAGCTTCAGGAATTCCTCGGGAGCTGGCGCACAAAGCTGGACCGCCTTCCCGGCCATAAAGTGCGCTGGACGCTGGACATCGACCCGCTGGAATTCTAGGAATATCTGCGCAGAAATTCTTCCGGAACGTATCCTGACGCAGGGCCGCGATATTGTGATGGATAATTTGATTTATACTCATCATTTTCTTTTCTAAAACAACGGTAAAAGTGGCTTCAAAGGGCTTCAGCCTTCTTAAGTCATTTCATTGGGAACATTATGACGGCCTCAAAAAGTACGGACGTGCTGATCGGCAGTAATACAAACACATGGTCGGGACGCTTTGATGAGCCTGTGTCGGAACTGGTGCAACGCTATACGGCGTCAGTAGGTTTCGACAAGCGACTGGCGGAGTACGATATCCAGGGATCCGTCGCGCACGCACGCATGCTCGCTGCGAGCGGCATTATCGGTCATCATGATCTCGCCGCTATCGAATGGGGCCTGAGTCAGATCCGGCGGGAAATCCAGGGTGGCGAATTTGTCTGGCAGCTGGCGCTGGAGGACGTTCATCTCAATATCGAGAAGCGCCTGACTGCGCTGATCGGTGATGCCGGGAAACGGCTGCACACGGCACGTTCCCGCAACGATCAGGTAGCGACGGACATACGGCTCTATTTGCGCGCTTCAATCGACCGGATCATCGATCTGATCCATGTCATGCAGAACGCGTTGCTGCATCTGGCCGAGCAGCATGTCGATACGGTGATGCCGGGTTTCACTCACTTGCAGGTGGCGCAGCCGATCGTCTTCGGACACCACCTCATGGCCTATTTCGAAATGCTGAAACGCGACGTGGAGCGTTTGTCCGACTGCAGAAAGCGTGTGAACAAACTTCCGCTGGGGGCCGCCGCATTGGCCGGAACAAGCTATCCCATCGATCGCGGGATGGTAGCGCGGGAACTGGGTTTTGAGGGTGTCTGCGAAAATTCACTGGATGCGGTTTCCGACCGTGATTTTGCCATTGAATTCTGTGCAGCAGTGGCGCTGGTCATGACACATCTGTCGCGCCTGTCAGAGGAACTCATCTTATGGATGAGTTCGCCTTTCGGGTTTATCGACCTGGCTGACCGCTTCTGTACCGGTTCATCCATCATGCCACAGAAGAAAAACCCGGACGTGCCCGAGCTGGTGCGCGGCAAAACGGGGCGCGTGAACGGCCATCTGGTCGCATTACTGACTCTGATGAAGGCCCAACCGCTCGCGTACAACAAGGACAACCAGGAAGACAAGGAGCCTCTGTTCGATACGGTAGATACTGTGACAGACACGCTGCGCATCTATGCTGACATGCTGGCTGGCATACGCGTTAAACACGCTCCCATGCGTGCAGCAACGACACATGGTTACGCCACCGCGACCGATCTCGCCGATTATCTGACAAAAAAGGGACTACCTTTCCGTGAAGCGCACGAAGCAGTGGCGCAAGCAGTGCGCTTTGCCGAAAAGAACAACCAGGATCTAAGTACACTCACGCTGCCGGAGCTACAGCAATTTTCCCCGTTGATCGAGGACGATATCTTCACTGTGCTGACGCTGGAAGGATCCTTAAATAGCCGTAATCACATTGGCGGAACTGCCCCGGTACAGGTTGCCGCCGCTATACGGCAGGCAAGGGAATGGCTATCCGCAACCGCCAGTCGGGCAATGGCTTGAAGCCCCTTATGCAATCCTGGACAGAAATCGCAGCGCAAATCTCCCGTTCCACCGGTACTCCTTTTACCGTACAAACAACTTTCCCCTTGGGCGGCGGTTGCATCAATCAGGCACATCGAATCGAGGGGAACGGCCGACGATTCTTCGTCAAACTGAACAACCCCGAATGTCTTTCGATGTTTGAGGCGGAGGCTGCGGGTCTTCGGGAAATTCGTAACTCCCGCACCTTGCGTACGCCTGCGCCGATATGCTTGGGCAGAAATACTTCTGTGGCCTGGTTGGTCCTGGAATATGTGGAGATGCGCAGCGGCTCCAGTAGCGGCGCCAGCGCGCTGGGAGAAGGACTGGCAGCAATGCACCGTGTCTCCTCCGGAGAATTCGGATGGACATGCAATAACACCATTGGGACAACCCCCCAAATCAATGAGCGTTCGTCCAACTGGATCGATTTCTGGCGCAAGTACCGTTTAGGTTATCAATTGCAATTGGCGAAGGCCAATGGTTACTCGGGACGGCTGCAGACGCAGGGGGAGCGATTGATGGGGGAACTGGACTGTTTCTTTCCAGACGGACAACCCGCAGCGTCGCTCCTGCATGGCGACCTATGGAGTGGCAACTACGATTTTGATGAAACGGAGCAGCCCGTCATATTTGATCCTGCCGTCTACTATGGTGACCGCGAAACTGATATTGCGATGACTGAACTGTTCGGCGGCTTCCCCGGCAACTTTTATGCAGCCTACCGCTCAGCCTATCCGCTCGATGCAGGTTATGCAATCCGTAAAACCCTCTATAACCTGTATCATATACTGAACCATCTCAACCTGTTCGGCCGAGGATATCTCAGCCAGGCGGAACAGATGATAGGCAGGCTGGTTGCGGAAATCCGCTAACCCGGATTTCACCGGATTACGGATAATGGCGAGGTGTTTTGGGAGTAGATTTGCGTATCCCGCGCCAAGTCAATAGCCGGGCCTACTCGCGGTGACATATCCGGTTAAACACCCTTGCCTTGCTTGCTGTCAGACATCGACAGACTCCTGAAACACAAGCCCGGCGTGCTCGCGCATTTTATGGAAACGAATGTGTTTCCAGTTTTCTTCGGCCACGCTTAATTCCGCGCCAAATGAAGCCAGGAATGTCGGTGCGCCTACAGCATCATAGGCAACGCGGTGGGCGTTGGTGTCAATGAAGCGTTTGAGTTCACGCGTATCCTCGGCGGTAACCCATCGGGCTAACTGGTATTTCGCAGGAGCAAGACGTGCCTCAACGCTGTATTCATGCTTAAGGCGATGTGCGACAACATCGAACTGCAAAGCTCCGACCGCGCCGAGCAGCAACGCGCTGCCCAGGTGAGGCCTGAAAACCTGGATCGCACCCTCCTCACCCAATTGTGCCAGCCCCAATTTGAGCTGCTTGCTGCGCATGGGATCGGCAATCTCCACGGTCTGAAAGATTTCCGGCGCAAAAAATGGCAGGCCAGTAAACTGCAATCGCTCTCCTTCTGTCAGCGTATCCCCGAGTTGCAGTGTCCCGTGATTGGGAATGCCGATGATATCCCCGGGATAGGCAACATCGAGCAAATCGCGCCGCTGGGAGAGAAAAGATACGACGCCGTTGGTACGAATATCCTTGTCGTTACGCGCGATCCTCAGGTTCATGCCGCGTTCGAACCGACCTGAACAGATGCGAACGAAGGCGATACGATCACGATGAGCCGGATTCATGTTGGCCTGAATTTTGAATACTACTCCCGTAAACCGCAGCTCGTGCGGCTGCACATGACGCTGCAAGGCACTGCGCGAGCCGGGTGGCGGGGCAAGACCTACCAGGGCATCCAGCACTTCGCGCACACCGAAGTTATTAATGGCCGAACCGAAAAATACCGGGGTCTGGCGGCCGGCGAGAAACGCGTCCTGGTCGAATTCGGGCGAAGCGCCGCGTATCAGTTCGATTTCCTGCTGCAAATTCGCGGCCTGGTCTCCAAAACGGTGGGCCAGCAGCGAATTATCCAGGCCTTTGATGATTTCATCTTCATCGTCCAACCTGTCAGAGCCAGGATGGAAAACACGCATGTGATTGTGCCGCAGATCGAAGACACCCTGAAAGCTGCGCCCCATCCCCATCGGCCACGTGAACGGCACCGCTGCCATACGCAATGTTCTCTCGATCTCATCGATGAGATCGAGTGGCTCCCGCACCTCCCGGTCCATCTTGTTTACAAAAGTGATAATAGGAGTGTTACGCGCCCGGCACACCTCCAGCAAGCGTAATGTCTGGGCTTCCACCCCGTTGCCGGCATCGATCACCATCAGGGCGGCATCCACTGCAGTCAGCACCCGGTAAGTATCCTCCGAGAAATCCTGGTGCCCCGGCGTATCAAGCAGATTGATGACGCAATCCCCATACTCCATCTGCATGACCGAGCTGGCAACTGAAATGCCTCGCTGCTTCTCGATCTCCATCCAGTCGGAGGTCGCATGGCGGCTCGCCTTCCGCGCCTTGACGCTGCCGGCAATATGAATGGCACCGGCGAATAGCAGCAATTTTTCCGTGAGTGTCGTTTTACCGGCATCCGGGTGAGAAATTATGGCAAACGTGCGCCTGCGGGCCACTTCGTGACTAACCATTAGGGATATTCCTTATCTTATGCTTGTGTTTTACGGTCTGACTGTTCCTCGTCTTGAGGATAAAGATAGCAGTGTGCCGTATGCGTTGAACTGAATATGCTTGCTGCCGGATAGTTTTTACGACAAACCGGCATGACGTGAGGGCAACGGGGATGAAAATGGCAGCCGTGCGGCGGGTTGGCGGGCGACGGAAGGTCGCCGTGCAGGCGAATAACCTTCCGTTTCGACTCCAGTTCAATAACGGGAACAGCGGATAACAGTGCCTGGGTATAGGGATGGCGTGGACTTCCCAGAACTTCGTCCACCGTCCCGCGTTCCACTATCCTTCCCAGATACATGACCGCGACCTCATCCGCAATGTATTCGACTACTGAAATATTATGGGTAATGAACAGATAAGCCAGGCCCAGATTGCGCTGCAGTTCCCTCAATAGATTTAAAATCTGGGCCTGCACTGACACATCCAGCGCGCTGGTGGGCTCATCACATACGATCAGCTTCGGGTTGACGGCCAACGCGCGGGCAATAGCTATCCGCTGACGCTGCCCGCCCGAAAACTCATGCGGGTAGCGCCATTTGGTCTCTGCTGGCAGGCCGACACTTTCGAGTAACCTGTCCACTCTTTTTTCCTTGCGCTCTTTCCCGTCATCTTCGACCCCGAGGGCGTTCATCCCCTCTTCGATAATATCGACAATGCGCATTCTGGGGTTGAGTGATGAATAGGGGTCCTGGAATATAAGCTGGAATTCGCCGCGCAAGCTCCTTAACCGGTTGCGCTCCAGACCTACCAACTCCACTCCGTTGTAGCGCACGCTGCCGGCCGTGGGGGGAATGAGTTGCAGCATTGCTTTTCCTGCCGTCGTCTTTCCGCAGCCGGATTCTCCCACCAGCGCCAAGGTTTTGCCCCGGTCAATCTTGAGCGATATTCCGTCGACTGCCTTGACGTATCCCGCTACACGCCTCATCAAGCCTTTGTGAATGGGGAAATAAACTTTCAGATCGGTAACTGATAACAGGGAACTATCAGGGGCTGATTGCTCTGCGGTCAGGCCAGGCCGCAATTCTGCTTTCCTGCTCTCAACATCCAGCGCTGCCGGCGCCGGTGCTTGCCCCGAAACGGCTGGCTTGACAATTTTTGATTCAAAATTCTGATCAAAAAGGTGACACCTTACCTGCTGCTCTCCGGTCAGCGCCGTCCATCCCGGCGCGACCTGATGACACAATTCCCAGGCATGGTCGCAGCGGTCTGCAAAACGGCAGCCAACGAATTCGCGTGACAGGGAGGGAACGTTGCCCCTGATTGCGTCCAGCCGCTGACCCTGCTTGCGCCTGTCTCTGCCGGGCAAGGCGGCAAGAAGCTTGCGGGAATAAGGATGCGCGGGACCGCGAAAAAACGCCTCACGGCTCGCCGTTTCCACGATTTCCCCCGCATACATTATTCCCACCCGATGCGCCATCTCCGAAGCCACACCAAGATCATGCGTAATCAGCAAAATTGCCATGCCAGCCCGTTGCTGCAAACTACGCATGAGCTCCAGTACCTGAGCCTGAATGGTCACATCCAGCGCGGTAGTGGGCTCGTCGGCAATCAGGAGTTCCGGCTCCCCGGCCAGAGCCATGGCAATCATCATCCGTTGCTTCATTCCACCGGAAAACTGGAAAGGATATTCGTTCAAGCGTCTTGCTGCATCCGGTATTCCTACCTGATCCAGAATTTCCAGGATACGTTTTTCTGCCGCTGGTCCGCGCAAGTCAAAATGGCGCTGCAATACCTCGCCAATCTGCTGCGCCACGGTCATCACCGGATTGAGGCTTAGCATCGGCTCCTGAAAAATCATGCCAATGCGCTTCCCCCGCACATTGCGCATGGCTGCCTCGGGAAGCAGCAGAAGATCCTCGCCGCCCAGACAAACAGAACCGCCCACGATTTCTCCGGCTTCCGGCAACAGCCGCATTATCGAAAGCGCAGTGATGGATTTTCCACACCCCGATTCTCCGAGAAGTGCAAATGTTTCACCCTTCATGATCTGCAGCGTAAGTCCATCGACCGCCCATACCGGCTGCGACTCCGTATGCAGAACGGTCTCCAGATTTTTGATTTCCAGCACGGAACTCATGATGGGAGAGAATCCTCCGCGGGAGAAGAGGACTTGGTCGCGTGTTCTTCCCGATGCTTTTTACGACGCCATGTTCGCGCCAGTGCGGACAAAGTCTTCATCCTCGGATCGAACGCATTCTGTACCGCATCGGCAAAGAGATTCGCGCTCAGGACCAGCGCAAACATGAAGCTGAAGGCGGCAAGCAACGCCCACCACACCATGGGTTCCCGCGCCATTTCCAGGCGCGCGGCGTTGATCATCGTGCCAAAACTGATGGTTGAAGGATCGACGCCCACTCCCACATAGGACAATACAGCCTCTGCCAGCACGAGACCGCTGAAATCCATCACGGTGGTGATCAGCACGATGTGCATCACGTTGGGAATAATGTGGCGGCTGATGATGCGCCAATGGGAAACGCCGAATGCGTGCGCTGCCTGGATATATTCCATTTCGCGCAGCTTCAGGGTTTCGCCCCGCAGGAGCCGGCACAGACCAGTCCAGCTTGTAACTCCCAATATGATGCAGAGGAACAGCAAGCGGAGATCAGCGCGCGCAGCGATTGTATCGAACAGCTCGGGATGAGTCTCCATATAAACCTGCATCATCAGCACCGCGGCGGCGATCAGAAGAACACCCGGGATCGAACTGAGCGTGGTGTACAGGTATTGGATCACGTCATCCACCCACCCGCGGAAATAGCCTGCGGCTACCCCGAGAAGCAATGCAAAAGGAAGCATCATCAGTGTCGTGAGTGTTCCGATGAGCAGTCCGGTGCGGATACTCTTGAGCGACTGATAAAATACGTCCTGCCCCACCTTGTCTGTGCCGAGAATATGGTAATGGCTGCACAAGGCAAGAGCAGCGCCGCCGAGAAGCAGTATCAAGGCGAGCGTCACAAAGATCGCCCTCCATGGCACCGGAGTAATACCCCGCCAGATTGTGGAAAGCGTGGACACAAACTTTTCACTCCTGCCGTGCGCTACGATCGCGGTCGCTGATGTCGCGATCAAAAACCAGAGCAGCAGGCCGAGGCCCGCGCCTGCTCCAGCCCTGCTGGCAATATCGCCGGCGAGCTGCGCTTCCGGGTCCTGCAGATGCGCTCCGCCGAATTTCAGGCGGGGGAATTCGCGTACTTGTTCTCCTCCCGGGAGTTCCACGGTTTCGCGGGCATAGAGATGCGTGGCGAAGGGCGCCGAATAGGTCGTTTCCACCTGCGTGCGCAGAGGCGTTGCAAGCAGGTCGAGCAGGCTCAACACTTCGACCCCGTAGGCGGTTTCACTGCCATTACCGTTTTCGACAGCGGGACGCAAATGTACTGTATCGAGTAATCCGATAATGATAAAGAACGCCAGTATGGTGAGCGCCGCCATGCCGCTTGCACTATGTGCAACGCGGCGCCAAGGTGCGAGAAGATGTTCATGACGCCGCACCTGCCAGGCAAAGATAACGATTACGGCAATCAGAACGTAGACGAGCGCATCAGTCCACAGGATTACAGGCTTGAAAGACATGTCAACCTTGCCGGAATATTGTCATTCCAGCCTTATCCTCGGATCCACCAGGGTATAGGAAATGTCCGTCAGTATCAGCCCGACGATATAAAGCAGCGATCCCAGGAACACCATCACGCGCACAACGGCAAAATCCTGGGAGTTGATCGCGTCGATGGTATAGCTGCCCAATCCCGGAATGCCGAAAAATGATTCCACGATCAGGCTTCCCAGAAACAGCAGGGGAATCACCACAACGGCCCCGGTAAGAATCGGAATCAGGGCGTTCTGCAGCACGTGCCGAAACAGCACGACACTTTCCGGCAGGCCCTTGGCACGAGCAGTGCGGATGTAGTCCTTGCCCATTTCCTCTAGAAAAAGTGTTCGATACCAGCGCGTGTTCGCCCCCGCGGCGCTAATGACGCCGATAATCACCGGCAGCACCAGGAACTTGGCCGAATCCAGTCCCTGGCCGTAACCTGATATGGGCACGAGATGCCACAATTTGCTGATCAGAAACTGCCCCCCGATAATGTAGAACAGACTTGAGATGGACATTAGCGCGACGCATAGTACCACACCCCAAAAATCCACGTAGGTGGCCCGAAAAAACACCATTGTCAATGCAAAAGCAATATAAACGATGAGTCCCAGCACGAATACCGGGAGTGCAATGGCGAGACTGGGCAGCATACGCGTCCTGATTTCGTAGGCAATGTCTCGCCCGTCATCCGCGCGACCGAAGCGGAACGCAAACATGGCGACGGATTTCTCGAAAAATATGGTACGGGTAACTTTCTCGAGACCCTCCCTGGCATTGTTGAACATCAGCGGCTGATCATAGCCGCGCTCCTGTTTCCACTTGGCGATGGCCTCCGGTGTAACGCGCTTGATGCCGAGCTGCATGCGCGCCATGTCGTCGGGCGTGTTCACGACGAAAAACAAGGTGAAAGTAATCAGGTTCACGCCAACCAGGATGGGGATCGCATACAGGATGCGGCGGATGATGTAATTAAGCATTACTCATCCTCTCACCCCTGAGCTTCCATTTTCAGCGCGGCATTCGATATTCCTGTCCCTCGTTCCCTACGCCGGTAAACAAGCACGGCGGGGATCAGACTTCCGGCAAGCGCAATCAATCCCGCGATGGCTGGCCAGACTACCGGTTCATTCCATTCACGCCGCTTCTGCTCACGCAAGACTCCATCTATGCGCAAGTATTTGACATTGTTGTTTGACAGTCTGTTCGGCTTGACGTTGCCATACCATGAGTGATACAAGCCATATTCCTTGGGATGATAGCCCCACATCCAGGGGGCATCATGGCGAAGGATGTTGACCATTCTATCGATGATCTTCTGGCGCACAGGGCCATTCTCCATATTCTTCATTTGCTCGAATAACCGGTTATATTCGGAATTGGAGTAATTGGAAGCGTTCTCGCCTTCATTGCCTACCTTTTGCTGCGGACCATATAGCAGGAACAGGAAATTCTCCGGATCGGGATAGTCGGCGTTCCAGCCCCACTCGAAAATCTGGGCATTGCCCTTGCGAATCTTGTCCTGAAAGCGGTTGTAGTCCGTGCTGCGCACCACCAACTGGATGTTGAGTTTCTGAAATTGCTTGCGCATCCAGTCGAGGCTGGATTTATCCTCCGCGCCGCGTGCCGTTACGTCGAAATAAAGTACGAGCGGCGCACCGGTTTTGGCGCTGATACCGTTGGGATAGCCTGCCTCTGCCAGTAATGCCCGGGCCACTTCGATCGACTTGCGGCGGGGTCTTCCGTTTACCCACTCATAGACTACAGGATTGATACCTTCTTTGCCCTCGCGATGACCGGAGATGCCGGGAGCAATCGGCCCTTGCGCCGCAATACCGCGTCCGTTGGCGAATATGGAGACATACTCCTCATAATCCACCGCAATGGAAATCGCTTGGCGCAACTTCCTGGCTGATTCGCGGCCGCGTTTCCCCACACCCCCGACTACCGGGTCAAGCATGTTGAAACCGACGTAATTTGTGGAAGTCGCAACCGCCGTTTCCAGCCGGATACCCTGCTCCTTCATCGCTTCAGTTACGGTGGCCTCTCCCTGTCCTGTCAACTGCACGGCTTGGTCGAAGCTGTCAGAACCGATATTGGATGCATCATAGTAACCCTGCAGAAACTTGTTCCAGCGTGGAATGCTTTCCTTCTCCCGGCTGTATACGACCTTTTCTATAAAAGGCAGCGGCTTGCCCGCATCTTTCAGCAGACCGGCTTCCGCATCTCCTGGCATTCCTTCTGCAGGATAGGTTTCGCCATGAAAATTGGGATTCTTTTCCAGGATCATTATCCGATTGGGGTTATTCTCTGACAGCATATAAGGGCCGGTCCCGACGGGATACCAGTCAAGGTTGATATTTTTTTCCGCCAATCCTTTCTGGCTGTAGAAGCGCTCCGCTTCCCATGGAATCGGTGCGAAAAAGGGCATTGCGAGCCAGTACCTGAACTGGGGATATTTGCCCTTGATCTTGATGCGATAGGTATACCGATCCACTACCTCGGCCCCCTCCAGGGGATAACGGGCAAGATCCAGGTAATCCTCCCCGTCCTGCTCCTGACGGCTCTGCTCCCCCTGCTCCCTCCGCTCCTTGGACTGCTCTTTGACTGCCAGCTCGAGCGTTGCTGCATATTCCTTGAGACCCACAATGTAGTCGGACATCAGGCCGAAAATGGGGGAGTGCAGCCGGGGATGAGCCAGTCGCTTGATCTGGAAAACGTAATCGGCAGCAGTGAGTTCCCGGGAACCGGTTTGCTGAAAATCGCTCAACTTGTAAATGCCACGTACATCCTCCTCGCCAAGCCGGTGATACAGGAACTCCCCCTGTGGGTCCCTGGCAAAG
>DATEEZ010000040.1:0-8554 GCA_035280905.1 Nitrosospira sp.
AACCGCTGCTCCGGATGGGCGCGCTCACATTTATCAGAGGGATGGGCTTCTTGCCGCGTTGTGGGGACGGGGAAATTTCCTGGAACCTCGCCTGGATGAACAGGCGCAACGCGAAGGCATAGCGAAAACGCTGGCTGAAAATTGGCGGGGAAGGAGTGGAGGAGACGGAAGAGGCGCAAAGATTTTCGAGAGTCTGACCGGTGCGTTTGCATGTTGTATTATCGACGAAAATGCGAATGAGGTCGTTCTGGCGACAGACCGCATGGGCACTTACCCACTCTCCTACCAGGCTCTGGCCGGGGGCCTGATTTTTGCTTCGTCAGCGGATGCCATCCGCTTTCATTCTTCGATCAGGCCGGAAATCGACCTCCAGAGTCTGTATAACTACATCTACTTTCATATGGTGCCTGGTCCTGACACCATTTATCAGGGGCAGAAACGCCTTCTACCGGGCGAATATCTCGTCTACAGTAAGGGCGGCATCAAGACTGGAAAATACTGGGAGATGCGGTTTCGGGAAGATGAAAGACGCCCTTTTCAGGAACTCAAGCAGGAGTTTCTGGAAGTTTTGCATTCCAGTGTGCGAACCGCCATTGGCGATGACGAAACCGGAGCGTTTCTCAGTGGCGGAACCGACAGTTCCACGATTGCCGGGATATTGGGGGAAGTGAGCGGGCAGCCAGCACGCACCTATTCCATTGGTTTCGATGCAACGGGTTATGACGAAATGGGATATGCCCGGATCGCGGCCAGGCATTTCGGCACGCGTCATCAGGAGTACTACGTTACACCGGAGGATATCGTCTCCGCCATTCCCCAGGTTGCAGCGGTATTCGACCAGCCCTTCGGTAACTCTTCCGCGTTACCCGCCTACTACTGCGCGCAGATGGCAAAATCCGACGGCCTCAGCAGAATGCTCGGAGGAGATGGGGGCGATGAGCTTTTTGGCGGTAACGTACGTTATGCCAAACAACACATTTTCTCGCTGTATGAGCAGGCTCCCTTCTTGTTGCGCAAGGGACTTATCGAGCCGATCGTTTTTGGTCTTCCTGGTGGAGATACGTTCCCCCTGATACGGAAGGCGCGCAGTTATGTGGAGCAGGCGTCCACCCCCATGCCTGCGCGTACAGAGACCTACAATCTTCTCGAACGTTACGGGCGCGAAGCTATTTTTACCCCTGAATTTCTCCATGCGGTGAATCCAGGTTATCCGGCGCGCCTCCTGGACGAAACCTATCACGAGAATGACGCCAAAAGTCTGATAAATCAAATGCTTGCATTTGACCGAAAGTTTACGCTCGCCGATAACGATTTGCCCAAGGTCGCCAAGGCTTGCGAGTTAGCGGGAATGGATGTGGCGTTTCCGCTTATCAGCGATGAGATCGTTGCCTTTTCCCTGCGACTCGAACCTCACCTGAAGCTTAAGGGGACGAAGTTGCGCTACTTCTTCAAGGAGGCGCTGCGGGGATTTTTGCCAGACGATATTATTGCCAAGGAAAAACATGGCTTCGGGTTGCCTTTCGGGGTGTGGCTTCAAACCCATAAAAACCTGCAGGACTTGGCGTGGGATAGCCTGAGCGATCTCAAATCGAGAAACGTCATCCGTGGCGACTTTATCGAGAAGCTGCTGACGCAGCACCTGGAGGAGCATGCCGGATATCACGGCACCATGGTATGGGTGCTCATGATGCTCGAGCAATGGTACAGGCAGCGGCAGGGCTTACCTGGAAGCGCAGCACATTCACAAGCATGAGAACCGGTGAGTAACAGATAATCAGGCCTGTTTTCAGGCACGGAGAGCCTCTTCTGTACTTCCTCCGGCTATTGCTGGCGGGGCCCCGCCGAGGTCGGCAAACTTCCACTCGTTCTAATCCGACGGCAACAAGATGATTGCAGGCACAAGAAGCGGTGCATATGCATAAGAGAGCGGATGAATACCATGAAATATCCCTTGCCCTGACGGCTCGTCCCACTGCACGGCTTTGTGCCTGGCTTTGATCTCTCCGATCATTAGATCACTTCACTCCTTAGGCAGATTTTCTTCCAAGATCCTATGCCCAACAGGCAAATGATGGCTATCATGTAAGAATTAGCACCTTGGGTGTCCTAAGTCGATCAGCAATGCGGGTAGCGTAAACCATGCGCAAGATGCTCATTGATCAAATGTCTTACAGGCAATTACGGCAGCGAATCGCGAGATGATGAAGCCTGCTCTTGTCTTAGTATGCAAGCGGCCGCAACCAGGTATGGGAAAGCAGCGGCTCGCTGCAAGCCTTGGCAGAGAAGCCGCAAATCAGGTTGCCCACGGGTTGCTGGCTTGTGCGCTTGAAGATGTGCGGGATTGGCCAGGTTCGATAATCATTGCGCCATCCCATCCGGAAGACAGTATCTGGGCCGACGGATTGTTGCCGCACAAGCAGCCGAAAGCATACGTCCTGCCTCAAGCCAACGGGAATCTGGGTGAGCGACTCAACGCACTTGATCGGCAGTTGCGCGACCTGGGAATGGAGCAGTTAGTCTATATAGGAAGTGATGCGCCTGCGCTCGCGCCAGCAGACTACGCTGCGGTGCGGCAGGGGTTGCTGGATCATGATGTCGTGTTGAAGGGTGCGGTGGACGGCGGTGTAGTGCTGATGGCAAGCCGGAGACCGTGGCCGCCGCTGCGCGCGTTGCCTTGGAGTAGTGCGACTCTCGGTATCGCCCTGCTCGACTGTTGCCAGGCGCTTGGTCACTCTGTGTTGACGCTGACCTCCAGCTTTGATGTGGATCGACAGGACGACTTCATTCCCATGATCGCAGCATTGAAAACCGACCTCCGCCCAGCGCGGCGGGCGTTACACCGGCTGGTTTCCGACCTTGTCGATTCAGTGGATACGGTCAGCCGGAAGGAAGAAAGGCATGTTCGGTTTTAGTGCGGTGATTCCCTGCTACCGGGATGAGGACAAGTTGGCGGACCTGCTCGGCCAGTTGCAAAAGCTACGCCGTTTCGATGATTCCATCCTCGAGATTATCGTTGTCGATGGCACCGGCTCTCAAACATGCCATCAGGTTTGCCACGAGTATGATGCTTGTTGGGTTCCCGCGGAACCGTGCCGGGGACGTCAACTGTTAACAGGGGCTGAGCTGGCGCGCGGCGATGCTTTATGGTTTTTGCACGCGGATAACCGTCTGCCACCGGATCCGATTGAGGCAATGAAACGCTGCCTTGAACAAGGTGCAGTGGGAGGCTATTTCCGTTTTCGCTTCGATGCTCCCAGAGCCTGGCCCGCGACACTGCTAGAGCCGGCCATCGCCTTTCGCTGTCGGGTAGGCGTGCCTTATGGAGATCAAGGATTATTCATGACGCGCCAGTCATATCTTCAAGCGGGAGGCCATTCGCCCTGGCCTTTGTTCGAAGAAGTGCATCTGGTGCGGGGGCTGCGCCGCCAAGGGCGCCTTTTGCCGTTACGCGAACCGATTTTCGTCGACCCCCGGCGCTGGCATCGGGACGGATGGTGGAATCGCACGTGGACAAATCGCCATCTTGCACTTGCTTTTACCTGTGGCGTTGCACCTGACAAACTGGCTGCCCGCTACCGCTCCAAAACAACCTGACTTCTATGAGAGGTGATGAGATGCATGACGTTGTCCAGGAATACTACGGCCATACGCTGAACTGTTCACTCGATCTCAAGACCAATGCGTGCACGACCGACAGCGGCTTGCCTGAATATGTCAAGCCGATACTGGCGCAGATACATGATGAAGTGCTGGGGCGCTATTATGGCTGCGGTCTGGTGCTGCCGGAGGCACTCGAGAACCTGACGGTGCTGGACCTCGGCTGCGGTGCCGGCCGCGACGTTTACGTGCTGTCGAAACTGGTGGGGGAACACGGCCGGGTAATCGGTATAGACATGACGGAAGAGCAACTCGCTGTGGCGCGCCGGCACGAAGAATATCATCGCAAGGCATTCGGTTATGCGAGCAGCAACGTCTGTTTCCTCCACGGCTATATTGAACGCCTGGCTGAGCTCGAACTTGCTGACGCCAGTGTGGACGTGATCGTATCGAACTGCGTGCTCAATCTCGCACCGGACAAGGCTGCGGTGCTGGCCGAGGCCTGGCGGGTGCTCAAGCCGGGCGGAGAGTTTTATTTTTCAGATGTTTATACCGATCGGCGTGTGCCGAAAGCGCTCGCTACCGATCCGGTGCTATATGGGGAATGTTTGAGCGGGGCGCTCTACTGGAACGATTTCCTCCACCTTTCCCGTGCGCATGGTTTTACCGATCCGCGGCTGGTGGACGATCGCCGGATCACGATCAATAACGCGGAACTGGCTGCCCGCACCGGAAATATCCGCTTCTTCTCAGCCACCTATCGCTTGTTCAAGTTGGACAAACTGGAGCCCGCCTGTGAAGACCATGGACAGGCAGTCGTTTATAAGGGCACGATACCACAGCATCCGCACGTGTTCATGCTCGACAAGCATCATCGTATCGAAACCGGTAAGCATTTTCCCGTCTGTGGCAATACCTGGCGCATGCTGCATGATACCCGGCTGGTCGAGTATTTTGACTTCTATGGCGATTTTGAGCGCCACTACGGTATTTTCCCCGGCTGCGGCACCGGTCTGCCTTTCAATGACACTAATGCAGTCTCGGGCAATCAGTCGGGTGGATGCTGCTAGCCATGACAGCCGGGCGTGATGAGGTAGATCCGGGAAGCGAGAGGTCCAATCGCACGCAATCCTGGTATCGTACTGTAAACGATGAGCCTCGCGGGTTCGTTCGGCCGCATGCTCTGGATGAGCTCTGGTTCCACACCGGCACAGCCTGCAACCTGGCCTGCCCTTTTTGCCTCGAGGGCTCCAGGCCGGGAGATGAGCGTCTGCAGATGTTGCGCCTGGGCGATGTGATTCCTTTTATCGAGGAGGCGCTCGAGCTCGGCGTCAAGCAATTCTCGTTCACTGGCGGCGAACCCTTCATCAATAAGGATATCGTGCGTATCCTCGATTACGCGCTGCTGCATCGACCCTGCTTGGTGCTGACCAACGCCACCGATCCCCTCCTGAAACGCCTCAAGCAACTGGAAGAACTGCGCACGAAGCAGCGCCCGCTGAGCTTTCGCGTAAGTCTCGACTACCCTGACGCGGCTCTGCATGATGCGGGCCGGGGGGCAGGCATGTTCAATCGCGCGCTGGAAGGCTTGCTGGCGCTTCATGAAATGGGATTTCATGTATCCGTAGCCAGCCAGTTTTCACCGGATCCCGCGTCCCATGCGGTTTCTTCCCGCTTCGCGGAAGTTTTACGTGCGGCGGGTCTGCCTGAGGACCTGCCCCGCATAGAGTTTCCGGAATTTCACCAGCCGGGAGCGCAAGTAAAGGCGCCGCAGATTACGGAGCATTGCCTGAGCGACTTTCACACCGAAGAAACCTGTCGCACTTTCATGTGCGCATTCAGCAAAATGGTCGTGAAGAGCGGGGGCAAAATGCATGTGTATGCCTGTACCCTTGTGGATGACGATCCTGATTACATTCTTGGAACAACATTGACGGAAGCCATGCAAACTTCGGTGAGCATGAAGCATCATCGCTGCTTCAACTGCTTCAAGTACGGCGCGACATGTAGCGAAATGAATGCAGCGATATAAGCTTCCTGATGGAGGGGAATAAACGCTGGCTCTTCTGAAGTTAATAAAGGGCCCCTTGACGAAGTTCACTTTATAGAGGCCCCCAGGATGAAGCATTGGTGGCTGCTTGCATTGCTGATACTGTTGATTGGATTATTCTTTGCCTTCGATCTGGGACGCTTTCTTACGTTCGAAGCGCTCAAGAACGGACGTGACGAGCTACAGCAAGCCTACCGGGCACGACCCTTGCAGACCACAGGTTTGTACATCCTTCTTTATATCGCCGTAGCCGTACTCGCGCTGCCCGGCGCGGGCGTGCTGACGTTGGCGGGAGGGGCGATTTTCGGAACGTGGATTGGCGCTCCGTTAGCGCTCCTCTCCGCCAGTGTGGGCGCAACGCTCGCTTTCTTGACGGCGCGTTACGTGTTTCGCGATGTCATACAGCAACATTTCAGTAAGCGTATGGCGGCAATCGATGCTGGCGTCAAGCGTGACGGTGCGTTTTATCTCGTTACTTTGCGCCTGGTCCCGGTATTTCCGTTTTTCGTTATCAATCTCTTGATGGGCCTTACCGCAATCAGGACAGTTACCTTTTTTTGGGCCAGCCTGTTGGGCATGGCGCCGGGCACGGCAATTTATGCCAATGCCGGGACTCAGTTGGGTGCACTCACCAGTCTTTCCGACATTCTCTCCCCGGCAGTGATTGGATCATTTGCTTTGCTGGCTGCATTCCCGTGGCTGGCGCGGTGGGGGGTGGAGCGCGTGAGGAGAATGAAGAGATGAAAGAAATGCCCAACCAATGGCCTAAACCGCGCCGATTCGATCGAAATCTGGTGGTAATCGGCGCGGGCGCAGCGGGCCTTGTGGCATCTTATGTGGCGGCCGCTGCCCGTGCCAAGGTGACGTTAATCGAAGCGCAGAAGATGGGCGGCGATTGTCTCAATTTCGGCTGCGTTCCCTCCAAAGCGCTGATCCGCTCGGCTACTTTCCTGCGACAGGCGCGCCATTCCCAAAGGTTGGGCATTGCACGTGCGGACGTCAACTATGATTTTGCCGAAGTTTTGGCGCGTGTGCACCGCATTATAAAAACGGTCGAGCCGCATGATTCAGCAGAGCGTTATGCAAAACTGGGAGTGGAGGTAATAAACGGCAACGCACGCATTACTTCCCCTTGGACGGTGGAGGTCAATGGAAAGGTTCTGACTACCCGTGCGATCGTCATTGCCACGGGTTCTCGTCCCGTTATCCCAACGATTCCTGGACTGGAGCAGGCGCGCTACTATACGTCCGACACCATCTGGTCGTTAACCGAGCGACCCGAGCGGCTGATCGTTCTGGGGGGCGGACCTATCGGGTGCGAGTTGGCACAGGCGTTTGCACTCCTGGATTGTCACGTGGTGCAGGTAGAGAGAGCCGGATTGTTGGGCCGAGAAGATCCAGATGCCGTTGCGCTGGTTGAAGCTGCGCTACGCGCCAGTGGAGTACGTGTGTTGACACAGGCCGAGGCTCTTCGCTTTGAAAGCGAAGCCGATGAGCAACGGTTGGTCGTGCGTCACCGTGATGGGACAGAAGAAGCGCTTCCATTCGACGCCATATTGTGTGCGGTGGGCAGAATAGCCCGTACCGAAGGTTTTGGTTTGGAGGAATTGGGCATTCCGATTTCGTCAAAGGGCACCATCGAAACGGATGCGTGGCTGCAAACACTCTATCCCAACATTTATGCTTGCGGCGACGTTGCCGGGCCATACCAATTTACTCACGTTGCCGCGCATCAGGCGTGGTATGCGTCTGTCAATGCGTTGTTCGGGAGCGTGAAACGCTTCAAGGTCGACTACTCGGTGATTCCATGGACAACGTTCACACATCCGGAGGTTGCCCGCGCCGGACCATCGGAGACTGAAGCAAGCAAGCGCGGGGTCAAATTCGAGGTGACTCGTTATGAACTGGCGGAACTGGATCGTGCTATCACTGATGAAGCAGCGCATGGCTTTGTGAAAGTGCTTACTGTGCCCGGCCAGGACCGCATCCTAGGGGTGACGATTGTGTCCGAGCGCGCCAGCGATCTGCTGGCGGAATTCGTGCTGGCGATGAAGTATGGCCTCGGCCTCAACAAAATACTCGGCACCATCCATACGTACCCGACTTGGCCGGAAGCAAACAAGTACGTCGCCAGCGAATGGAGACGCGCTCATCTGCCCTCTCGCCTGCTTCATTGGGTAGAAAAATATCATACCTGGCGAAGAGGCTGAACGATGAAAACGGTGTCCACAATACAATATGCAATATTTGTGGCAGCGCTATTGCTGGGGTTCGGCTGGAGTACGCCTGGTAATGCAGCTTCACAAAAACTGACTCTGATCGGGGCCAGCACGATTGCTCCCCTCGCTGCCGAACTTGCCCGGCGCTTCGAATCGCTCCATCCCGGCACACGAGTAGACGTTCAAACCGGAGGTTCCACGCGTGGAATCAACGATGCCCGTAGGGGAATTGCGGATATAGGCATGGTATCTCGAGCATTGAAACCGGAAGAGAAGGATTTGCAAGCCCATACTATTGCCTGGGACGGCATTGGAATTATTCTGCATTCAGCGAATCCCGTTGCGGCATTGAGCCGGCAACAGATCAGCGATATCTATACGGGAAAAACGGCTAACTGGAAAGCGGTGGGGGGACGAGACGCACGGATTACGGTAGTAAACAAGGCGGAAGGACGCTCCACTCTTGAGCTGTTTCTGGGCTATTTGAAGTTGAAGAACAGCGATATCAAGCCGCATGTCATCATCGGCGATAATGCGCAGGGAATAAAGACAGTCGCTGGCAATCCTGACTCCATAGGCTATGTATCGTTAGGCACAGCGGAATACGAGGCGACAAACGGGGTTCCCATCAAGCTGTTGCCCTTGGATGGCGTACCCGCTACTGTAGCCAATGTGAGAGATGGGACTT
>DATEEZ010000041.1:0-4120 GCA_035280905.1 Nitrosospira sp.
ACATTACCGGCACCTGGGCAGATCCTGTCGTAACCCGAATAGGACAACCCGCTCCGGAACTGGCTGGACCCCAACCATAACTAGGGCCTGTTAACACTTATTTCGCGCCCGCGACGTAGGCGGATTTTATTCAGCACGAGGCATGAGCCGCACCGCAGAGCAAGCCTCTGTAAGCGGCGAGTAACGATGGTCTGGATAAAATACGTCCCGTCCCTTCGGGTTGCGCACAAAAAAACGTGGATGCTGCGTTGCAAAGCTTGACCATAGGTTCACTATGCCTGCGCTTCGCGCCTTGCCCCACGCTTTTTCGTGCAGCAACGCGGACCGCGAAATAAGTGTTAACAGGCCCTAGTTATGGTTGGGGTCCAGCCAGTTCCGGAGCGGGTTGTCCTATTCGGGTTACGACAGGATCTGCCCAGGTGCCGGTAATGTTGTATTCCCTTGATGGGGCAGGGGTTTTTTTCATGGCTGTGCTTGCAATTACCGATGCCATACCGACTACGGGAGATGCAAGTCCATAGGAGGGGGTAACCTTGATGTGAAGTTTTTGCGTTTCCGCTTCCAGATTCATCTGTCCATTTATGGTAACCCTTGCAGCCGGGCCATTGATTTTTAGCTCATCCGTCGACGCAATGCCACTGACAATATTTATGCTGCCGGAAATGTCGTCAAATCCGAAACCTTCGCTGAACACATCGCGAAAATCCAGCGTGATTCGCCGCGGCAGTGAACGGAGATTGAAAATGCCAAAGAGTCTGCCAATTCCTGGCTCAAACCTGGGAAACTGTCCACGTCTTGCATTAAGCTTAAAGGTCCCAGACAAGGTGGAGTAATCTATCGAAAGGGGATCACCCTGCCAAGACGTGATGCCCTCAAGCGTGCCGCTTCCACTGGTTACGCGATCAGGAAGGCCGAGCCGCTCCAGAAATTTGCCAACGTCACTCGCTTCCAACATGATTGTAGCTTGCGTCTGCGGAGTCGCGGTCCGGTTTTTCCATATACCTCGCATTGTTATCGAGCTGTCCGGATTGACAATGTGCAGCCTGTCGATGTACCAGTTCCGTTCTTCCTGATTTGCAATCAATTCCAGCTTACCCAGTTGTTTCTCGCCGAAAACAAAGTCGTCCGCAATAACATCGAGCGCGGGCAGATCCTTTTCCTGTTGCCTGATGCTGGATACTGCACTTGGCCCGGAATGAGGGCTTGCAGGAATGACGAGCCTGTTCAATCGGGCCACTATCTTGCCGGCGGATGGATTCCAGGTGAGGCCTCCGTTGACTTCCTCGCTTGCAATCATGCAATACCACAGTCCGTCTTTTCTGTCAGCGTCCAGCCTGACATCGTCGAACTGTCTGCCCAGAAAGCCAAGCGATCCTATATACAGGTTTAAGCCGCTCAAACTGGAAGGAGTGGCAGATTGGATTTCGAGTTGCTTGAGCAAGAGGCGCCAGCGGTCGAGATTCAATACGGGCAATGCACCCTTTATCGCGATACCGGGCTCTTCAGGGAGAAAAACGGCTGAGGGGCCAAAAACGACGGAACCACGTTCCATGTAAAAACGACCGGCATCGTTCCGGGCACGGCTGATTTTTGCCTTGATCCGCTCGCCATAGCTCAGGTGCAGTTCCTCGCTTTGCATACCCGCTGTCTTTCTTTCGAACTTCAATGGTATTGCATCGCGCGCCGCCTTCGACAAAGGCTCGGGCAAATCCGATGAAATTCCCTTCAATGATGATTCAATAATCACATTGGTGGACCTGTTGCCTACGAGCACGGCTGCTTGCCAATCGCTGCTGCCGTGCACGAGCCGGGTCCAGAAAGGGGTGCTGCGTGCCGCGCCGGCATGCGGCGCTTCATTCAGGTTGTCGAAGTTGACCTTGCCGGTAGCGGAAAAACGCACGCCACCGCCCGGCATATCAGAGGAACTGATCAGCACGGGGCCGCCGAGAAGACGGCCGCTCAGGTTTTCCGTTCTTATTTCAGAACCGGTAAAGGTCAGTGCGCCGTTCAATTGCTCCAGCTCGGGAATATGTGAACCCGGATCGATCCGGTTGTTCATGAATTGGTAGTTGCCCCACAGTTTAATTTCCCCTGAACCATGCAGAGGAATATCGAGTTTGAGCAGCAGTCTTCCGTCGCCAAAAATACGGGTATTCTCCACAACCCAATTGTCGTAAGTGTCCGGGGTTTTTGCGGCAGCGAATGCCAGAAACTGATGGGTGGCGCCGGTAGCTTCAAGTTCGGTTTTGAGTCTCGCCTCGGCGGCAGTCATGTCAGGAATGATCAGTCTTGCCTTCCCCAGGCGCGCCCCGAGGATGTCTCCTTTGGAAACATTGATCTCCATGCGATTATCGTTAAGGCGCACGTTGCCTGCGAGATTCTCTATCCGGGGCCAGCCGGGGAGGTGATCGAGCAACATGCCCGATACCTTTGCGGCAAATTCGAAGACGGCGGGATTGCTTGAAACGAAGAGAGGTCGAGCCAGATTCCCCTTTAGGTGAAGCCGGGCATTCGAAATACTCCCTGCAACAATGGATTCACCAAGCCAATTAGGAAAGTACCCGCTCCCTTTCACCCTCCCCTTGGCCGGCAGGAGACGCAGCAGAGCAGGCGCATCAGCGCGCGTGAAATGAGTTGTCAAGTCGAGAATACCCGGGCTGCCAAGCGCTGTGTGGTAATTTCCGTAGGCTGACCCGGTTGCGTACGCACTGGAGAAGGAGATATTGCTGAACTTTATCGACTTTGAACCATTGCTGGTCAGGTTCCATCTCACGTGGCCGGTAAGTGTATTCAGCGCTATCGATTCAATGGGTGTATTCGGCAGCTGCAGCACGGTGTTTTGAGAATCTAAATTCAGCGTGCCTCCCTGTTCGGTAATGTCAATATTCCCGCTGACGCCAGTGAAGGCAGGCATGCTATCGGACCTTTTCATTCCCAGTTTGGTAAATTTCCCCGTGGCATGGAAAGAAGTGGGGCTTGGCCATTCGCCCGTCCAATTTATCAACACCGAATGCAGTTTACCGCGGGGGGAAACAGCGCGGATTTTAGCCCGAAGCGGATCGCTCATCGGCAGGTATTTCGCCAACTCCTCCAGATTATCCAGTCTCAGATTCTGGACGCTTAATCTGTTGCTATCCGGTTTGCCGACATTGTGGTGAAGCTGCTGCAACGAAAAATCCAGTAAAGGCAAGGGCGGTTTGCCATAAAACGCAGCGGTGAGCCGACGTGCGAAAAGTTGACTGCCGTTGCTGCCTTTATCATCCATCTTGTGCCATCCGACCCTGCCCGCCAACCTGGTCAGGTTCACTTCCGGCAGAGTCGGCGCGAGCCGCGCTTTAACATTCTGCAAGCGCATGTCTGCCGTAACTTTGTTCATATCTGCTCCGTCGATACCCGCCCAGATACGCAGCGCGCCAACGCCCCGATTCAACTTTATTTCCTCGGGGAAGGGCAGCCAGGCGCGCCAGGCTGCGATATCGGCGCGGGTTATCTGCATGAAAAGCCGGCCTCGCCACAATCCGGGGTTTGCCAGCGACTCTCCCTTGAAATCCCCGCGCATATCAAGGTGGGCGGCGAGCCGCGCGGGGGGTACGGCGCTGATGCCGAAGCGATGACGTGTGCCTCGGTTCTCGAGGCGCAGGTTGACCAGCAGTTCCAGTTGCGGTGCGGCGCGCTGATCATCCTGCCAGAGGATATTGGCATTGTTTATGATGACTCGCCTCTGGTTGAGGAGCCAGTCGAAAAAGCCATCTTCACTTCCGGTAAATTCCTGCTTCAATGCGAATCCGGCGACATGAATGACGCCGGCAGTGTCTCGACGTACGATCAAATCAGGCTGATCGATTGCGATTTCACGAAAAAGCAATTCGCCATGCAATATCGAACGCCATGAAAGCGTGCCTTCAAGGCGGTTTAGCAGCAAGGTGACACCCTTGTTATCATGCACGCGCACATCACGCAGCATCATGTGAGGGCGAAACCCGTCCCAATTCGCGCTGATCTCGCCCAGCGTTACATATTGACCGGAAGCATGGCTGATGGCGGAAGCGAGGTTTTCACGGTACTGTTCGATATTCGGCAACAGCCAATAGCGGAGAGACAACAGTAGAACCGAAAAGAC
>DATEEZ010000042.1:0-19014 GCA_035280905.1 Nitrosospira sp.
CATCATGCTTGTATTGCTTGTCTCCGGTTGCGATGGCAGCAAGTCCGCCACCAAAAAGGAAGTTGTGGCAAAAGAGCCGGAAAACACAAATCTCGTTACGCTGGAGCCCGAAAAGATGCATCACGTCAAGATCGGGAAATCTACCTTAATTAATATCGCCGACAAGCTGCAAGCCCCGAGCCAAGTCGAGGTGGATGAGCACAGGCTGGTCCGCGTGGGGGCTAACGTTACGGGACGGATTATTGATGTGTACGCCATGCTGGGCGACAACGTCGAGGCCGGCGCCGAGCTCGCCCGTATTTCCAGTCCTGAACTGACCCAGGCGCAACTGGCTTACCTGCGGGCGTTCTCGCTTAAGACCCTGGCGGAAAAAGCGGCCGAGCGAGCTCGTCACTTGCTTACCGCAGACGTTATCAGTGTTGCGGAAATGCAGCGGCGCGAATCCGAACTACAAGTTTCACAGGCGGAACTGGGTGCAGCCGAGGATCAGTTGCGTCTGTTGGGTATGGACAGCAGAGCCATAAACAAGCTTGGGAAAGACGGAAGCATTATGCCGTCCGTGGCCATCAGGACCTCCAAGCCGGGTATCGTTATCGAGCGGAATGTTGCTATTGGGCAGGTGGTGCAGCCGTCCGATCAGTTGTTTCAGGTCGCCGATCTCTCTTCCGTGTGGGTGGTGGGCGATGTGCCGGAGCAGATTGCACGCGATGTTCAGGTTGGCCAGCACGTGGAGATTCACGTTCCGGCACTTGGGAATATCAGCTTCGATGGTTTGATCATCTTTGTCGCCGATACCGTGAATCCGTTGACAAGGACAGTGATGGTGCGCACCGTCGTGGAAAACCCACGGCGCAAGCTCAAGCCAGCCATGCTCGCCAGCATGCATATTCTCGACAATCCGGTTGAAAGTCTTGTGGTGCCGGACACGGCGGTAGTGAGGGAGAGTAATAAGGATTATGTATTCCTCGTTAAGGGAGACAACGAATTCCTTCGCGTACCGGTCGAGCTAGGGCCGGAAATAGCTGATATGCGGCCTGTGCTGAAGGGGATTACAGCCGATCAGACCATTGTAGTTGATGGCGCGTTTCATTTAGATAACGAGCGCAAGCTCGCCGAATTGGAATAAGCTGATGCTGGCTGCAATCGTACGCGCTATGCTCAAGCAGCGTTTGGTCGTGGTAGTGGTCGCGCTGGCCTTGCTTGGTGCGGGTTTGAGCGCCTCCACCAAGTTATCGGTCGATGCATTCCCGGACGTAACAAATGTACAGGTACAAGTTGCGACCGAGGCGCCGGGCCGCAGCCCGGAAGAGATCGAGCGGCTTGTGACGGTGCCGGTGGAAATAGCCATGACTGGTTTGCCCGGCCTGGTAGAAATGCGCTCCCTGAACAAGAGTGGGATATCTCTGATCACGCTGGTTTTTACTGACCAGACCGATGTTTATTTCGCACGTCAGTTGGTAATGGAACGGTTGCTTGGGGTCGCGAACAAGATGCCGCCCGGCATCATGCCGGTACTTGGACCCGTTACCACTGGTCTGGGCGAGGTATATCAATATACCATCGAGCATCCTAGCGATGGCAAACAGCCACTGACGGTAGAGGAATTGACCCATCGACGCACCATACAGGACTGGGTAGTACGGCCTCTGCTGCGCTCGGTCCAGGGCGTGGCCGAGATCAATTCAATGGGGGGCTTTGTCAAGCAATACCACGTTCTTGTCAATCCCGACCGCTTGCGGCACTACAATCTGACCCTGTCCCAGGTCGACCAGGCCATTGCGAGCAACAACGCCAACTCGAGCGGCAATATTCTGCCTCTGCATGCCGAGCAGTACTTGATCCGAGGCGTTGGCCTGATCCAGTCGCTGGACGACATCAGAAATATCGTACTTAAAGAAGTAGACGGTGTGCCAGTGTTCGTGCGGGATGTGGCAGAGGTGAAATTTGGCGCCGAAGTGCGTCAGGGCGCCAGTATCAAAGGGGGTTACACTGAGTCAGTAGCGGGAATCGTGATGATGTTGCGCGCCGGCAATGCCAAGGAAATTGTCTCGCGAGTGAAGGCAAAGGTTACCGAGATCAATGAGGGCGGCCTGTTGCCAGGCGGGCTCCAGATCGTTCCATTTTACGACCGAACCGACCTCGTTGATGCCGCATTGTGGACAGTCAGCAAGGTTTTGATGGAAGGCATTTTCCTGGTTGTGGTGATATTGTTCATCTTCCTGGGAGACGTGCGCTCCAGTCTGATTGTCGTGGCGACCCTTATTATTACGCCGCTGATCACCTTCATGGTCATGAACCAGCAGGAGATTTCCGCTAACTTGATGTCCCTGGGAGGGCTGGCCATCGCCATCGGCCTTATGGTGGATTCTACCGTTGTCGTCGTGGAAAACGTCTACCACCGGCTGGGTCATGCGGACGGTTCGCGCGAATCCAAGCTGCAAACTATTGTAGACGCGGTGGTCGAGGTGGGAACGCCAGTGATTTTCGGCATCTGCATCATCATTCTGGTATTTCTTCCACTCATGGCGTTGCAAGGCATGGAGGGCAAGACTTTCAGTCCCCTTGCGTTCACCATCGCCATTGCCCTCGCCGTGTCGCTGGTCGTGTCGCTGACGCTCTCGCCAGTACTCTGCGCCTTTATCCTTAAGGGTGGTGCCGATAAAGACACTAAAATCATTGCATTCCTCAAGTGGGGTTATCGGCGGTTGCTCAACTCGGCACTAGCGCGTGAAAAAACCACGATCGTCACAGCCGTCGCGTTACTTGCGCTGTCCTTTTCCCTGTTTCCGTTGCTGGGCAAGTCGTTCATTCCCACGATGCAGGAAGGTTCGATAACTCCTGTGATTATCCGTGTACCTTCGATTTCGCTGGATGAAGCCATCGAGATAGAATCAGAGGCAATGGCGTTGATCGCGGCAGTGCCCGGGGTCAAGACCGTGGTTGCTAAGCTCGGCCGTGGAGAATCGCCTGCAGATCCCGCGTCCCAGAACGAATCCGATCCTATTGCCGCTCTGGATCCAGAGTCCGGCCGCACCCAGGCAGAAGTGGAAGAGGACATCCGCAAGGCTTTGACGGTGCTACCCGGTGTTTCTATCGTGCTGTCTCAGCCTATTGCACAGCGGGTGGATGAGATGGTCACCGGGGTGCGCTCGCAGGTTGCCCTCAAGATCTTCGGCGATGATCTGGAAAAGTTGCGCGAATTGTCGGAGCAGGTAGCCCGCATTCTCAAGTCTGTACGTGGCGCGCGCGACCTCCGGATCGAACGTTTGTCGGGCCAGCAATCGCTGACGATCGATATCGATCGGCACGCAATCGCCCGGCACGGTCTCAACGTTGCCGACGTGAACGAACTGATCCAGACGGCCATCGGAGGAAAGGCTGTGACGACGGTCTTTGAGCGCGAACGCCGCATTGCCCTTGTTTTGCGTTTTCCCGAAAGGTTTCGTAATGATGTGGAGGCGATCCGGGATCTTCTGTTACGACGGCCTGGCCCGCCTGGCATGGGCGGTCAGGAAGGTGGCCTGGTCAACGGGGGTGTCCTGGTACCGCTAAGCGCAGTAGCAGACATTCGCGTCGTCGATGGCCCCTCCCTGGTCTCCCGCGAGTACGCGAAACGCCGCGTAGTGGTGGGGGTCAATGTGCATGAACGCGATCTCGGTGGTTTCGTTGACGAAGTGCAGCAGCGTATTGCCAAGGAAGTCAAGCTTCCCACCGGTTACTACTTTGTCTGGGGCGGACAGTTCGAGAACATGGAGAGAGCGATGGAAACGCTTTCGATAATAGTTCCGCTTACTATCGCCGCGATTTTCTTCCTGCTATTCGTGCTGTTTAATTCAATCAAGCTCGCCGGACTCATCATTCTTGTTCTTCCGTTTGCTTCGATTGGTGGCGTCATCGGACTTTTTGTAACGGGCGAGTATCTCTCCGTGCCCGCCTCGGTAGGTTTCATCGCCCTATGGGGCATAGCGGTTCTGAATGGTGTGGTATTGATTTCCTATATCCGGAAACTTCGCGACGAAGGCGCGAGCGTCGCTGAAGCAGTGGTCAAGGGTTGCGAGCAGCGTTTCCGTCCCGTATTGATGACGGCTACTGTTGCCATGCTGGGTTTGGTCCCGTTCCTCTTTGCCACCGGTCCGGGTTCGGAAGTGCAACGTCCCCTGGCCGTGGTGGTCATTGGTGGATTGATCACTTCAACCTTGCTGACACTGGTTGTATTGCCGACGTTATACCGCTGGTTTGACGAGAAGCCGGTAGAAATCTGAGGAGGGATCAAGATGAAGGAAATCCGTGCAATATGCCGCCCGGATCGGCTGCATGAATTGCGGCGGGCGTTGCGCGCCATTCCGGGCTTTCCCGGCCTGACAGTGCTTGAAGCGAAGGGATTCTCCGCTCCTGCGCTCATCGATAACCCTACCCTGAAGGAGGCGCTCACTGATTTCACCGGAAAAGTCATGCTTTGCACCCTTGTCGCTGATGACATGGTCAATAGCATTACCGATGTGATCATGCGTGAAGGACGTACCGGTCAGATCGGCGATGGCCTTATCTGGGTCCTGCCAGTTGAATCCGCTCGCCGTATCCGGGATGGAAGCAATCTCTGAGATGGCCTCCTATGTCATTTTAATGCCGTCGAGAGTATCGAATTTTTGAAACCCGGCAGCGCGCTACTCAAGGTAAAATAGCGCAAAAAGTTTTCTCAAGTAAGACATGCTGCCATCTCAACCTTCTTCACAAGACAAAGCAAAAATTCTGGCTGAGGCACTGCCCTATATCCAGCGCTTTCACGGGAAAACCATCGTCATCAAGTATGGTGGCAACGCCATGACGGAGGAAAATCTCAAAAAGTGTTTCGCTCATGACGTAGCGCTGCTGAAAGTGGTTGGCATGAACCCGGTAATCGTTCACGGGGGGGGGCCCCAGATCAACGATATGTTGAAGAGGGTCGGCAAGCAGGGCACCTTCATTCAGGGCATGCGCGTAACCGATGCCGAAACCATGGATGTCGTCGAGATGGTACTGGGGCTGATCAATAAGGAAATCGTCAATCTCATCAATCTGCACGGTGGTCGTGCGGTTGGTCTGACGGGCAAGGATGGCAGTTTTATTCGCGCAAAAAAAATGCTGATGCGCGACAAAGAGAGAGCGCACGAATGGGTCGATCTCGGTCAGGTTGGAGAAATCGAAAGTATCGATCCCGCCCTGATCGAGTTGCTTGAAACCCGCGATTTCATTCCGGTAATTGCCCCAGTCGGCGTGGGCAGTCGCGGCGAATCCTATAACATCAATGCCGACCTCGTTGCAGGGGAACTGGCGCTGGTTTTGAACGCGGAAAAACTTATACTGCTTACCAACACATCAGGCGTGCTGGACAAAGAGGGAAACTTGCTGACAGGATTGACTGCACAGGGAGTGGATGAGCTAATTGCCGATGGCACCATCTCAGGGGGAATGATTCCCAAGATCAGTTCTGCGCTGGACGCAGTCAAAAGCGGTGTCAAATCGTGCCACATTATTGATGGACGCGTCGAGCACGGCTTGTTACTCGAAGTGCTTACAGATGAGGGAGTTGGAACACTCATAAAGGCGAACTGATTTACTGCTTCCATCAATCCGTCAGGCGAAGTGTTGCCGCTGGCCAAAACATCCCTCAAGGTCCTTATGGACTTCCTTCGAGTGAGGTGGCCGACGCATATTTTCTGGTAAGGACCGAACACCCGAAGTTGAGCTTAGATGCGGACAAGATACAGGCAGCGAAGCAAGTGTAATCCAGGCGAGATACACATCGTTTTACAGCGTGATCTCAGACGCTGCGGCCTGCCCTTGGCATGCCGTGTGCGCTAGTTATTATAAGTGGCAGAGCTTGAAATTTGGTATTGAAGCGAGGGATCAATGACGGGCAGGCCTGGTGAAAGAAAAGATCAGATTCTGCAGGTTCTGGCTGAGATGCTGGAAGAGCCTAGGGCAGGTAAAATTACCACAGCGGCGCTGGCGGCAAAACTGGAAGTTTCCGAGGCCGCGCTTTACCGTCATTTCGCCAGCAAAGCACAAATGTTTGACAATTTGATCGAGTTCATAGAAAAAACCCTGTTCACCTTCATCAATAAGCTGATAGCGGAAGAAAGAAGCGGCATCAGGCAGATTGAAGGCATTCTTGCTCTATTGCTTGGTTTTGCAAAGAAAAACCCTGGAATGACCAGGGTCTTGATCGGCGATGCTTTGATAAACGAGAATGAGCGTTTGCAAAATCGTGTCAACCAACTGCACGACCGGCTGGAGGCGATGCTCAAGCAGGCGTTACGTTTTGCAGTAAGCGAGCAGGAAATAGTAGAGGACGCGGACGTATCCGCTCACGCAAATATGCTGCTATGTTATGTTGTTGGCCGCTGGCACCAGTTTGCCAAAAGCGGTTTCAAACGTGATCCGATGGAATATTGGGAAGCACAGTTTAGAGAGATAGTTTCCAGCAATTCCTTCGGGCAGGTGGTTTCGTAGTACTGCCGCATGCTCATGCTCGAAAGATAAAGATGTATGAGTAATTCGGTAGACCCGTCGATAGGTGTAGTCAACGTATGATCCGATCCCATTAGGTGGCACGCGGATCGCTATTTAATTGCGAGTGGGTTAAACACCTGGTCACGCAGGTCCGCAAACCTCGCACGCTATATCCTTTCTCAGTTCGGACGATTTCCATTTCATGACAAGACCGTCCAGCGCAAGCAAACGGCCGTTCAAGGTTTGGCCAGTGTTGGTAAGAATTTTCAGTGTTTCCGCAGCCTGCATGCAACCAATGATTCCAACCAGTGGTGCAAGCACGCCCATCACCGCACACCGCACGTCCTGATCTTCGCCCTCCGCTGGAAACAGGCAGTGATAGCACGGGCTGTTCGAATGCCTGAGATCGAATACCGCAACTTGTCCCTCAAAACGCACTGCCGCGCCTGATACGAGCGGCTTGCGATGAAGGACGCAAGAGCGATTAACGGCATAACGGGTGGGGAAGTTATCGCTCGCGTCCACAACCACATCAGCATCTCCGACCAGTTGCAGCAATCTTTTTTCATTCATACGCTCGTTCAGTTCGATCACTTCGACTTCAGGATTGATTTTCGCGAGAGTCTTTTTGGCAGAGCGTGTTTTCGGTGAGCCAATATCATCTGTACAGTGAATGATCTGGCGCTGGAGGTTGGTCAAATCAACCCTATCATTGTCGCAGATTGTGAGCCTGCCGACCCCGCTCGAAGCAAGGTACATGGCGACAGGGGAACCTAGGCCGCCCGCGCCGACTACCAGTACATGCGACTGGATCAAGGCTTCCTGACCTTGTATGCCTATCTCTGGCAACAGGATGTGGCGACTGTAGCGCAGCAGCTGATCGTCATTCATGTGGAAAATGTTCGCCGCCATAGGGAGTGCTACTGGATCTCGCCATTTTTCCACAGAGAGGTAGCGGAATAAGAGGACATAGAGGCAAGGATGCGTGACAATCGAATGAGTGCGGTATCGATGCGAACTTATCTGGAAGGGGGCAAACGTGGGCGCGCAATAAGTAGGCCGAGACGCTCAGCAAAGCGCGCTCTACCCTATGCACAGCATTTGTCGATTTCGCAAGGATGCAGGCAGCGGAAGAGTTATAGCATTTTACCTTGATTCTTCCGCTGCCCGATGTTCAGGAGCTTAACTCAGTTTTCTATTTTTGCAGTTGCCCGCTTGCCGGCATTTTCTTTGATATAGCTGATTGCCTGAGACAGCAGCAGGTCATCGCTGGAACCGAATTCAGCAGGCGATTCACGCTTCTTGTTCTTGTCCTCTTCGTTCTCGGGCTTAGCGGGCTTGGCTCCCGGTTTCGGCGCTGCCTTTGCTTCCGGCGCTACCTTCGCTTCCGTCTCGCGTTTCGACTCATCCGACTTGCCATTGGACAGATGACGATCGAGATCGGCTTCACGCAGGCGCTCCACTTCATCCTTTGCCGATTCGTCCACGATATCAGGCGTAATTCCCTTGGCCTGGATAGATTGCCCATTTGGCGTGTAGTAACGCGCAGTGGTCAGCTTGATGGCAGTGTTGTTGCCCAGAGGTAAAATGGTTTGCACAGAACCCTTCCCAAAGGTTTGCGTTCCCATCACGATCGACCGTTTATGATCCTGCAATGCGCCGGCGACAATTTCTGACGCGGAAGCCGAGCCGCCGTTTACGAGTGTCACCATCGGTATCGTCTTGATGCCCGGTGGAAGCCGCTTGAGGTAGTTGTTCTTCGTGTCGCGCAGATAGAACTCAGGGCTGGCGTTGAGTTTCATCTTCGCGTCTTCGCTGCGGCCGTCAGTATAGACAACCAACGCATCCTCCGGTAAAAAAGCCGCAGACACTGCCACTGCTCCGTTCAGCAGGCCGCCCGGGTCATTACGCAGGTCCAGCACCAGTCCCTTCATGGGCCCGGAGCTTTCCTTGAAAAGCTTATCTATTGCCTTTGCCAGGTTTTCCCCGGTCTGTTCCTGAAACTGCGTGATACGAATATACCCATAGCCAGGCTCGATCATTTTAGACTTCACGCTTTGTATCCTGATTACGGCGCGAACCAGCTGGAACACAATGGGCTTTGCCTCACCCTTACGCACGACGGTAAGGTTAATAGGGGTATTGGGCTTACCGCGCATGCGCTTGATGGCATCCGTAAGCGAAAGCCCTTTGACCGCCGTATCGTCCAGCTTGATGATAAGATCACCCGGTTTTATCCCTGCGCGGAATGCAGGCGTATCCTCGATAGGGGAAATGACCTTGACAAACCCGTCTTCCATGCTCACTTCGATGCCCAGACCACCGAACTCGCCCTGGGTGCCAATCTGCAACTCCTTGAAAGCATCTGCATCCAGATAGGCTGAATGGGGATCGAGACCTGTCAGCATCCCATTGATGGCTTCGGTAATAAGCTTTTTGTCTTCTACCGGCTCGACGTAATCATTTTTTATCCGGCCGAACACTTCTGTGAAGGCGCGAAGTTCCTCCACCGGAAGGGGATGCAGGACCCCCTGCGGTTCCTTGTTGGCAACAGCAGAAAAATTGAGGCTCAACATCACGCCGGCGATTGCGCCGAAAATGACGAGGCCGAATTGCCGCATTTTGTCGCCCATTAAATGTTCTCCAAATAAGTCAAATTGTTGCTTAGATCATTTTATTCTGACCCAGTTCAAAGGGTCAAACGGTTTGCCCTGGTGGCGCAACTCAAAGTATAGGCCGGTATCGGAGTTTCCACTGCTATTGCCTACTGTGGCTATCGCCTCTCCGGCATTAATCACGTCTCCCACCCGCTTATGGACCGCTTCATTATTTCCATAAAGACTCATATAACTGTCGCCGTGATCCAGAATCATCAGATTGCCGAACCCTCTGAGCCAATCAGCGAATACGACGCGCCCATTCGCAACCGCCTTCACACTCTCGCCGGCAGCGGCGCGGATGAACAATCCTTTCCAGGTAACGCCACCATCTGCACGTGGACTGCCAAAGCGATTCGCAAGTTCCCCGCGCACCGGTGAATTCAGGCGGCCTCGGAGGGAGGAGAATGATGTTCCAGTCGTGAATGACATCGCATTCTCCGATGAATCAGGGAGACTGCTGTTGCTGGCGGGAGCAGGGGGTGCGCCCGGCTCGGAGGGTTTTTCAGATGCCTCAAATTTCCTTTTTTTTGCAAGCATCTTCGCAAGTTTTTCTACCAGTCTGGTGAGACGGTCTTCATCCCGCTTGAGCCGGTTGATTTCGCGCCGCTGCTCTTCGGCTTGTAGTGATATTTCCGCCAGAAGCTTCGCATGGCTGTCTTTTTGTTGTTCGAGCTGTATTTTCTGCTCGGCGTGCCGTGCGTGTACACCCGCGATCTCCGAGCTTTTTTCCCGACTGGCGAGGCTGAGCGTATCGAGCCGCTGAAGATTCGCGCGTAGACCATCGACACCTTCCTTGCGAGCGCGTGAGAAATATTCGTAGTAGTGGAGATTGCGGGCAATTTCATTAGGATTCCGCTGACCCAGCAGGAGGCTCAAATACTCTTTTCGTCCGCCTCCTGCGATATAGAGCCCATAAAGCAGGTTCCTCAAATGCAATTGCTGCGTCGCTATTTCCTTCTTGATCTGTGCAGACTGTGCCTTCAGTTGGCCAAGCTTGTTGTTCGCCGCACGACGTTGCCGGACGAGTTCGGCAAGCCGGCGATTAGCAGCGTCGATCGCTTTTTCCGATTCACGCAGCGCTCCCGCCGCTTCCGACCTGTATCCTTCCGTATCCGTGAGTTCTTTTTCCAGCGTCTCGATCTTGTTTCTCAATTGTTTCAGTTCTTCACTATCGGACATCTCCGCAGCCAGAAGCGGTTGCCAGATTAGCAGCGCACAGACCGGGATAAGCCCGCGGCGGAGATTGAACCAGAGACGAATATTGATTGAGGCTGAAATTTTCAAACGTATCGAGCGGGAGCAAGTCCTGCAACGAGCAGTGGGATGAGAAGGAAAAGGCAGCCAGGTCAGAAATCAGAGAGTATGCGTATAACGAATAGGGAGAGCAACAGAAAAAACAGAGATTGAACCAAAAGTTAAAGGCTGGGCGAAATTTTTCCCTGATTTGCGACGATCTGCATTGCCCGCTCGATTTTTGCCTGATCTCCCAGGTAATAGCTACGGATCGGCTTCAGGCTGTCGTCAAGCTCGTACACGAGCGGAATGCCAGTCGGAATATTGAGTTCCATGATTTCCTGTTCCGAAAGGTTGTCAAGATACATGACGAGGGCTCGCAGGGAATTCCCGTGCGCCGTGATGAGCACGCTTTTGTCACTTTTGACCTGCGGTGCGATACTTTCGCTCCAGTAGGGCAGAAACCGTGCCACTGTATCCCGCAAGCACTCGGTAAGGGGAATATCCTGCTTTGGCAAGTCCCGGTAGCGAAGGTCAAATCCAGGATAACGAGGGTCGTCTGGAGTGAGCGCAGGGGGGCGGATATTGTAACTTCTCCGCCAGATCAATACCTGCTCTTCGCCATACTTAAGTGCTGTCTCAAGTTTGTTCAGACCTTGCAATGCGCCATAGTGGCGCTCATTCAGCCGCCATGATAATTCGACGGGGCTCCACATCTGATCCATTTCATCGAGCACAATCCATAACGTGCGAATGGCGCGTTTCAGTACTGAAGTGTAGGCGATATCGAATGTGAATCCGGCTTCCCGCAACAGGCGTCCGGAATTGCGTGCCTCCTCCACTCCTTTCGGGGTCAGGTCCACATCAGTCCAGCCAGTGAAACGATTCTCCTTGTTCCAGGTGCTTTCTCCATGCCGAAGGAGAACGAGTTTTTTCATGTTCTTAAGTAAATAAGATTTTCCGCGAAGGGAAAACTTTAAATTTTACCGTATTTTCGACACTATCGCACCAAGCCGGGGCGAGATGCCCCCCGCCTTTGTGCGATTAATGGTCAGGATTCCCGGCGCGCGAGCCCAGTGGCCTTGCATGAGCGCCCACTCGCGTTTCTGCCTTTACACGGGATTCTTCCACGCGTGTTCTAGACGCAGCTAATCGCAACGAGAACAAAGACTGAAAAAAGGAGTGAAACGGGAGAATTCCGTATACCTTCTGTCTCTGATAGAATAATCGGTTACGAAAGTCAAGGAAACCCGAGACTAAAGAAGGGACTTTTAGGAGACTTGGTGTGTCATCATTCTTACAGAATAACATTGCGCTGATTGTTGCTGCGGTCGCGAGCGGTATCCTGCTGTTATGGCCGCTGGTTTCGCGTCGGGGCAAAGAAGTGGATACGATGGCAGCGGTGCAGCTCATCAATTACAAGGAAGCGCTGGTGCTGGATGTGCGCGAAGGGAGCGAATATGAGTCGGGGCACGTTTCCAATTCAAAGCATATTCCAGCCGACAAGCTCGAGCAGCGGTTGCAGGAGTTGGATAAGTTCAAAGACAAGCCGGTAATATTAATCCATCGGAGGGGAGCTAATACCACCGGCAAGGCTGGTTCCATTCTGCGGAGCCAGGGTTTTCAGCACGTGTACAATCTCGCGGGTGGTTTTGATGCCTGGCAGCAGGCCAATTTGCCCATAGTAAAAAAATGAGCAAGGGGGCTGTGAAGGTATTGATGTACTCCACCGGTTTCTGCCCGTATTGCGTCATGGCGGAACGGTTGTTGCGAGCCAGGGGCGTGGAGGAAATAGAAAAGATACGGGTAGATCTTGAACCCGCACGCCGCGCGGAGATGATGGAGAAAACCGGGCGCCGCACGGTTCCCCAAATCTATATTGGCGATACGCATGTAGGCGGTTACGACGATCTGGCCAAGCTCGACCGCAGCGAAGGGCTGGAAAAGCTCCTCGCAAAGTGAGTTGCCTTTCGAAAGGGCGACACAGACGAGGATGGTTGCAGCAAATTGAGCAGGGATGGGAACACTTTTTGGTGAGCAGTTTTTATTTCCGGATTCTGGTTTCGGATCGATGTTCACTTGATTCACAGTCACAGCTTTATCATTCTTTGGAACCCGACATGAGCAACGAGCAGCAGCAACCGGTCTTCAACATCGAAAAGGTCTATGTCAAAGACCTTTCTCTTGAAATACCAAACGCACCGAGAATATATCTGGAGCGCGAGACACCTGAAGTGAACATACAACTGCACAGCAAGAGCGAGCGCATCGATGAAGCCTTGTATGAGGTCGTGTTGACCACGACCGTCACAGCGAAAATCAAGGACAAGACCATGTTTCTGGTGGAGATACAGCAGGGTGGCGTTTTTCAGATTCGCCATGTCCCGGAAGCTGAAATGGAGCTTGTGCTAGGCATTGCATGTCCAAATATCCTCTTCCCCTACTTGCGTGAAGCCGTTTCGGACACTGTGACGCGCGCGGGATTTCATCCGGTCATTTTGAATCCGGTGAATTTCGAGGCACTTTACTACCAGAGAAAGCAGCAGGCGGAGAATTCGGCAGTGCAGGAGACTTCAGAGACACAGCAAGTCACGCACTAAAAATAAAAATGGGGCGTGTGTGCGGTTCATCGCTGAAAATATTATCCTCGCTGAGCCGGGGTCTGGTCATAATCGGAATGGTGCTGTCAATGTTTCCGTCGCTCGCCGTTGCGGCGCTGGAGTTTTATTCTATCAATGACAACGGCGTTATCATGTATGACGCGCCGTCTCTCAAGGCGGGCAAATTATATGTGGCCAGTCGGAACCTGCCCGTTGAGGCTGTTGTAAAAGTCGAAGGATGGGTAAAGGTTCGCGACAGTGAAGGAACGCTTGCCTGGGTAGAAGAAAAAGCCTTGAGTGATAAGCGTCATGTCATCGTTATCTCGCCGCTGGCAGATGCCTATCAGTTGGCAACTACAAATTCCCCCCTGGTGTTTCAGGCACAGCAAGGTGTAATTTTGGAGTGGCTTGAGCCATCCGCTCACGGGTGGATGAAGGTGCGGCACCGTGACGGCCAGATTGGCTACGTCAAGACCAGCCAAGTCTGGGGCTCATGAGAATAGCGGTGCTGGGAGCCGGCGCATGGGGCACCGCGCTGGCTATCAGTCTTTGTGCAAGCACCGCCGGCTCTTCCCATCAGGTAACGTTGTGGACCCGCAGTCGCCAGCATCTGGCTGATCTCGTTTCTCAGCGTATCAATCGCCGCTATTTTCCTGCTTTTCCTTTGCCGGCGTCGCTGCAGTTGACCGCAGCGCTCGAAGAAGCTGTTGAGGACGCCGAACTTGCCCTGATCGTCGTTCCGGTTTCGGGTTTGCGCGAGACCTTGCGGGAAATTGCAGCAAGCGGCAAAAGGGTTCCAGTAGTTTGGGGATGCAAGGGATTTGAATTCCAATCGGCAATGCTGCCTCACCAGGTGGCCGAGGAGGAATATGCCGGAGTAGCGCCTTGTGGGGTGCTATCGGGCCCGAGTTTCGCACTTGAGGTTGCGCAAGGACTGCCCGCAGCCTTGACCCTGGCCTCCATGGATGGGGAATTCGCACGAGAGGTTGCGGCCCAATTGCACGCCCCGCGGCTGCGCGTTTATTCCTGTACCGATGTAGTGGGTGTGGAAACGGGTGGCGCAGTCAAGAACGTCATATCGATTGCCGCGGGTATTTGCGACGGTATGGGATTCGGGTACAACGCCCGCGCCGCCTTGATCACCCGTGGCCTGGCGGAAATTACCCGGTTGGGTTTAAAACTGGGGGGACGTATGGAAACCTTCCTGGGTTTAACCGGGGTAGGCGATCTGATACTGACCTGTACAGGAGATTTGTCGCGCAACCGCCAGGTTGGGCTTGCGCTTGCTGCGGGCCGCTCCCTGCCCGACATTCTGCAGGAACTGGGGCATATCGCCGAAGGCGTCTACACTGCCCGGGAGGTATTGCGGTTAAGTCACCTGATGGGCATTGAAATGCCGATCACAAAGGGTGTTTGCAGTATATTGGATGACGGTGTTCCGGCTGGACAGGCAGTAGAAGCGCTGCTCAATCGTGAACCGAAATCAGAAATCTATTGAGCGATCAAGAGACACTAGAGAAGGCAGTACAGTCAACTCATCCCGCGCTACGCGAATCCCATCTGGCGCCACGCCTCATAGACTATCACCGCAACGGCATTCGACAAGTTGAGGCTGCGGCTTCCCACTGCCATCGGTACGCGAAGGCGGTGTTGCTCAGGGAAATTTTCCAGCAGATCGGCTGGCAGGCCGCGGCTTTCAGGGCCGAAAAGAAAGGCGTCGCCGGGCGAATAGGTAACAAGGTCATACCGTTGCTTTCCTTTCGTGGAAATCGCAAAAAAGCGCCTGCCCCTGCCTCCGAGCCCGTCCATACATTCTACCCAGTTTGCATGCACCCTGATACTGGCAAACTCGTGATAATCCAGTCCGGCACGAAGTAGTTGTTTGTCTTCCAGCGTAAAGCCGAGGGGCTTGACCAGATGTAAGCGGGCGCCTGTATTAGCGCACAGGCGAATGATATTGCCGGTATTGGGTGGAATCTCGGGCTGATACAGAATTACATCGAACATATTGATTCTGTCTTAGATGTTCTTATGGATTGCCGGGAAGCGTACGTGCGACTACCCACGCGCTGATATGAACCGCGCCGCATTTACGCAATACCCTGGCCAGTTCGTTTAACGTTGCGCCAGTGGTCATCACATCATCTACGATAGCAATACGCTTTCCGTCTAAATTCCCCTCGCAGTCAAACGCATCACGAATATTTTTTTCCCGCTCCTTCCACGGAAGTCCGGTCTGAGAAACCGTATCCCTGACGCGTCGGCATAGTGCGGGCAGCAGGGGAACCCCGGATTTTTTCGATATCCGCCGGGCGATCTCAATCGCCTGGTTGAAACCGCGTTCCCGCAATCGTACCGCGTGCAACGGCATCGGGATGATGAAATCCGGTACAGTCTTGTCGATCTGCGCCAGCAGCAAGTCTGCCAGTACCGGCGCTAAAGCAAGATTAGTGTGGTATTTGAGCGAATGGAGAAGCGCATCGATCGGAAAGGCATAATTCACAGCGGCGACCGTATGATCGAAGGCTGGGGGATGAGCAAGGCAAGCACCGCAAACGCGTGCTTCCTCCGTCGGTAACGCGCAGACCGGGCAATGATGCGATGAAAGATGAGGCAGGCTGTTCCGGCAAGGCCGGCAAAGGTCTTCAGTCCCGGCACTTCCGCAGAGTAGGCAGTTTCTCCCGAATAACGACTGCACTATTTTTGAGCGATAGTTCAAAAAAACCTAGCAAAAAATTGACAACAGTGGCGCAATTTGTGATTATGCCATTTGCGATCGAAGACGAGGCGGGAAAATGAGAGCCATTTGGCTTTCATTTCGTCCATCGTGAACAGGGGTCCAGAAAATCAATTGTCAAACATTGAAGGATAGGTATGAGCCAATCAGCTTCCGGCGTCGTTGACATGGAAACGCCTTCGGGCGGAGTGGGCGACAGTTTCGCTGACAAACTTTCCAGTGTCAGCGCTGATTTTCGGCGCTGGGATATTCGCCGCATCGAAGCGCTGCTAAATCTGCCGTTTAATGACCTGATTCATCGGGCGCAACTGGTTCATCGTCAATATCACGATCCCAACGGAGTGCAGCTTTCCACACTGATTTCAGTCAAGACGGGGGGGTGTCCCGAGGATTGCGGATATTGCCCGCAAGCAGCGCGCTATCATACGAATGTAGAAAATCAGGACATGCTCACGGTTGAAGAGGTGGTAGCAGCAGCGGCAGCCGCCAGAGCGCAGGGAGCCACGCGGTTTTGCATGGGCGCGGCGTGGCGCGGTCCCAAGGAGCGGGATATGAAAAGCGTGGTGGAAATGGTGGGCGCCGTAAAAGCGTTGGGACTTGAAGCCTGCACCACGTTGGGCATGCTGAAGCCCGGACAGGCAGAACAGCTTAAAGAGGCCGGGCTCGATTATTACAATCATAATCTCGACACGTCGCCCGAATTTTACGGGGAGATCATTACCACACGCGATTACGAAGACCGGCTCGACACTTTGCAAAAGGTTCGTCATGCGGGTATCAATGTGTGTTGTGGGGGCATTGTGGGTATGGGTGAATCGCGTCGCGCCCGTGCCGGGCTACTCGCACAGTTGGCCAATCTCGATCCTTATCCCGAGTCCGTTCCCATCAACCATCTGGTGCAGGTTGAAGGCACGCCGCTTCACGGGACAGAGGCTCTGGACCCTCTGGAATTCGTGCGCACGATCGCGGCTGCGCGCATTACGATGCCGAAGGCAATGGTAAGGCTATCAGCCGGAAGGAGAGAAATGCCGGATGCAGTGCAGGCACTGTGTTTTCTCGCTGGGGCCAATTCCATTTTTTATGGCGATAAACTGCTTACCACCGGCAATCCTGAAGCCGAACGGGACAAAACGTTATTTGACAAGCTGGGACTGCATTCCATATAGCAACTTGTCACTCTGATCTCCCTTATTTTCCACTACCACGCGGCAGACGATCTTATCGGGCAACCGCTGCTCGTATGCTCAACGAGTCCGATTCAATCCATCAACCGGGGGAAGACCTGCGCGAATACCTGCGTAGCCGCGAAAACCGGAGCCTGTATCGTAATCGCCTGACACTTGAGAGTCCTCAGGCCGATCGGGTTACGGTAGGCGGTCGTGAATACCTGGCATTTTGCAGCAACGATTATCTCGGTCTTGCCAATCATCCCGAACTGATTGCAGCGGTTTGCGAAGGTGCGACGCAGTATGGTATTGGAGCAGGTGCGTCGCATCTCGTCAGCGGTCATTCGCGAGCACACCATCTGCTGGAGGAGGCACTGGCATCCTTTACCCGGCTCCCCCGGGCATTGCTGTTTTCCACAGGATACATGGCAAACGCAGGCGTAGTAACAGCGTTGATCGGGCGGCATGATGCCATATTTGCGGACAAACTCAATCATGCGTCGCTCAATGATGCGGCGCTTCTATCGGGCGCGAGGTTGAGTCGTTATCCCCATCTGAATCTGGCTGTTCTGGAGCGGCAGCTTGCAGCATCGCAGGCCAGACGGAAACTCGTGGTATCGGACGCCGTATTCAGCATGGATGGAGATGTCGTACCGCTTCCAAGCTTGCTGGAGTTGTGTGAAAGATACGACGCCTGGCTGTTGCTCGACGATGCGCATGGGTTCGGGGTGTTGGGCGACCAGGGGAGGGGAATCCTGGCACACTTCAATATCAGTTCGCCGCGCATTATCTACATGGGGACACTCGGCAAGGCGGCAGGTGTATTTGGGGCTTTCGTAGCTGCCCAGGGAGAAATCATCGAAATGCTCGTTCAGCGCGCGAGAAGCTACATTTATACTACCGCGGCTCCCCCGTTCCTGTCCCATGCCTTGCTGAAAAGCCTGGAGCTGATTGCAGGCGGTGCATGGCGACGTGAAAAACTTGTGCAACTCATCAAACTGCTCAAACAGGAATGCCATCCGCTACGCTGGAAACTGCTTCCGTCGGATACTCCCATTCAGCCGCTAATCATAGGAGAGAATGCCGAAGCTCTGCAGGTCAGCGAAGCGTTGCGCCAGAAAAATATTCTGGTGACTGCCATCCGGCCGCCCACTGTGCCCGCGGGGACAGCCCGCTTGCGCATCTCGTTATCCAGCTCGCATGATATTGAGGATGTTATGGAACTGGGAGCAACACTGCGGGAAATTGAGCGGGATATGGAATAACCATGCCTTTATGCGAGATATGACGCTGGCTTTTCCAAAGGCGACAAAGGCGACAAAGGCGACGCTAGCCGGCGCAATGTGGAATGGCGGATGGGCCAGGTGAGCCTTTACGTTGAATCTCTTGGTGAAGGCCCCGATCTCGTTCTGCTGCATGGGTGGGCCATGCATAGCGGAATGTGGGGGGAAGTCCCGCAATTTCTGGCGCAGCATTTCCGCTTGCATCTTATCGACTTGCCGGGTCATGGGTTCAGCCGGTCGGCCTCCCTTTACGAAAAGGGAGAAAAAACCGATGTCGGCGAGTGCATGGTCGAGAGGGTGCTGGAGGTTCTACCTTCCGACTGTGTAATTTGTGGATGGTCGCTGGGTGGCCAACTCGCAATCGAACTCGCAGTGCGCGAGCCGGGGCGCGTGAAGAAAATAATATTGACTTCCACCACGCCCAGTTTTGTCAAACGCAAGGACTGGCAATGGGGGATGGAGGAATTTACATTGAAAGCGTTTGCGGAAAATCTCAAACGAGACTTCAACACCACCATGAAGCGATTTCTTACCCTGCAGCTGAGTGGAGGAGGAGATGCCGGGAAGGTATTGCCCCAGATGCGGAGACTTTTGTTCGAGCGCAGTGCGCCGGAGCCGGAAGCATTGCAAGCTGGGTTACAGATCGTGCTTACGAATGACCTTCGCCGAAAGCTGCGAAACATCGTTCAATCGACATTGCTGATACATGGCGAGAACGACGTCATTGCCCACCCTGAGGCCGCGGGATGGATGAAGCAGCAGTTTCAGGATGTCGAACTAGTCATGCTACCGAATTGCAGTCATGTACCGTTCTTGTCCTATCCGGATAAATTCGTTGCGAAT
>DATEEZ010000043.1:0-4737 GCA_035280905.1 Nitrosospira sp.
CACCTTCGATAACACACTTCTTGACCAGACCTGCAAGGCTGCGGTCAACAGGCAGATCGCATACGGCCGGGAACGGGGCGTGCCCTGGGGTATTTCGGAATCCGGTTACAACGCTGTGGACGTTCAGTTCAATTATCAGTATCGCGCTTTCGGGGTGCCAGGCCTGGGCCTCAAGCGCGGTCTGGGAGAAGACCTCGTCATTGCACCTTATGCATCCGCCATGGCATTGATGGTGGCGCCAGAAGCTGCCTGCCGCAACCTCGAGGAACTGGCCGCCCTGGATATGATGGGAAAATTCGGCTTTTACGAAGCGCTGGATTATACGCCCTCGCGACTGCGCCGGGGCGAGACGTCCGCCATCGTGCGCTCATTCATGGCGCACCATCAGGGAATGAGTTTTCTTTCGCTCGCATACCTGTTGCTTGATCGGCCCATGCAGCGGCGGTTTGATTCCGAGCCCATATTCCAGGCAACCATGCTCCTGCTGCAGGAGAAAATTCCCAAGGCTACCGTCATACGTTCTCCCATCGCCGAGCTCCCCGATGTGCGGGTGGTGAAAGAGCTTCCGGACATGCCGATACGGCTGCTTTCAACCGCCAACACGCCGATTCCGGAAGTGCAGCTTCTGTCGAATGGCCGGTATCACGTCATGGTAACCAACAGCGGAGCGGGAAGCAGCCGCTGGAAGGATCTGGCCGTTACGCGCTGGCGGGAAGATGGAACCTGCGACTACTGGGGGAGCTTCTGTTATTTGCGCGATGTTGCAAGCGGTGAGTTCTGGTCGAATACTTACCAGCCCGTGCAGAAAGAGCCAAAGCGTTACGGAGTAGTGTTTTCCGAAGGACGGGTAGAGTTCCGGCGGCGTGATCTGGATTTCGATACCCATACGGAGATTACCGTATCGCCCGAGGATGATATCGAGCTTCGCCGAGTTCGTATCACCAATCGTGCCTGGACTCGCCGGGAAATCGAGGTTACATCTTATGCTGAGGTCGTGCTTGCGCCCGCGGTTGCCGATGCTCAGGCGCCTGCGTTCGGCAACCTCTTTGTACAGACGGAAATATTGGCGGACCGGCGCGCTATTTTATGTAGCAGGCGTCCTCGTTCCCAAAGTGATCCGGTGCAATGGATGTTCCATTTAATGACGGTTGATGGAGTCACTAATGAAGCGGCCTCTTATGAAACCGACCGCATGGCATTCATTGGCAGGGGAAACGATGTGTCCGCGCCGCGGGCGATGCTGAATGCAGGGCCCTTGTCCGGCAGCTCGGGGTCAGTGCTCGACCCGGTCGTTGCCATTCGCAAGAGAATGATGATCGAACCCGGGGAGTCGGCGATCGTGGATATAGTTACGGGTGCAGGAGATTCGCGGCACGCGGTCATGCATCTCGTGGAAAAGTACCAGGATCAGCATCTGAAAAATCGCGTTTTCGATCTTGCCTGGACTCACAGCCTCGTTGTCCTGCGCCAGCTCAATGCGACCGAAACCGATGCACAGTTGTTCGGCCGCATGGCCGGTTCCATCCTGTACGCGAGCCCTTATCTGCGCGCAGATGAGGCGTTGCTCAGCAAGAACCGGCAGGGGCAATCGGGCTTATGGGGTTATGCCATTTCCGGCGATCTGCCGATCGTGCTGCTGCAGATCACCGATATGGCCAATGTCGACCTGGTGCGCCAACTGGTGCAGGCGCATGCCTATTGGCGCATGAAAGGGATGGCCGTCGACCTGGTCATCTGGAACGAGGATCACTCAAGTTACCGCCAGCAACTGCATGACCATATCATGGGGCTTTTAGCCGGCAGTGCGGAAGCCCATGTGCTCGATCGCCCGGGCGGTATTTTCATCCGGCGTGGGGAGCAGATTGCGCCGGAAGACCGGATTCTGATGCAGGCAGTGGCCCGTGTGATTATTCTCGACACAAATGGAAAGCTGGTCGAACAGATGACGAGCCGGCTTCCGGCCGACCTGCCGCTGCGGCCGGCGCCCCTGAAACCCGTCAGGCGTTCCAACTCCGAGGAGATCGGAGCATTGCCGCAGAGACATCTGCTGTTTCATAACGGTTTTGGGGGTTTTGCTTCCGATGCACGGGAATACGTCATCACAGTCGAGCAGGATCAGAGAACACCGGTTCCCTGGTCAAATATTCTGGCGAATCCGCAATTCGGTACGGTTATCTCCGAAAGCGGGCACGTTTATACGTGGTGTGAGAATGCACATGAATACCGTCTCACTCCGTGGCATAACGACCCGGTCTGTGATTCCAGCGGAGAGGCTTACTATCTGCGGGACGAAGAAAGCGGGGATTTCTGGTCGCCTGCTCCTCTTCCGAGTCCCGGAGGTGCTTCCTACGTCACTCGCCATGGGTTTGGCTACAGCGTATTCGAGCATGCCGGAAAGGGCATTTTTTCCGAACTCTGGGTTTATGTTGCCCGTGACGTTCCGGTCAAGTTCATTGTATTGAAGATTCGCAATGATTCCGGACGGCCTCGGAGGCTTTCTGCAACAGGATACGTCGAGTGGGTGCTGGGTGACCTCCCCGAGAAGACGCGAATGCACGTGGTTACGGAAATCGATCCGGCAAGTAGGGTGCTGCTTGCGCGTAATCCCTACAACAACGAGTTTTCAAGCCGGATGGCATTTTTCGATGTCGATGACAGAACGCAAAGCGTGACTGGCGACCGGACAGAATTTATCGGTCGCAATGGAAGAATGCGAAATCCAGCAGGTATGGTCGCTCAGGATCTCTCGGGCCAGGTAGGAGCAGGATTGGACCCGTGCGGCGCTATCCGTGTTCCTTTTGACTTGCCCGCTGGCGCGAAGCGAGAGGTTGTTTTTCGCCTGGGCGCGGGACTTCACCGTGAAGACGCGCTGGAGATCGCCCAAAGGATGCGCGGAGTACGGGTTGCGCATGATGAACTTGAAAAGGTTCGCCACTACTGGAATCGAACGCTCGGGGGCGTGCAGGTGGAAACTCCTGATCCATCCGTAAACGTGATGGTCAATGGCTGGCTGTTGTATCAGGTAATTGCCTGCCGCCTCTGGGGGCGCAGCGGATACTACCAATCCGGTGGCGCTTTCGGGTTCCGCGACCAATTGCAGGATGTGATGGCGATGGTCCACGTCGAACCCGCTCTGGTCCGCGAGCACTTGTTGCGGGCTGCGGCCCGCCAGTTTATCGAAGGGGATGTTCAGCATTGGTGGCATCCACCGGTGGGACGCGGTATCAGGAGCCGCTGCTCGGACGATTACCTCTGGCTGCCCCTAGTGGTGTGCCATTATGTGGTGGCGACCGGGGATACCGGAGTGCTGAACGAGACAGTATCTTTTCTTGAAGGCCGGCCTGTCGCTTCAGACGAGGAGTCGTACTATGATCTGCCTGCTCATTCCGGGCAGGTGTCCAGTTTGTACGACCATTGCGTTCGCGCAATCATGCATGGGTTGCGGTTTGGGGAACATGGACTTCCTTTGATGGGTACAGGTGACTGGAACGATGGGATGAATCTCGTCGGTTTCCATGGACGGGGCGAAAGCATCTGGCTGGCATTTTTCTTGTATGACATTCTCATTAAATTTTCCGATCTCGCTGCCGGACACGGTGATGCCGCCTTTGCCGAACGGTGCAAAAAGGAAGCAGACAAGCTGGGCAAGAATATCGAACGGCATGGCTGGGATGGAAAGTGGTATCTCCGCGCCTATTTCGATAATGGTTCTCCACTGGGTTCTTCCAGCAATACCGAATGCCGGATTGACTCGGTCGCACAGAGTTGGTCGGTTTTATCTCGCGGGGGCTCCCCTGAGCGCCAGCGGCAGGCGATGGAAGCGGTAGATGAACAATTGGTCCGGCGGGATGCCCGCCTGATTCAGCTTCTCGATCCTCCTTTCGATCAATCCGACCTCAATCCGGGCTATATCAAGGGCTACGTGCCAGGGGTGCGGGAGAACGGGGGGCAATATACCCATGCCGCGATCTGGGCAACGATGGCCTTTGCAGTCCTGCGGGATCACAAGCGGGCATGGGAACTGCTTTCCATGATCAATCCTGTAAACCATGGGCGCTCTAAGCAGGCTGTATCGGTCTATAAGACCGAGCCATATGTTGTCTCGGCCGATGTTTATGCCGTCCCTCCTCACACGGGCCGGGGCGGGTGGTCGTGGTACACAGGTTCTGCTGGGTGGTTGTACCGCCTGATGCTGGAAACACTGCTTGGTCTGACAAGGGAAGGGGCGAAACTCCATTTCAACCCTTGCCTGCCGGAAGACTGGACCAGTTTTACGGTGAAATACCGCTATGGAGAAACCACCTATCCGATCATTGTTAACCAGGTATCCATTGATCCGGATAAGGAGGTCGTTATCGCCGATGGGGTCGAGCAGCAAGAACTGACTCTCAGCCTTGTCGATGACAGGGCGCCCCACAATGTAGAAGTGCGGGTGAGCCGCTCTCGCGATACGCTCAAACAATGAGCCCGGAGCAGTTGAATCCGCACTGAGTCGCCTTTGGATTCATAAGATGAAGGGAAATCTACTTTTCTACTTTTTACCAGTTGTACAAGAGTAATTCGCCCCTGACGTTCAACACCTGCCATTTGCTTGTTGCGACTTCCTGTATAAAGCATAGAGGGCTTCTGGGTACCTAGCCCGGAGTGTGATGATGGGTTGATAACTCCTTGCGTCGAATGTTCATCCCGACGAGAGCCAGGCCTGCGAGCATCAGGGCGTAGGATGAGGGTTCCGGG
>DATEEZ010000044.1:0-5802 GCA_035280905.1 Nitrosospira sp.
TCTCTTACCGCGCTGCCGGCGTCGATATCGACGCGGGCGAACGCCTGGTGGAAAACATCAAGCCCTACGCAAAATGCACCCTGCGCCCCGAAGTGCTGGCCGGCATCGGCGGATTTGGTGCCCTTTTCGAAATTTCGAGAAAATTCAATAACCCGGTACTGGTAGCGGGTACGGACGGGGTAGGCACCAAGCTGAAGCTCGCGTTCGAATCTGGCAGGCACGATACAGTCGGCATCGACCTGGTTGCGATGAGCGTGAACGATATTCTGGTGCAGGGAGCCGAACCGCTGTTTTTCCTGGACTATTTCGCGTGTGGGAAGCTGGACGTGGATACCGCCACCCTGGTAGTGAAAGGCATTGCCGCGGGGTGCGAGCAGGCGGGATGTGCCTTGATCGGCGGAGAAACCGCTGAATTGCCGGGTATGTATCCGGAAGGCGAGTATGACCTTGCGGGTTTTGCTGTCGGTGCAGTCGAGAAGGATCGAATCATCACGGGCGCAACCATTGTGACGGGTGACGCAGTGCTGGGGCTTGCTTCCAGCGGCGCCCATTCAAATGGCTATTCCCTGATCCGCAAGATTATCGAAAAAAATAATGCGGATTTGTCCGCCGATTTCCATGGCAAGGCGTTAATAGACGTAATCATGGCGCCTACCCGGATTTACGTGAAGCCTCTGCTCGAACTCATCAAGCATGTACCCGTTAAAGGCATGGCGCATATCACAGGTGGCGGTCTGCTGGAAAATATTCCGCGCATCCTGCCTGAAGGCCTTACGGCAGTACTGAAGAAAGAAGCCTGGGAGATGCCTCTGCTTTTTGCCTGGCTGCAGCGGGAAGGCAATGTGGCCGATAGTGAAATGCACCGCGTTTTCAATTGTGGCATTGGCATGGCCGTCATCGTGGCGCCGGAGCATATCGATGCCGCTACGCAATTGCTGCAATCAGCGGGTGAAATCGTGTGGCGCATTGGCATCGTTCGCGAACAGGATGCGGGCGAACCGCAAACGATCATCGAGTGAGCAGCGTTGAGCACAAGAGTGCGGGCGCGTCTAAATCCTGCTGTTGATCTATGAAATCACTCGTAATCCTTATCTCCGGCCGCGGCAGCAATATGCAGGCTCTGATGGAAGCAAGTCTCCCTGCCCGGATAGCTGCGGTCATCAGCAACAAGCCAGAGGCGCCAGGACTCGAAATCGCGCGCAACCGCGGCTATGAAACCATTGTGCTAGACCAAAGGTCATACCCGGATCGCGAGGCGTTTGACCAGAAGCTTGCGGAGGCCATTGATGCCTACGCACCGGATCTCGTCGCCCTGGCCGGTTTCATGCGCCTGCTCGGGGACAATTTTGTCAACCGCTATAGAGGCAGGCTGATAAACGTTCATCCCTCGCTGCTGCCCGCTTTTCCCGGCCTGTACCCCCACAGGCAGGCACTGAAAGAGGGTGTAAAGATACATGGATGCACGGTGCATTTTGTCACCGCCGAAATGGATCGAGGCCCGATCATTATCCAGGCGGCCGTTCAGGTCATGCCAGGTGATACCGAGGAAACGCTGGCAGCGCGCGTGCTGCGACAGGAACATCGCATTTATCCTGAAGCAGTACGCTGGTTTATGAAAGACCGGCTGAAGCTCTCAGATAACGGTGTGGAGATGAGCGATGCCGGTTTCGACGATTCTGTTTTATATTCACCGGGACTATTTAAATGAGATTTTTATTTCTAGCCCTGTTGTCGGCATCAGGTTTTTTTGCTTTTCCCGCTTTTTCCGCTTGCGCAGCCTGTGGCGCGGATATGCCGACGCGCATCGATATCAGTTATTCGGTCACGTCTGGAAGCCTCGAAGCGGAGATGAATGACACGCTGAAAATCACTCAGGAAAACGGCGAGCGCCGCTACAGCCTGTACAGCGAAGGCAAGGCCAAAGGCTTGCTGGCGCTGACACAACCGGACAGCCTGGTGCGTGACAGTGAAGGCATCATCACGACGCAGGGAACGCTGCGGCCGGAGCGGTTTTCGGACCAGCACGGAAACAAGGTGCCCAAAGTGGCGATTTTCGACTGGAGCAAGAAATTGATCACGCTCCAGCATAAACGCGGGGAAGAGCAAAAAGCGCTGCCTGCCGATGCTCAGGACAAGCTGAGTCTGCTCTACAGCTTCATGTTTGCTCCCGCCCCCGGCAAGGTGGTAAGCCTGCACGAAACCGATGGAAAGCACCTGGAGCCGGTTCGCTATGCGGTCAGCAAGGAAACACTTGATACTCCAATGGGCAAACTCGAAACGATCGTGCTGACGAAGCAATTGGAGAAAGAAGAGGATCGGGATAAAAAAATATGGCTTGCCGTCGATCACCATATGCTGCCGGTCCGCGTCATGGCTACCGAGAAAATCGGCATCGTGACGGATCAGATGGTGACAAAAATAAGCTATGGAGAATCGCCGGACAACATAAAGCAGGGCCGCCTGCAATAGGCTCGACTGCTGCAAACCTGTAAAATCACCGGAACATCGGAGCAGGGGTGTCTGGCGAAACGCCGGCTGCCCAAATACCTCCGTGGTTTCTGCTTTGTGCCTGCTATAGGCCTGCTTCGTACCTGCTTTGCGCCTTCTTCCCGAGCAGTATTGATAATTGATAAAAATGCGTCTTACCCCTGCTCATCTCGACATGGCAACCGCTGCACTGCGCGCCGTGCTTCCACTGCAACATCCCGCTGATTCGCTACTGCGGCATTTCTTCCAGGACAACCGAAAACTCGGCGTGAACGATCGCGCGTTCATCGCTGAAACTGTGTTCGGTATTCTGCGCCACCGTTTTTTTCTGGAGCGCGTCGTTGAAATTGCCACACCTCGCTCGCTCCTGCTGGCGTACCTGGCGAAATTCTCGGGAATGAACTTGCGCGAACTGGCACCCTTGGTAAGTGAAACAGAAGCAAAGCGGCTTGCGGAAATGAAAGCCGTGTCGCTGGAATCGCAGCCACTTGGCGTCCAGGCCGAATTTCCGGAGTGGCTGTTGGAAAAACTGCGTGAATTCATGGACGATGGCACCATCCTTGACCTGGGCCGTTCACTGCAAGCACCCGCACCCCTCGACCTGCGTGTCAATACCCAGCTGGCAACGCGTGAGGAAGTCATCGAACTGCTGGGAAAAGATGGAATAGAAGGCACACTTACGCCCTACTCCCCGATCGGCATCCGTCTCACCGGGAAGCCAGCGATCAATCGGCATGAAGTGTTCATGAGCGGCAAGATCGAAGTCCAGGATGAAAGCAGCCAGTTGCTGGGTTATCTGCTCGCGCCCAGGCGCCGGGACATGGTAGTGGACTTCTGTGCGGGGGCAGGAGGAAAGTCGCTTATGCTGGGTGCGCTGATGCGTTCGCAAGGGCGCATCTATGCCTTCGACAATTCCGAAAAACGGCTGAACAATCTCAAGCCCCGCCTCAAGCGCTCCGGCTTATCGAACCTCCACCCTCAGCTTATCGCCAATGAAAACGACATAAAGGTGAAGCGGCTTGCGGGAAAAATCGATCGGGTGCTGGTGGATGCGCCTTGCAGCGGGCTGGGTACCTTGCGGCGAAACCCGGATCTGAAATGGCGCCAGTCGCCGCAAAGCATAGAAGAACTCAAGCGCAAGCAAACCGCCATTCTGTCATCTGCCGCCAACCTGCTTAAACCGGGTGGCAGATTGGTTTATGCCACCTGCAGCTTTTTACCGGAAGAAAACCAGGAAATCGTCGAGAATTTTATTGCGAATAACCCTCGCTTCAGCCTGCTGAATTGCGCTGAGCTGTTGCACCAGCAAAAAATCCCGCTCGACACCGGTGTGTTTATGCAACTCCAGCCCAGGCTGCACAGTACGGATGGTTTTTTTTCCGCCGCACTGGAATCAGGAAAGGCTCCAACATGATATCTCCAGGCTGTAGTCGTCCCTCCGTGAAGCAGTATATGGCCGGCTGCCTTGCCGTACTTCTGGCAACCTCTACCGCAGCATTTGAGCCGCCTTCCTCTCGCAAGCCATCTCCTGTCCTGTCTGCTTCAGGTACCGTGCAGGTTGCTTTTACGCCGGGGCATGATGTGGGGAAACTGATTGCAGATGCTATCGATGGCGCCCGCGCCCAGGTTCTGGTCCAGGCTTTCAGTTTTACCCATCGCAGAATCGCTGACGCTTTGATCTCAGCCAGGCATCGCGGAGTGGATGTAAAAGTCATTGCGGACAGGGAGCAGACGGAAAAAATTCCGACCAGCCTGATTGCAAGAATGGTATCACAAGGTGTGCCTGTGTTTACGGATTCGAATCATAGCAGCGCTCACAACAAGGTGATGCTGATCGATGCGGGCAGTGCGCAGGCCACCCTGATTACCGGCAGCTTCAATTTCACGCACGCGGCGCAGTACAAGAACGCCGAGAACGTGCTCGTGATGCGTGGGAACTCCGCCCTGGTGGACCTTTACTTGGAAAACTGGCTGGATCATTTCAGGCATGCACGGCCTTATCGCTGAGTAGAGGGCGAAGCAGGGGTTTGGGTTCACCCCAGTCAGGCTCTATGCGCTCCATTGACAGATAGCACGCTTTTTTAAGCGTGCTAGAATCTAGTCCCTGATATTTGACCGGATCACGGGATAATGGCGAGGCGTTTTAGGAGTAGATTTGCGTGCCCGCAAAGATGTCGCAAAACACCCGTCAGCGCCGTGAAGGCCGATGGATTTCAGTCTTGATCGATCAAATACCCGTGTTCATTCCGCTTTCTACAATTCTCAGGCCGGTTTGGTGAAATATCCGGGCTAGTCCCCGCCTGTTCGGTTCACGCATCGCCCCATCCCTCTGTTCCAGCATATGCAATCCGATACCGAATTCCAGAGCTTGTTGAACAACATGCTCACCCACGCGCGAGAAGTCGCCGTCCTGTGGCAGCTTGCCGTGCTGATAGCAAGCATGCTGATTGCCTGGCTGCTGCTAAGGCAGCTCATCCGCCGTGCTCCGGCCCGGGTGAACGCGGGCGGGACACTGACAATCAGCGCTCGCAGCTTGAGCCGCCTCCTGTTTCCACTTTTTGCGCTGGTCTTTACCGTCATTGGCAGGTGGGCGCTGGACTATTGGTACCCGACGCATCTGCTCAATATCATTATTCCATTACTATTCGCGCTCGCCCTGATCCGCGCCGCCGTCTACATGCTGCGCAAGGTATTTCCCCGCCAGGAATGGCTGCGCCCATCGGAACGATTTATCGGCTGGACAGTATGGACAGGATTGGCACTTTATATCACAGGGCTTTTGCCTGAAATTCTGGCCCTTCTCGATGACATTTCACTGCATGTCGGCAAGCAGCGTATTTCGATATTGCTGATCGGGCAAGGCCTCATCGCGTTCACTGTCAGCATGCTCATGGCACTCTGGCTGGCAAGTTCGATTGAAACGCGCATCATGATGGCGAGGGCGCTGAATATCAACCAGCGTGTCATTCTGTCTAAAATCAGCCGCACCGTTCTGATCGTCGTAGGTGTGATGGTCGCACTGCCCATGGTCGGCGTGGACATTACGTTTCTGTCGGTGTTTGGGGGTGCGCTTGGCGTCGGGCTCGGATTGGGGCTGCAAAAGATAGCGAGTAACTACATCAGCGGCTTTATCATCCTGCTGGACCACTCCCTTCATCTGGGTGATGTAGTCACAGTGGATAACCGAAAAGGCGAGGTGACCTCGCTTACAACCCGTTACGTGGTGCTCAAAAGTGAAGAAGGCACCAATATTCTCATCCCAAATGATATTTTTATTACTTCGGCTGTCATCAGCCATCCCTATTCGGACCGCCG
>DATEEZ010000045.1:0-6340 GCA_035280905.1 Nitrosospira sp.
AAAATGCGCAGGGCATCGGTGGCGCAAGTCATCGACAATGCCATTACCCGCACCATGTCGCGTACCATCATTACGCATGGCAGCACCCAGATGGTCGTGGTATCGATGCTGCTGTTCGGCGGCGAATCGTTGCATTACTTCGCTCTGGCGCTCACCATCGGTATTCTGTTCGGCATTTATTCCTCCGTGCTTGTCGCAAGCCCTCTTCTCATGCTGTTGGGTGTTTCGCGCCAGGATATTGTCAAGCCCGAAAAGAAACCCGAACCGGAAGCAGTACCCTGAACCGGAATCCATAAATCAAAACCTAGGCTTTTCCCTCCCGCAGCAGTCTTTCAGATCTATTCAGGCCCCATTTTGGAAATTATTGCCACCTTTATCGACATCATCCTCCACCTGGATAAGCACCTGATCTGGCTCGTGGAGAATTATGGCAGTTGGGTTTATCTCATACTGTTCCTGATAATTTTTTGCGAAACGGGCCTGGTGGTAACCCCGTTCCTGCCGGGGGATTCGCTGCTGTTTGTCGCTGGCGCCATCGCAGCTACAGGCGCGATGGAGGTAACCGGGCTGGCGGCGCTGCTCATGCTGGCGGCATTCTGCGGGGATAATACGAATTATTGGATCGGGCGCTATTTCGGCCCGAGAATTTTCACTCGAACTGACTCGCGCCTGCTGAATCGCGCCCATCTGGAAAAAACCGAGGCCTTTTATGCAAGGCACGGTGGAAAGACAATAATCTTTGCACGTTTTCTCCCTATAATCCGTACCTTTGCCCCGTTTGTCGCAGGTATCGGACAAATGGTTTACCCGCGTTTCATGGCTTACAGCGCTTTCGGCAGCGTTTTCTGGATCAGTTTCTTCGTGTTCGGCGGGTTCTTCTTTGGCAATGTGCCGGTAGTGAAGAATAATCTGACTTTCTTCATTTTCGGCATCATTATCATTTCCGTACTTCCCGGGTTGATCCAGTTCATGCGGGGCTGGCTCGGAAACCGCGCGGCAACCCGTGCGCGATAGAACGATCGCAAGCGGATAAAATCAGAACCGATTATCCGCATGTTGCAGAAAGGCAGGAAGGACGGAAAGGACCCATACATTAATCGACGCTTTTGGCAATCGCGGATGTCTGCCCCTGCGATAAAGCGATAGCCTCCTCGTCCTTGCCGGAATCTATCTGGTCTGCAAAGTCAGGGCTCGTCCATCCCTGTAGATTCTCAAGGGTAATGCCCCCCAATGCGTGTATCCAGTCATTGCGTTCATTGAGGCAGGGAATGTAATGAAATTCATGACCGCCGGCCTGGATAAAAATGGTCTTCCCCTCCATGGCGATTTCTTCGAGCGTCTCAAGACAGTCAGAGACGAAACCGGGGCAGACGACATCGATACGCCGCGTCCCTTGCCTGCCAAGCTGCTCCAACGTGTCGGCCGTGTAGGGTCTCAGCCATTCTGCCCTGCCAAAGCGGGACTGAAAGCAGAGTTGATATTGGTTTGCATCCAGTTCCAGCGCCTCTGCCAGTAAGAGGCCCGTTTTCCGACATTCATCCTGGTAGGGGTCCCCTTTGTCCACGGACGAGCGGGGTATGCCATGAAAGCTTATCACGAGCTTATCCGGCCTGCCTGCTCTCGCCCAGTGATCGCGCACGTTGTTTGCGAGCGCGGCGATATAGCCTGGATCATCGTAGTAGTGTTTCACCGTGCGCACAGCAGGGATATTACGCAGCTTTGCCAGTTGCGCGAATACCTCATCGAACGCTGAGGCAGTGCTGCTGGCAGCGTATTGGGGATAAAGTGGCAGTACGAGCAACCGGTCGCAACCCTGTTCCCGGAAGCGTTCCAGCATTTCCGCCACGGAGGGGCTGCCTATGCTCATTGCGTATTGCACGACAGGCGCGGGATGAAGGCGTTTTGCCAGGAAATCCTGGAGCAGCCGGGTCTGGCGGACAGTGTGAACCTTTAGCGGTGAACCTTCCGGCATCCACACCTGCGCATACTTTTCCGCCGATTTTTTTGGTCTGGTATTAAGTATGATGCCGTTGAGGATGGGCCACCACAGCCACCGCGGCAATTCTATAACGCGCGGATTGCTGAGGAACTGTTTGAGATAAGGGCGTAGTGCCTCTGGAGTGGGCGCATCCGGCGTACCGAGATTGATCAGCAAGACTCCCGTCTGGCTGGGCGCATCCTGATGGGAAGCAGGCTCGGGAGAAGTCAAGGCGGGATGATTCCAGAGATTTCTTAATGCAGGGACAACGCGCTCGACAGCAGCCTTGCCGTCATATCCACAACAGGAATAACGCGTTCGTAAGCCATCCGGGTGGGACCGATGACGGCAAGCGTACCAACCATTTTCCCATCCACCTTATAAGGTGCCGTAACAACGCTGAATTCATCCATTGTGACGACTCCACACTCTTCCCCGATGAAGATCTGTACGCCTTCCGCCTTACGGCTGAATTCCAGCAACTGCAGCAACGCCGTCTTGCGCTCGAACAGATCAAACAGCTTCTTCAAACTTGCCATATTGCTCGATAAATCCTGCACGTCCAGAAGCTTGCGTTCACCGGCCACTATTACGGCCTCGCTGTTTTCCCTGATTGCCGCGTCTCCCGCATCGATGGCGGCGGTCATAAGCGCGGTCATGTCCTGGCGCAACTGCTTCAGTTCACTTTGCAGGCGAGTGCGGATCTCGTCGATGGCACAACCGGCATAATTCCGGTTGATGAAATTCGCCGCTTCCGTCAGTTCAGCCTGACTGTAATTCCTGTCGGTGAAAAGCACGCGATTCTGAACGTCTCCTTCCGGAGTGACAATGATGAGCAGAACGCGTTTTTCCGATAGCGACATGAATTCTATATAGCGGAATACGGCGCTGTTACGCTTGGGGCTGACTACGACACCGGCAAAGCGGGTGAGTTCTGCCAGCAATTGCGAGGCAGAGCTGATCAGCCGTGAAGGATTGTCCGGATGAAGTTGATCCTCCAATTGATGAATCTCGATAACATCCAGAGGTTTGACCACCAGCAGCGTATCCACAAAAAAACGGTAGCCCTGATGGGTAGGTATACGGCCGGCAGAGGCGTGAGGGCTGGCAACCAGACCCATTTCCTCAAGATCCGCCATTACGTTTCGAATCGTGGCCGCACTGAGGTCCAGCCCGGAAAATTTTGAGAGCGAGCGCGACCCCACCGGCTGGCCTTCGCTTATATAGCGTTCCACCAGTGTCTTAAGCAAAATCTGTGCGCGTTTATTCAGCATTCGGATATTCTACACCAGGATTTCATTTTCGGCTTTTCTGTTCCCACGAAAAGGAACGGTACCTCATCTTTTGATCACCATTAGTTGAAAAGATTCCATAAGGAGGATTTTCGGTGTGAACCGGACAGAGTCAGGCGGGAAGAGCAGGCCCTCCCGTGGGAAGCCTTTGTCACCTTCCTGCCGATATGGTTTAATCTCGACAAGAGAAGAGCCATTTCGCGGCTCGGGTAGCAGAAGTAGCTAAGGATATTTATTCAATAGAATGAGTTCTTCCTTCCAGACAGTAGCGCTGATAGGCAAGCACAAGAACCCCGGCATCGTAACACCGTTGTTGAGTTTGGCGGGATATCTCCAAAGTCGCAACCTGACTGTGCTGCTCGACAACCTCACCGCTGCAAGCACGGGTCAGGACAGCTATCCAGCCGTTGCCATGGAAGAGATCGGTACGCACGCTGACCTCGCGATCGTCCTGGGCGGCGACGGTACCATGCTCAATATCGCGCGGAAGCTTGCGCCCTTCAATGTGCCACTGGTCGGCATCAATCAGGGACGCCTCGGCTTTCTTACGGACCTGTCCATTGATACGATGCAGCAAACGCTTGGCGCCATACTGGAAGGTCAATATATTACGGAGCAGCGCATGCTGCTATACGCGGAGGTGGCGCGCGGCAATGTCGCCACCTTCGCCGGTCTGGCCCTGAACGACGTCGCTGTCAACCGGGGAATCGGCGGCAACATGATCGAATTTGAAGTGCGCATCAATGACGAATATGTTTGTTTGCTGCGTTCCGACGGGTTGATTGTCGCTACGCCAACCGGCTCGACGGCGTATGCATTGTCGGCAGGAGGTCCTATACTTCATCCGAGCCTCGATCTGGTTGCGCTGGTACCGGTCAGCCCTCATACTCTAAGCAATCGTCCGATCGTTGTCGGACCGGATGCGGTGGTGGAAATCCTGATGCAGCGTACTGCGGTTGCGCGTGTTCATTTCGACAGTCATTCACATTTCGATCTGGAGGAAAACGACAAGGTGATGGTTAGGCGCTCGCCCCACAGGGTAACGTTGCTGCATCCCCCCAACCACAGCTACTATCGCATGTTGCGGGAGAAACTGGGTTGGAGCGGTCTCCCCAGAAACCCGACCTGAACGCTGTGGAGTTTCTATGTTGAAGTTTCTTGGCATTCGCGATTTTGTCATTGTTGACCGGATAGACTTGGAATTTGCTCCCGGTTTTACCGTCCTTACCGGGGAAACCGGTGCCGGCAAATCCATTCTGATTGACGCACTCTCACTCGTGCTGGGGGAGCGGAGCGATGCCAGTGCTGTGCGTAACGGTTGCGAGCGTGCGGAAATCAGCGCGGAATTCGAAGTGGCGGACCTGCCCGATGTGATTGCCTGGCTGCATGAAAACGGACTCGAAAACCAGGAAGACGAGGGTGTGTGCCTGTTGCGCAGACTGGTGGATGCGGGCGGCCGCTCGCGCAGTTTCATTAATGGAAATGCCGCTACTTTGCAGCAATTGCGGGCGATCGGAGAAAGTCTGGTAGACATTCAGGGACAGCATGTCCATCAGTCCATGTTGCGCAGCGAAGTGCAGCGTGAACTGCTCGATTCCTATGCCGGGTGCAAGCCACTGGCCAGGCAAGTGGCGGAAGCTTATCGTCGCTGGCAGACAGCACGGCAGCAGCGCGAGGCATGGGAGCAGAACGCGGCAGCTTTCACCCGTGAGCGGGAAGAACTGGAGTGGCAGGTAAGTGAGCTTTCCACGTTGAATTTCTCAAATGATGAATGGGAAGATCTGCAGGCCGAACACAGCCGCTTGTCCAATGCCGCCAGCCTGCTTGAGACGGCTCAGGCAGGCCTCGAAGCGCTGTCCGAGGGTGAGTTCGCGGTCCTCTCGCAGATCAACTCGGTGATTTCCCGGTTGCATCAGATGGTGGACTACGATCAGAGCCTGAAAGCAGTTCTCGATTTACTTGAACCGGGTCAGATCCAGTTGCAGGAAGCCGTGTATGAGCTGGGCCGTTACCGGCAGCGGCTGGAACTGGATCCGCAGCGATTGTCGCAGGTCGAGGAACGGTTGGCGGAGATTCATACCGCAGCGAGGAAGTATCGGGTGGCGCCGGAAGAATTGCCCGAACTGTTGAAAGGCTTTACCGAACGGCTGGAAGGGTTGGGGAACAAGGGTGACGGGGAATCCCTGGCAAGGGAGGAAGCAGTTGCGAGCAGTGAATATAGTGAACTTGCAAAAAAATTGACTATTGAAAGGTCCGCCGCCGCGAGTACCTTAGGTCAGCAGGTTACTGCCGCAATGCAAACGCTGGCCATGGCTGGCGGTGAATTTTCGGTGGCATTGCTGCCCCTCGAGCAGGGAACTGCACACGGGCTGGAACAGATCGAGTTTCAGGTTGCTGCCCATAAGAGTCTGCCATTGCGCCCGCTGGCAAAGGTGGCGTCGGGGGGAGAGTTGTCGCGCATTGGTCTGGCAATCAGTGTCATCACTGCCAAGCTCGGCACGGTTCCCACTTTGATCTTCGACGAGGTGGATGTGGGGATCGGTGGACGGGTGGCGGAAATCGTAGGCACCCTGCTGAAAAGACTGGGCAGGGAGCGTCAGGTTTTGTGTATTACCCATTTGGCGCAAGTAGCGTCAGCGGGAGACCATCAATGGCGGGTAAGCAAATCAGCTGATCCTGCGAACGGAGGGAAGGTGGCAAGCCGTATCATTCCTCTCGACAGGCAGGAACGGGTTGAGGAAATTGCGCGCATGCTGGGAGGCACGAAAATTACTGATACTACTCGCAAACATGCAGCCGAAATGCTGCTTTCCGCCGGGGAAGCGGGGGGCACTGATCAATCACCCGTGCATCCAACCATATAAGGCCAGAACACCATTTTTTTCATTTTCTTGTCTCGCGCCTGAATAACGAGAGGGCTTGCGGTTGGATGTGTGCGAGGCGGATGGTTGCGACAGGCTCATATTGCCATTGGGGCTTTCAGGCTTTGCAATATGAGGGAATCCAGCTACGCTGAATCATATGTGCCGGCAATTCGTTAAAATCAAAGGTAATACCATCCTCGATCATC
>DATEEZ010000046.1:0-3542 GCA_035280905.1 Nitrosospira sp.
AGCATCTTGTCGCACTGGCGCGAAGGGTGCTTGAAGAAATACAGGCGACCGAACGAAATCTTGCCCAAATGTCGGAACATGCCTCGGGTAGCTTGCGCATCGTGCTGGAGTGCCACACCTGCTTCGACTGGCTGATGCCACTGATGGACGCGTTCCGCCAGAACTGGCCGCAGGTGGAACTTGATCTGGTTTCGGGATTTCACAGCGATCCCATCCAGCTTCTGGAAGAAGGCCGCGCGGATGTGGTGATCGGATCGGAGCAGGTCGAGCGGCGCGGCATCGTTCACCACCCGCTCTTTCGCTTCGAAATTCTTGCAGTGCTGGCGCCGGAACACCCGCTGCGCGCGAAGAAGATCCTGCATGCACGCGACTTTGCTGGCGAAACGCTGATTACCTATCCCGTGCCAGAGGAGCGTATCGACCTTATCCGCAACGTGCTGAGACCGGCGGGAGTTCAACCGGAGCGGCGCACAGCTGAGCTTACCGTGGCGATCCTGCAACTGGTTGCCAGTCGGCGTGGTGTTGCGGCGCTACCCAGTTGGGGACTTAAAAACTATGTCGAGCACGATTATGTGATTGCGCGACGGATTGGTTCGCAGGGACTGTGGAGCGACTTGTACGTATCAACGCTGTCGGAAACCGCCACACGGTCCTATCTGCGCGATTTCCTGGTTACTGCAAGGAATACGTGCTTCGCAACGTTGGATGGAATTATTCCCCTGCAGGCGGAGCAATAAACAGCAGGGGGATGCAGACCGGGGAAAACGGTTGCAGAACAGAAGCGAAGAAGAGGGATAGAGAGATAAAGCGGGATAGGCAAGCAGTTGCGGCTCAATCGGGTAAACTGGCAGATCTTTCGGGATGATGAAGACCTGCCAGCCAGAAGTTTCCTGCGAACTTCCTCAGTGCAGCGTGACCGGCTCCTCTTCTTCACAAGCGAGATCGGCGCAATACTTCTCATAAACGCCGTCCAGGAATCCCCACAGCGCCTCGCATGCGCGCATGGTCGCAGCAAGCACTTCGGCCTGCTTCTCGGGGGTATCCGCAAACCGCTCGATCAACGTCCATTCAGCCTGGGAATGATACACATCTGCTTCCTCGTGAACGCTGAAGAACTCGTAGCTTGAAGGATTGCTCATTCCGTAGTATCTCTCCAGTCCATCAATTTTTACCGAAGCGATGGACGGCACCTGCGACTCAAACGCGTGCAATGCGGCAAGACCCGCGTAGAACGGCTGGTTCAGGCAGATGTCGCGGAAGGTTGACACCAGCTTGGTTGTTCCCGGCAGGGCGGCAGCGTGCGCAAGGTCCTTATCGCTCGAACCCAGAGCCAGCGCGAAGTTCTTCCACAAGGCGGGATGGTTCTTGTCACCATGCTCTTCGCTGATGAGGTTCTTGAGGACTTCCTGGCGCACACTGATATCGCCGCTATTGTCTTCGCTATGAAAATGCGGCGTATTGAAATGTACTGCACTCAGATAGGTCGGCTCGGCCAGCACATTATGAAAATATTGTTCGGCGTAACCGCGCAATTGCTCTTTAGTGAGCTTGCCTGCAGTCCAAGCCTGGTAAAAAGGATGCTTCAACAGGTGCCGGGCATCAATGATGGAATCGACTTTTTTCTTGAAAGATGAGCTGGTTGTCATGATTTTCCTCTTAAGCAGAGATGGTAATTCAGAGAATTTCCGGGGTAATCGGTTTGCATATCATCTACAAATAACGCCTGTAAGTCAAATTCAGTTCACTTCTCCACACTGAAATCATTCAATTTCGACGTCTAATAGATTTTATTTATCAGGATGAATAAGGTATGGAGCCAGGAACCGAAAATCTCCTCCAATTTGTCCTCATTGTGGGTACGAATCGGGTCACCCCTTCCAATTGTTATTAATTTTTACACGAATATTCAATATGTCCGGATTCAAAAACGCTCAAAGAAGGTCAAAAAAGTAACGTTTGAAGTTACCCCAAGGCCCGAAGGGCAAGCAGGCCTCCAACATTCAAGCTGCGTATAACTTCGCTGGAACGGATAAACCGTAGCAGCATATGTGGTGCGTCGCGTTCAGGTCGGCTTCATTGTCCCCGTCCCCATACCCGGATGACACCAGTAGTCAAAAATATGTCCTTTCATATCGAAGGACCGTTAAAATCGTAGGTGAACTTAGGTAGAGTTTTGAATCTATCAGGAGATCATCTCAGTGAAAAAAGAGAAAGCTGCGGCACTAGGACGGGCAAATAAAAAACTGTTGTCAGCTATAGAGGAACGGAAGGCAACAGCTCTCGAACTTTCACATGCGAAGCTTCGCCCAGAGAGGATTCTGGACGGCATTACTGATGCGTTTTATACCCTGGATCGCGAATGGCGCTTCACGTGTCTAAATAAGGAAGCAGAAAATCTGCTACGGCGCCCTCGCAGCGACCTTTTGGGCAAGGTGGTCTGGGAAGAATTCAAGGAGGCAGTAGGAACGATCTTCGATCGTGAATGCCGCCGGGCGCTCGTCGAAAACACCACCGTGAAATTTGAAATCTTCTACGCTCCTCTGGACGGGTGGTTCGAGATACACGTCTATCCTTTGGAAGATGGTCTGGCTGTTTATTTTAATGACATTACGAAGCGTAAACAGTCTGAGCAGGCGCGCCAGGAGGCCGAGGCTCACATTCGCCAGCAAGCTTCCCTTCTTGATAAGGCAGCGGACGCGATCATTGTTCACGGAATCGATCATCGTATTCAGTTTTGGAATCAGGGCGCGCAGCGGTTATACGGATGGACTTCTGAAGAGATCATCGGTAAATCTATAGAGATGCTGTATAACAACCCCTTAGCCTTCGATGAAGCGAACACACTGCTATTGAATACGGGGGAATGGAGGGGAGAGATCGCACAGCGGCGCAAAGATGGAAGTATATTGCTTGCTGAAGCACGCTGGACTTTGGTTAGAAATGACGAGGGGCAAGCGCAGTCTGTTTTCGCAATCAACACCGATATTACGCAGCGCAAGATGGCGGAAAACAAAATCCAACACCTCGCCTTCTACGATTCCTTGACCGGATTGCCCAATAGGCAGCTCCTGCTGGACCGACTGAGGCAGGCGCTCTCAGCGAGAGCCCGTAAACATCGTATGGGTGCCCTACTGTTCATCGACCTTGATAACTTTAAATTACTCAATGATACTTTCGGCCACGATTTGGGGGACTTGTTGCTGCAGCAGCTCGCTCCTCGCCTGGTCTCCTGTATACGCGAAGGGGATACGGTCGCTCGTCTAGGCGGCGACGAGTTTGTGGTAATACTGATAACAGACTGTAGCGAAAATTATGAGGAATCCCTTGCCCGTATAAAGGCCATTTGCGAAAGGATTCGCAGTGCTTTAAATCAGCCTTTCAATCTCGGTGCCTGCAAACATCACAGCACGGCAAGCATTGGCGTCGTGCTGTTTAACGATCAATCGCACACAACAGACGAGTTGCTGAAGCAGGCGGATCTCGCGATGTATCAGGCGAAAGCATCAGGCCGCAACGCAATGTGCTTTTTCGATCCGGATGCA
>DATEEZ010000047.1:0-5581 GCA_035280905.1 Nitrosospira sp.
TCGCGTACAGCGTGGGTCTGTTAGGGTTGATTCTGGTAAAAGTGCTGGCGCCCGGCTTCTACGCAAGGCAAAACATCAAGACACCAGTAAAAATAGCCCTTATCACACTTGTCGCGACCCAGTTGATGAATCTCGCATTCATCATACCGCTGCAACACGCTGGCCTGGCGCTCGCCATTGGATTAGGAGCATGCATCAATGCAGGCATGCTCTATTACAAATTACGGCGCCACCAGATTTACCAGCCTCAACCAGGATGGGGCATTTTTATGACAAAGATAGCGGTAGCCCTGGCGACGATGGGAACCATATTATGGTTTGCTTCAGGCGGCGATGTTTCGTGGCTGACGGATACGGCGGCAGTGCGAGGGGTACGGCTGGCAGGAGTCGTAACAATTGGGGCGGCTAGCTACTTTGTCACCTTATGGCTGCTCGGTTTTCGCCTTAAGGATTTCTCCCGGCGCGCAGCATAGAATAGCGCAAGTGCATTTGATAGTGAGTGCGTATTCAGATCGCGAAAATTGCGTCGTAAAGCAGATGAAGCAGGAACAAACATACCAGAAAAAGCCGCAGGATCAGCGAGAAAAAAAGTGTTTTCTTGCTTGAAATTAGCCATATAATGGCGAAAAATATTCCCTGTCAACTTCAGGATTTACTTTGACTATGGCACGCTCTGTCAAACCTTCTCTATTATTGTCGTTACTTCTTGGATCCCTCCTTAACGGCTGGGCCATGGCTAAGGACACTGCGGCTGATGGAAGTGCCCCCTCGGAGGAGAATGCATCGGCTACCAAAACCGCTTCTGTTGATGACAACAGGCCAGCGGAGGCAGTTGAGGGACCTGTATTCAGAAATGCGGCTCCGCCTGCTACGTACCCGGCCTACAGTAGAAAAGACCCGTGGGAATCCGTCAACCGCAAGATATTTTCATTCAATGAATCGGTTGATGACTATGTAATGAGGCCGGTCGCAAAGGGTTATCGATGGATAATGCCGGACCCCCTCGAAACAGCGGTGGGAAATGTGTTCTCCAACCTCGGTGACATACCGGCTACGCTGAATAACCTTCTGCAGCTCAAATTCAGTAACGCACTCACCAGCAGCACCCGGTTCGTAGTGAATAGCACTTTAGGCCTCGCGGGGATTGTGGATCTGGCGAGCGGCATTGGATTGGAAAAGCACGATGAAGATTTTGGGCAAACCTTGGGCTATTATGGAGTCGCAAGCGGACCTTATGTCGTATTGCCCTTCCTCGGACCAAGTTCGGCGCGGGACGCAGGCGCACGCGTCATTGACACAGTGACCGACCCTGTTTTTGTAGGCAGCTTCTTCGTGGCGCCCTTTATAGGTCCGATAGTGGGTTCGACCAAGGTTACCGATATCCGCGCCGGATTGCTCAAATCCGAGAAAACTCTCGAAGAAGCTTCGCTCGACAAATACGAGTTTATCCGGGATGCCTATCTCCAGAGAAGGCAGAATCTGGTGCACGATGGGAATCCGCCGAAGGATACGGAGGATGAAGAAGAAATTTGAACTGCGCAAGGAACAAGGAAGTAAAAGCCTGTCAAACCTGACGCGTCAATTGTGACAGGCAAAAAAAGGGCGGGAGTAGAAACATGCTCCCGCCCTTTTTATTTCATGGCTGATCAGGTCATTGCGTGAAGCGCTGCGATACGTACCTCGAGTGGCGGATGAGACATGAACAGAGTACTGAGACCGCCCCCCCCTCCGGAAATACCGAATGCTTCCAACCGCTCTGGCAACTGGGAGGGCTCGTGCCGGCGTTGCAGGCGTTCAAGCGCTGCAATCATTTTGTTGCGTCCCGCCAATTGCGCGCCACCTGCATCTGCCCGAAATTCCCGTTGACGGCTGAACCACATCACGATGATGCTTGCCAATATTCCCAGCACCATTTGAGCAATCAGCGTGGTAATCATGAAGGCAGGCCCATGCTCTCGCTCTGTTTTGAATACAACCCTATCCACGAAATGCCCGATGATTCTTGATAAAAAGATTACGAAGGTATTAACGACACCTTGAATCAGCGCAAGTGTCACCATATCGCCGTTGGCAACATGGCTTATTTCATGTGCCAGCACTCCCTCGATTTCATCTTTAGTCATGCTCTGGAGCAAGCCGGTACTTACCGCCACCAATGCGTCGTTGCGGTTCATGCCGGTAGCAAAGGCATTCATGTCAGGCGCGTCGTAGATCGCCACTTCCGGCATACCGATGCCAACGCGCTCGGCTTGGCGTCGGACAGTTTCCACCAGCCAGCGCTCAGTAGGATCGGAGGGCTGTTCGATCACGACTGCACCCGTCATGCGTTTTGCAGTCCACTTGGACATGGCAAGCGAAATCAGCGAACCGCCAAAACCGATCACTGCCGCCATGACAAGCAGTGAATTGTAATCGATGCCCACCCCTTGCTCGTCAAGCATGCGATCAACGCCTAACAAGCGCAGCGTGATGCTCAGCACCAGCAAGATGGCCAGATTGGTAACTACAAATAGAAAAATTCGCTTCATAGGGCAGTTCCGTTTCCTTGTGTCGAAGATGGATCTTATATAGGGATGGGAGTTCAATTTTTCAAGGAGCCGCTTCCAGTAAGAAGCGCCTTCTACAGTATTCTTACCTTGTCTTGTGATCGACTTGTAACGGATCAGCCTCCTATTCGATGAGCCTGTCGAAGGGGCGCAGGACGAACGGTAGACGAAGGTTCAGGTGGTTATCAGTGTATCACTGGCTAGTGCCGATTTTCGCGCGCGAGCAGGACATAAATCGAGAGGCCGGCAAGGATCATGAAAAAAATTGCTGACCAATCCGGAAGAGTAAGCGAGGCAAACTTCCATGTGACGTCGGCGCAATCGCCATTTGCTTCGAACATGCCGGGCCACCATCGCGCCAGCGGCAGCGCGTTCAAGAACTCTTCTTCGGGACTGATACCGCATTCGAACGCCTCCGGGTAGCGAACGAGCCAGGCCTGACGCAGTGCAACCAACCCGCCGGCAAACGCGAAGACTGTCATCAGGCCGGCATAGATGCGGCGACCTGTTGTTCCCGGAACATGAAAAAAGGCGATCAGCGCGGTTAAACCTGTCAGCCAGTATGCAATGCGTTGTACGACACAAAGCGGACATGGTAAAAGGTTTTCCACGAACTGCAGATAAAGCGCGTAGCTGACCAGGGCTGCGCAACCCATGAATATCGCCAGCAATATGCCCCGTACCGGCTTCATGGGGTTATTCATGCTCGGCTCCCGTTACCCGTCCGGGCTCACCGATAGCGGTTTTCTTCGTTTTCCGCATCCCACCCGATACAATTCTATATTCCAGCAAGCGGCACTCGAGCGCACCGTTGAAGAGCGGAATGCGGCGCGAGGCTGTCAAACGTATGAGCTTGGGAAGTTGTGGATCAGCAGTCAGTATGTAGGCGTTCCATCCACTGAATTTCTTCTTCAGCACATCTCCGAGTTTCGGATAAAACTCCATAAGCTGTTTCTGCTCCCCCAACCTCACCCCGTAGGGCGGGTTGGAAACAAGAAAGCCGGAAGATGCCGGCGCGGATAGTTCCAACACGTTCGCCTGCTTGAGAGTAACTGCTTCAGATAGCCCGGCGACCGTCAGATTGGCTTGGGCAACAGCAAGCGCATTGCCATACAAATCGCTGCCGAATATCGGCTGCTGTGATTTCGTCTTTTGCCTTGCAATTGCCGCCTTCCTGATCTGCTCCCATCGTTTTTTGTCAAATATCCTGAGCTTTTCAAAAGAAAAACTTCGTCCCGATCCGGGAGGGATATTCAATGCAATTTGTGCCGCTTCGAGCAGAAAGGTTCCGCTCCCGCACATGGGGTCAAGCAGCGGAATCCCGGGGCGCCAGTCTGCCAGAAATAAAATTCCTGCAGCAAGGTTTTCCCGTATCGGGGCCTCACCCGTGTTTTTTCTGAGTCCGCGCTTGAATAAGGCGTCGCCTGATGTATCCAGATACAAGGAAATCCTGCGGGCGTCGAGAAAGCCGTGAATCCGGATATCCGGTTGCGCCGTATTGACACTCGGTCGGTTGCCGACAACTTCGCGAAACCTGTCGCAGACCCCATCCTTGATTTTAAGCGTAACGAAATCCAGGCTCGGCAGCGGACACTTGATGGCAGCCACGTTGACCTTGATTGTAAGCGCCGGACTGAACCAGTCATGCCAGGGCAACTCACGTGTAACCTTATATACGTCAATTTCGGTGGCGTAGGGTTCAGTGGCAACGCGCCAGAGAACACGGCTGGCAATACGACTTTCCAGGTTGGTTCGATAACAGGTATCCCAGTCCCCCTGAAATTCCACTCCCCCGTCCTGCCGATTTATGCCAGATGCACCGAGACGCTCCAACTCCGCTACGAGCCCGGATTCCACTCCACGGGGACAGGGCGCAAAAAAATGATGAAGTGTCACAGGATGCAGTGGGGGCGGTTCAGGATATCAGAAGATTCTGACTTCCGGATATTCGCAGAAATGGTTTTATCTCGCTGCCCACGAGCCGTAGGCAAGCAAGGCCCATGCCGTGAGGAATGACACACCGCCAAATGGGGTGATGATGCCAAGTCCACGTAGGCCCGTCAGGCTCAGCGCATAAAGACTGACAGAAAACAGAACAATTCCCGCAAGCATCAGCCATCCGGATAACGCCACCCATCTGGAGGCAGGAAACTGAAACAGCACAAGACCCACCGCGATAAGGCCGAGCGCGTGATAAAAGTGATACTGCACACCAGTCTGGTATACGGCCAGCATATCGGCGGAGAGCGTTTGCTTCAGGCCGTGCGACCCGAACGCACCCAAAGCGACACATAGAAATGCATTGACTGCGCCCAGAGTGAGAAAGATTTTTGGAGACATATTTTTGTGGAAAAAGCTAATAGGATTCAGTGGCAGAAACGTATAAGCGGAATTGAATGGCAACCGCGCCGCATATGCGGCTTTTTATCCGGGAAAAGACTTATCGCTCCTGCGGGAGGATGGGAGTTGGAAGCGGATTTTCGGCACAATCACCCAAACGATCAAAGTCTGCACTACCCATGCCTGAATGTCCAGACTCGTAACGTCGTACGAAACCACAGAACGTATGGCAGGATTGCCAGGCAGCGCTTCCCGTTACTCACCGGTCTCTATCACGGATGCCTTGCTCCATCCTTTCGCGAACTTCACAAGAATGACATCGCCAACGTCAACCTGATCATTTCTCCTCAATACAGTGCCATCGGGCGTATAGGCAATACTGTAGCCCCGCGCCAGAACGGATTCGGGATTCAGGTGGGAAAGATTTGCTTCCCGCCGCTGCAAGCGCATGCCAAGAGTTTCCATCCGAGTTGTGATGGCCCGCTGCAGGCGTAGACGGAGTTCCCGTTGGCGCTCTTCCAGCCGTGGGATGTCTGGGCTGGCGATCTTCATGCGCTGCTGAAGCTCGCGCAAGCGCCAATACCGGTCTTTCGAATGCCGGTGCCATGCGCTTTCCAGGCGTTCGCGCAAACGCGCAAGCTGGGCCAGTTGCGCCTCGATGCGCTTACCGGGATGTACCAGGCGGCATCCCAGCA
>DATEEZ010000048.1:0-10606 GCA_035280905.1 Nitrosospira sp.
CCACTTTAAGGACAACGATCACTGCGGGCGCGGTTTTATCCATAGCTATCATCTGGCCGGTATATGCGGAGTGGCTGGAAAGGAAGAATTCGTACAGCGTGGAAGAACTGGAAATTCAGATTTCTGATACCGACAAATGGCAAAGTAGTTCGCATCTCCTTTCTGATTGGAAACCAATTCATACAGGTCCGACTGCGCAGTTCCTGAGAAACTACCGGAATAACGGGCAGTCGGTGGACCTTTACATCAGTTATTACCGCAACCAGAAGCAAGGTACCGAATTGATCAATTCCCAAAATGTTCTTGTGCCGGAAACCGGATCAAAATGGCACGACGCCGGAGAAGGTACGCGCAGGATCGTCCTTGGTTCAAAGGAAGAAACCGTCAAACAGAACCAGTTGCGCTCCCCCTCAACATCACTGCTTGCATGGAGGTGGTATTGGATAGGTGGCGAGGAGACCGCAAATCTATATTGGGCAAAGTTCATGCTGGCTAGAAACAAGCTGTTGGGCAGAGGCGACGATGCGGCTGAGCTCATCGTGGCAGCACGATACGAGGACAGCGTCGATGAAGCGGCTTCAGTGCTCCAGGATTTTATTACGGATACGGCGCCCGCAATAACGGGTGCGCTTCGAAATGCAGCAAATCGCTAGCGACCGGCTGCGCTTGAATCCGATGGAACATGTCAAGCAACCCCCTCTCATTGCTCACGTGATTTATCATCTGGGAGTGGGAGGGCTGGAAAATGGCGTAGTCAACCTCATCAATCATATTCCGGCCGATCGCTACCGGCATGCCATAGTTTGTCTGAAGGGGTACTCGGACTTCAGGAGCAGGATCGCGAGCGAGAACGTGGAGGTTATCGCGTTGAACAAGCGCGATGGACATGATTTCAAGCTTTATATCGATCTTTTCAGGGCATTCAGGCGCTTGAAGCCTGACATCGTGCATACGCGTAATCTGGCTGCCATGGAAGGCCAGGTGATTGCAGTCCTTGCGGGAGCGCGAGCAAGGGTGCATGGCGAACACGGACGGGATATGTTCGACCTGCATGGCAAAAACCGCAAATATAATTTGCTGCGAAAAGCAATTCGCCCGTTTGTGGATCACTTCATTGCGGTCAGCAGGGATCTCGAAAGCTGGCTTGTCGATACGGTACGGGCAGCACCGCATCGCATCAATCAGATCTACAACGGAGTCGACAGCCGGCGCTTTTATCCGCGCAAAAGCAAGCGTTGGGAGAATGACTTGATTCAGGGAGCAGTCCCGGGATTTTTCAGGGAAGATACGTTTGTCATTGGCAGCGTCGGGCGCATGGCGGACGTAAAGAATTACCTCGGCCTGGTAGAAGCGTTTTTACTTTTGTTGAAGGAAATGCCCGCGGCTCATGAAAGGCTTCGGTTATTGATTGTCGGGGCGGGAAGTACCCGGCAGCGCTGCATTGAGAAGGTGCGTGAAGCGGGAGTTGAAGGGCTTGCCTGGTTTCCCGGTGAACGGGACGATATCCCTGACCTCATGCGCAGCATGGATCTGTTTGTGCTTCCTTCGCTCGGGGAGGGCATTTCCAATACCATTCTCGAGGCTATGTCCACCGGTTTGCCCGTCGTCGCGACCCGGGTGGGAGGAAATGCAGAACTGGTTGAGGAAGGCCTGACAGGAATGCTGGTCCCGTCCGGATCCGCAACTGCCCTGGCTGCAGCCGTGCAGGAATATTACAGAAACCCGGAGTTGTTGGTAAAACACGGCCGTGCCGCCCGAAAGCAGGTCGAGACAAGGTTCAGTATGGAAGCCATGATGTCCGGATATCTTGAAGTCTATGACAAAGTGTTGCGCCGGGCATAACAGGCGAAAGGAAAAATAACATGTGCGGAATTGTCGGCCTGTTCGATACTCGGGGCAAAAGGCCAATCGACCGGCAACTTCTTCTGGGAATGAATCAGGTTCAGGTACACCGAGGTCCGGATGAAGGAGAGGTTTACATCGAGCCAGGAATAGGCTTTGGTCATCGTCGTCTTTCGATTATGGATGTTTCCAGCGGCCAGCAACCGCTTTTCAATGAAGACGGTAGTGTGGTTGTGGTTTTTAACGGCGAAATCTATAACTTCGAGGGGCTTGCTAAAGAACTTTCCAGCCTGGGACACACTTTTCGGACACATTGTGATACCGAGGTCATTGTTCATGCCTGGGAAGAGTGGGGTGAACGTTGCGTGAATCGCTTTCGGGGCATGTTCGCCTTCGCCTTGTGGGACCGGAATCAGGAGGTCCTGTTTCTTGCACGAGACCGGCTCGGTATCAAGCCGCTCTACTACAGCTTGCTAAATGATGGCACTCTCGTTTTTGCGTCAGAGCTCAAGGGAATTCTTGCCCATCCTGGTTTTATCCGGGATATGGATGCGCACGCAATCGAAGATTATTTTGCCTATGGTTATGTGCCAGAGCCGAAAACGATATTCAGGCAGGCGTATAAGCTACCACCAGCGCATACTCTGAAGCTCGGCCGGGCAAGAACCGTACCTCACCCTCAATCCTATTGGGATGTTCCGTTTACGGCACATCCCCCCATGAGTCTGGAGGAAGCCCAGGAAGAACTGATTGTTCGGTTGCGTGATTCGGTAAGCGTACATCTGATGACCGAAGTGCCCCTGGGGGCTTTCCTGTCCGGAGGCGTGGATTCGAGCGCGGTGGTGGCAATGATGGCAGGCCTCATGGATGAACCCGTCAATACCTGCTCCATTTCTTTTGGTGATCCTGCTTTCAACGAATCGCAATATGCGCAAGAGGTGGCAGACCGCTACCATGCGCATCATCAGGTAGATCAGGTTGACCAGGATGATTTCGATCTGATAGACCAGTTGGCTTCACTGTACGACGAACCCTTCGCAGATAGTTCGGCGATGCCTACATATCGGGTTTGCCAACTGGCCAGGAAACGGGTCACTGTTGTCTTATCCGGAGATGGCGGTGATGAAAATCTCGCGGGTTATCGTCGTTATCGCTGGCACCTCTATGAGGAGAGAATGCGTTCCGCCCTGCCATTGGGGCTTCGCAAACCCCTGTTCGGCCTGCTCGGTAACCTGTATCCCAAGGCCGATTGGGCGCCAAAGGTTTTGCGGGCAAAATCGACCCTTGAAGCTCTCGCAAGGGATTCTGTGGAAGGCTATTTTCACAGTGTGTCGATCATGAAGGACGGCATGAGGCGCTGTTTATTCAGCGAATCCTTCAGGCGCGAGCTTCAGGGGTACGGAGCAGTGGAGATCCTGCGCAGGCATGCCGATAAATGTCCAGTGGCGGATCCTCTTTCTCGTGTCCAATACCTGGATATGAAAACATACCTGGTGGGCGATATTCTTACCAAGGTAGATCGCGCGAGCATGGCGCATTCCCTGGAAGTGCGCGTGCCTCTGCTGGACCATGAGCTGGTCGAATGGATATCGGGACTTCCTGCATCCATCAAGCTGCGCGGCCATGAAGGCAAATATGTATTCAAGAAGGCCTTGGAACCCTACCTGTCAGACGACATTCTTTATCGTGACAAGATGGGGTTCTCGGTTCCACTTGCAAGCTGGTTTCGCGGTCCCTTGCGCCAGCGGATAAATGACGCATTGCTTGGACCTGTTCTGGCGGATACCGGATTCTTCAATCGCGCATTTCTGGAAGAGATGCTGGAACAACACCAGTCGGGACGGCGCGACTATAGCGCTTCCTTATGGTCATTGTTGATGTTTGAATCGTTCCTGCGAAACGTGCTTGCTGCTGAGCAAGTGCCCGCCCCCGGACAGGGCCTCAGGCTGGTCCATTTTGCGTGAGCCGTGGCGGAATCGAGATTCACGGCCCGATCGGGGCAGAAGGGGAAATCCGGTGATAGGGAAGCGATCTTGATCTTTTCGCCCGCCCGGTTCATCCTGATTTGCTTGTTCGGTATTCGATAGTTAAATTCCGCGAGTGACAGATAGATGCTGGATGTATTCCTTACTGTTGACGTCGAGGTATGGTGCAATGGTTGGGAGGATCTTGATGCCAAATTCCCCAGCGCATTCCGAAGGTATATCTACGGGCCTACCAGTAAAGGGGATTATGGCTTGCCGTATCAGCTGCGTCAGTTGCGGGACCACGGATTGACCGGGGTATTTTTTGTTGAACCCCTGTTCTCGACACGGTTTGGTCCTGAACCGCTCGCGGAAATTCTTGGCCTCATTCGGGAAGAAGGCCATGAAATACAGCTTCATCTTCACACGGAGTGGGTCGATGAATCAAATCAGCCCCTGCTCGACAATGTCAGCCACAAAAGACAGTATCTGCGCTATTTTTCACTGGAGGAACAAACAATCCTGATACAGGCAGGAGTGAAGTTGATCGAATCAGCAGGAGCGCCGCGCATAAACGCGTTTCGAGCTGGGGGCTTTGGTTTCAACCGGGATACATTGCGCGCATTGAATACAAATCACATTACATTCGATAGCAGTTACAACGCGAGCATGCTCGGACAGGATAGCGGTGTCAGTCCTGAAACCCCTCTGGTAGAACCTGTCGAATGCGAAGGTGTGTACGAATATCCAATGACGGTCTTCGACGGGGGTTTAGGCGGGTTGCGGCATGCCCAGTTGACCGCATGCTCATATCAGGAGATGGAAGGCCTGCTCTGGCAGTCACTGGAGTCCGGACGTAAAGCCTTTGTTATCCTGTCGCATAATTTCGAATTGCTTAGCCCAGGGATGGATCGTCCGGACGAAATTGTAATAGAACGTTTTCATAAGCTTTGCTCTTTCCTCGATCGGCATCGGGATTGTTTTCGCGTACGGGGCTTTCATGGCTTGATGCCTGCGTCTGTTCCCCTGCAACCCGCTCCACTTACTTCCCCAGTTTGGAAAACAGGATTCAGAATCCTCGAACAGGGTTTGCTCAGGAGGCTTCGTTGAATCAGATATGGCACTGTCAACAGGTGCCGATAAAGATCCAACTAGGTGACAAGACCTTGCTAGCCCCAAAGTTATGGTTGCAGGTGCGGGAAGCGGGACTTGACGATGAAGCACCTCCCGTAGCTGAGCCGACAGCGCCCGCTGATCCTTTACAAGTAGGAAGCCAGGGCTTCCTACTACGGTCGCTGCGCATTGCTCGACCGCAACCCGTGTTACGGCGGCAGGGGACCTATTTGTGTTATGTGCCTGCCCAGTATCCCCGCTATTACATCGATATGCAGCAGTCGTTCGCGGAATACAAAGGCAAGTTTTCCTCCAAGACGCGCTCGACGATCAGCCGCAAAATACGGAAGTACACAGAGCATTGCGGTGGCAGCATCTCTTGGAGAGTCTACAGGTCTCCCGGCGAAATGGCCGAATTCTTTCGGCTGGCTCGCACCGTGTCCAGGATAACTTACCAGGAAAGATTGCTCGATGCGGGACTGCCTGATTCCGAAGAATTCTGCGAGGAAATGGAACGGCTGGCTCAACAGGATCGCGTTCGCGCGTTCCTTCTTTTCCATCAGGATAGGCCCGTCTCATATCTTTACTGTCCAATATCAAATGGCGTCGTAATCTACGCATATCTCGGATATGATCCAGAGTATATGAATTTTTCTGTAGGCACCGTTCTGCAATGGCTTGCCCTGGAGTACCTGTTCGACGAAAAAATTTTCCGCTTTTTTGATTTCACGGAGGGACAGTCAGAGCATAAAAAACTGTTCGCCACTGGCAGTGTTCAGTGTGCCAATGTCTTTTTTGTTCGGGAAAACCTGCGCAATGTGTGCCTGCTCCAGATGCAAAGAGCAGTCGACCATTTCAGTAAATTTACGGGTAATAGATTGGAACAGCTGGGTATAAAGGCGTCCCTAAAACGCCTGATACGATCGGGAAGGTAGCTTTTATTCATATCATGATGAGAAACATCATAAAAAGACTTATAGATACCGAGTGGTTCGCTCGCATAATGGAAGTGCTGGATCACCGATCTGATAACCGTTTGACGGAGCTTGGAATGTTGAGTCAGGCATTTGAATTCATCAAGATCAATGAAGTTCACGGAGACTATCTCGAATTTGGGTTATGGAGGGGAAAGACCTTCGGGTACGCGCACAGGATGAAGCATCGCTATCGCAGGCATGACATGAAATTATGGGGCTTTGACTCCTTTCAGGGATTGCCTGACACGGAAGCTCATCCCGATAACATCTGGTACAAAGGACAGTTTGCCTGCAGCCGTCCAGAATTCGAGTCGATTCTAAAATCACGGGGAGTTCACTCTTGTGAGTACGAGCTGGTTGAGGGTTTTTACAGCGAGAGCTTGAATGACACTGCGCATCAGCGGCTCAAGGGACGCAAAGCTGCGATCGTTTATATCGATTGCGACCTTTATGATTCCACGGTCGAGGTACTCGATTTTATCCAACCGTACCTCGTAAATGGCTCCATCGTCTGCTTCGACGACTTCTATAACTACAAGGCTGATCCGGAGCAGGGCGAGCAGAAAGCCCTTTCGGATTTTCTGCAGAAGGAAAGGGATATATCCTTCATTCCTTATATGGCATACGCCCCTTTGGGAAAGTCATTCATCTGTCGCCGGAAATTATTTTGATTATTCAGGATATGCCCCCGATTCGATAGCAAGACCTCATGTTCGAATTCGATAAATACGAAAAGCAGTTGCACGAGGATCGCGAACTGGCGCCGCAATCGTCTTACGAAGCAGTTCGTGATATCGAGAAAATGTCCCTGCTTATGTGGGGGGAGCATTGCGTGGAATGCGCAGCCCCGAGTTGTTTTACGAGTTGCGATCTTTATCAGAGCCGGCCCGATACACGGTGCCGACGCCTGACGTATGGGATGTATCGCAATCCTCGTTTTCCATCGGCGCGGGGCTACGGTGCAGAGGTTTCATTCAAGAAATGGGGCAAAATCGAGGCTCGCGGTAATACACTACTGCTGCCCTCCGGTACGGCCCTGTGGACTGAACGCATGGTCGATTTGTCTGCACCGCTGCTCAATGCCGTCGGCGCCTTTGTCCACCGCATCACGCGCGATCCTCGCTGGTCCTACCTCGAGCATACCCTCCTCGAGCGTCTCGGGCGTTGGCTGCATCGAAGGACTGATTCTAATTCCAGGCAACAGCCGAATCTTTTCCTGCTGGAAGTGTACAATCCGATGAATGTTCCCGTGCGGATGCAATTGAGCATGTCAGCTGCAAGCGGAGCGGGCAAATTTTCTTCGGGGCAGCTTCCACCCCCATTTCGGGCATCAGTCACATTGCCACCCGGTTATTCCCGCCACGAGTTCCGGCGCGAACAATTCTCGAGGATTACGGAATGCGGCCTTCCGTTTGACATCGCCATTATCCCGGATGGGGATGGTGAGGGCACCGCACGCCTCGTATTTCTCACCGCCGATTTTGTGGTTCGTGCTGAAACCGTAAAGGTAGACAGCTCCAACCACCCGAAAATCAAGTGCGTGGTGTGGGACCTCGACAATACCATGTGGGATGGGATATTGCTGGAGAATGAAGGGGTTGGTTTGCGACCAAATGTAGTCGAATTGCTGCGTTTCTTTGACGAACGGGGAATCCTGCTTAGTATCGCAAGCAAGAATGACGAACCTAGTGCTTGGCGGCGGCTGGAGGAATTGGGCATAGTGGATTACTTTCTGTATCCTCAGATCAACTGGCTTCCCAAGAGCGAAAATATCAAGGTAATAGCGGAGCAACTCAATATAGGACTCGATACCTTCGCTTTTATTGACGACAATCCGTTCGAACTGGAAGAAGTATCACGGGCGCTAAAGGGTGTCACTTGTGTAAACGCAGAGAAAATCGCCGATCTTTTCTCAAGTCCGCGTTATCAGGGATCGACCAATGAGGATGCGAGGAAACGCAGCCAGTTTTATCGTGAAGAATTTGTGCGCAGGAAAAGTGCAACCCGGTTTGGCTCAGACTACCTTGCATTCCTGGCGGCGTGCGAAATAAAGCTTTTTGTCGATCTGTATACGGATGACGATCTGGAGCGTGTCTCCGAACTCGTGCAGCGCACGAATCAACTGAATTTCTCGGGACGCAAGTACCAGAGGAACGAAATTTTGCCTATTCTGGCGGACGAGGAAGTAGAGAAATACGTGCTGCGTTGCGCGGATAATTATGGTTCTTATGGTGCGGTGGGATTCTGTATCGCGCGCGCCGAAGAGGATGAGATACGTGTTGAAGATTTCATGCTCTCCTGCCGGGTGCAGGGGAGGTTCATAGAACAGGCTTTTTTCAATTATCTGGTGAATATACCGCGCGGACAAAAGCCGCAGAGCCTGTGGGTTAATTTCAAACCCACGGGACGCAATATTCCGGCCCAGCAGGTGCTTGAAAGCCTGAACTTCGTCCCATGCTCACCGGATAACGGATTGCGGGTCGATCTCAACACGCAGTCGCTCGAGTGCAGCTTCATATCCGTGCAATCCTCGCTTCAACGCGAAAGCAATCCTAAAGCCCCCCTCGCCACTACAGCTCATTAGGAGCCTACATTCGCCAGTTCAGTCGGGCATGAGTAGCTTCCCGGAATGGTGCAGGGAAACGGAATCAGGCTGAGCGGCTCTCCCTGGGAGGGATGCTGCCAGTCTTGCTCGATCGAGGCAGTAGCCGGGCAAGCCATTGCCATATCGGATTCTGCACAATAGCGATTGCAACGATCATGCCAAAGTAGACCACGGTGTAGCGAAGCAGTAACTCCCCTTGACCCGCAAGCTGAGCGCGATCCGTGCTCAGCAAAAACTGCATTGCGGAAAAAACCTGCCCGTACTTGATAATTACCTGTTCAAGGCCAAGATAGAGCGCCAGGTAGGCCAAAAGACCGGACATGAGGATCCATATCGCTAGCCTCATCATGTCCACCTCTCGTAGAACGAATGCCAGTCCTGCTTTCGTTCCAGCGAATGTGATTATCGTTATAGCCAGGCTGATCAGGCAAAAGGCGAGTATGCTGCCATTACCGGCCATAAGCTCGACCAGATTGTCCGTGGATGCTTCGTGAACGACCACATAATACGCAATAGACATAATCAGGCATGCGCCCGGCGTCCATCCGAATAGTACTGTTCTCGCATTCGGAAGAAAACGCCAGGCACCTATGAGACTGCCCGCTGTCGCTGCCACCGTCCATATGCTGAACAATGCCACGAAACGTCCCAGCAATTCCCACTCCCAGGGCCAGCCGAAAACGGCTGACCCAACTACATCGTGAATGCTCTCCGTGGGCACGGCAGACCATACCAGCATCCATGCGATTAAGCCGTGCAGCAAGACGAGGGGTACGAAAGCAAGCAGATATCGCTCGCCCCGCGCCAACCAATGTAGGATCATTACCGGAAAACCCAGTGACCAGTACAACAGCAGGCCAAGCAGCAACAGGGATCGAAAGGGATGTCCTTCATATACCAATTCCCTGACATTATAGGGAACCAGGGGCGACTTCGTGATTACCCATGCAAGCGCTACCCATATGACAATCCCTGCTGCGATTCGGGCAAGCAAACTCCTATTGCTCGGTTCTGCGCTTATTTCTCCACTCATTTCTGCGCCCGGTTTTCTCGGAATAGCAGGGACGAGTGGCTGTGAAGGAGCTATTTCTTCAACCTCTCGTTCACGTTCAGTGCTCGCTCCTTGTATTAGGGGCAATACAAAGCCCACCAGCAGCACCAATGCAGGCTCTGTAATATCCGCCGTCCGTCCCAGCAAGCCCATCTGCGTGAGTTCGATCAGAAACGACCATATAACGAGGCCGGTCACGACCTTACGATGGCCGATTCCCAGCTTTTGGGCCAGCCAAAGCAGAGAAGTATAAATAAACAGAGATTGCGCTAATCCTCGGGCGGCAGTTTCCATTGATCCCTGGAGCATGGTTGCAAACGGAATCCCATTGAAGCTGCCACCCGGACTGGGAGAGAAAGGTGTTATTCCGACAATAGTCCATGCGATGAGGAGTGCCAGGAAGGCTGCTTCAATGATTATCCTCGTGCGGCCAAGGCGCAACGCCATCAGGCACCCGGCGTAACTTGTCGTCATTCCGATCACAGTCGATGCATTCAAGGTCAGATTCACGATGACAATTTTTCCCGTCAGGATCAGGGCGAGCGTACCTGTCAACCACAAGGCTAGCGGGCGGCTCAATGCCAATATTGCGCTGGCAACAGCAAACACGCCAGCTACCTGCATAAGGAATTCCGGGAAGGAGAAGCTGAAATCGAGGAAAAGCGGCTTCAGCGCGTCCTTGAATTTTTGCCAATCCAGAGAGGGGACCAGAGGTATCAATTGGCTGAGCAACCATAGTGCCAATATCGATAATGGAAGGAGAGAGGAATAATCGAATGACGCCGCTTTCTCTTTATTCTTCCTGAAACTTGCCGCGACAAGGTGAGCGACCCACATGCCTGAGATCGCGCCTACCATATTCCACACCACATCGGTTAACGCTGCAGATCGGGACGGCAGCCAAATCTGTGCAAACTGAAGAGCGAATGCGTACACGAACGACATAAAAAACAGGACGATGGGTTCGTTCCTGCTGCTCGTTCTGGAATGCAAAAAGATAACACCTGCCATGCCCAGTGGAAAAAACAGCGCGATATTGCCTACTACATCCCCC
>DATEEZ010000049.1:0-20715 GCA_035280905.1 Nitrosospira sp.
TCAGCAACTGCTGTCTGATCAGGATTTTTTGCGGACTTATGCAAGACATCAGTTCTGGTATCCGGTAGGCAGGCGCGACGTGCTGTTTCTGCGAGGCGAGTTGGGCTACACCTTTGCCCCTTCACGCTTCGGCATTCCCCAAGAATATCTCTTTAGAGCGGGCGGTATTCAATCTGTCCGTGGATACGCTTTTCAGCGTTTAGGCGTGCAGGAAGGTAGCGCAGTGGTCGGGGGTAGGGTAATGGTCACAGGATCGATTGAATATAATCATTGGCTTACGCGTAACTGGGGTGCTGCCATCTTTACCGATGTGGGTGATGCAGCCGATACCATAGGCGCGCTGGATCCGGTTGTCGGATACGGCGGAGGGATACGCTGGCGCAGTCCTGTGGGACCGCTGGCGGTTGATGTCGCCCGGGGGCATCGGGACGAAAAATTCCGTTTTCATTTTTCGATTGCCGTGGCGTTCTGACAGCGTATGAAACCTGCAAACGAACGAATCCACCATACCTTCGTAAGCGTCCGCTGGTGGCAGTGGATGCTGCTGGCGACGATCTTCATTATCCTCGCGGTCGGGGGCTCCGCCCTCTGGTTGGTTACAAGCAACTCTGGCCTCGCATGGCTCGGGTCGGCCCTGTCTCGCCTGAGCGCAGATAGCATTTCTTTTGAAGGGCTGGAAGGAAAACTGTCCCGATCTGTCAGTGCCCGGCGCGTGTTCTTTTCCGGGGAAAACCTGCTTGTCGTTGCACGGAATGTGCAACTGGATTGGGAGCCCGGTGCATTGCGGTCAGGCCAACTCAAGATCATCGCCTTGACAGCAGGGGAAGTGGAAGTGGTTTCACCCCCTTCTCCGGACCCGGCATCGCAGCCGGATAATCTGGAACTGCCCTTGTCGCTGGACGTGCACAAGCTCGAGATCGGTGCCCTCCGTGTGATGCGCGAAAAAGGGGGTGCTCCGGTTTTCCGGGCACTGGACCTTGCCACGAAATTGACAAGTGATGGACGTGTACATCGGATTCCGGAACTGCGCGCCGTGCTCGACTATGGCCGCCTGACTGCATCAGCGAAACTGGAAGGTGAGAAGCCTTTTCCTCTGGAAGGCCGCGTAGCCCTGGCAGGGATTGCCGTTCCCAAAGTGCACCAACCAACCGGTACGTTGACGAGGCAATCAGAAGCACGCATTTCTGCCATCCTTGACGGCAATCTGACAAAGATCGACGTGAAAATCGAGGGAGAAGGCGCCGGGCTGGCAGGGGAGGGAGACGCGCAACTGCGTCCCTTTGCCCCGTCCGTCGTGGCGGGACTGCGGTTGTCACTAAGCGGTCTGGATCCTCATGTTTTTTCAGCTACGGCGCCTCGAGCCAAGCTTGATTTGCAGGCGGATTTGAATGAGAAGACGGCGGGGCAGCTCGAAGGCGCCCTGACCGTTAAAAACAGCAAGCCTGCTGCTCTCGATGCGGGCGGTCTCCCAGTGCTCGAGGCGCGCGCGGACCCGGTGTTGTCGGCGGAATTGCTTCAGCTTCATAACCTGAAACTGCTGCTGCCGGGCGGTGGGTCGATCATGGGTGATGTCGTATGGCAACTCAAGCAGGCAAGGGGATCGGCGGATTTGCGCATCCGGCAGGTTAACCTGGCCAAACTGGATACGCGTTTGCGTCCAACAAGTGTCAGAGGGGAGTTGAGGCTCAGCGGGGATGCACAAAGCCAACAGGGAATATTGGCGCTTCACGATCGGAAACTGAGTGTAGGTGCTCATATGACTCTGGTGGACGATGTGCTGACATTGGAAAAAGTGCGGCTCAGCCATGGGCAATCCATGTTTACCGGTCAGGCCAGAATGGAGTTGAACGGGCAGCGGGAGTTTGACCTGGCGGGCAGCTTGCGGCGCTTCGATGTCTCTGCGTTTTTGCAGGCACCACGAACCGATCTCAACGCGACACTCAGACTGGCAGGTGAACTGGGTTCCGCCAGGACGCGCGAATCCGCCCAAAAAGTTTCGGAACCAGCGGGTACAGCTCAATTTGCAATAGCCAACAGTCACGTAGCGGAACAACCGGTATCAGGCAATGGCCGCATCGAGTTTACAGGGCTCAGCCGGGCTAAAGGGGAAGTCGAATTAAACTTCGGCACCAACCGACTTCTGGCTCACGGTGGTTATGGGCGGCCGGGTGACCGATTACAGCTTGAACTGAGTGCGCCTGCGCTGGCACAAATCGGATATGGACTTGCCGGCTCACTGATGGCGAAAGCAATACTGGGCAGCAGTTCTACCAGTTTTATCGAAAAACCATTTGAATTGCCCGATATAACCTTTTATGCCGCCGGAAAGGCCGTCACGCTTCCGGATGAGCATTATGTGGGCAATTTTACTGCCGATGGCACACTGCACGGCGAGGCGATCATGTTAAAGATTCTGGCTGCGGACTACCGGATTCAGGCAAATCCACGGCTGCAGCAACTCACTGTGGAAGTGGAGGGCAGCACTTCGCAACACGAGGTCCAGGCTTTCGTCCAACTGGTCGATGACCAAAGCCTGTCCCTACGAGGCAGAGGTGGTCTCACCAAAAAGGGAGGCCAGTGGCGGGATGCCGAGTGGGCGGGGGAACTGGTGGAGTTGTCCGGGTCCGGCCGAATCCCGTTTGATCTCAAAAATACTTCTCCTGTGCAGATCGGCTTGCATCACGCATCACTCGGTTTATCGAATATCGGCATTGCGGGAGGCGAGGTACAGATTCGTGAAATCGACTGGAATCCTGAAAAGTGGATCACAAGGGGGCATTTTTCGGGGATTGGCTTGCGTCCCGGCGCTAGAGGGGTAAGAGCTGTGGGAGCCGTGGAGACCGTAAAGACCGCCAAGGCAAACGAAAACGAAGGCACCGGGGGGCGGGGAGCGAGCCATGAAGCTCTCCGGCTGCGCGGAGAATGGGATATTTCAGCGGGTAGCCAACTGAAGGGCTTTATTGACATCGAACGCGAGGGCGGCGACTGGGTATTGCCGGACGAGCCGCCGCTACCGCTGGGTTTGCAAATACTCAAGTTGTCTGCTCGGGCCACAGACGGCCAACTGACCGCAGAACTCACTGCAGGAGGCAAGCGATTGGGCGAGGCAAACGCTCTTGTCTCCATGCCGCTGGTCAGATCAGCCGAGTCGGGGATGCACTGGACGATATTGCATGATGCGTCTCTCTCCGGGCATATCTTTGTCAATATGCAGGATATTTCCTGGGCGGGTCCCGCCATTGATAACAGCATCAAAACTGGGGGCGCAATCGTATTGCAGGCAGACGTGATCGGAATGTTTGGCGCGCCACGTCTGGAAGGGAAGATACATGGAGATAATCTGGCGATTGCCTCGTTGGAGCACGGCGTGCGGCTTGAACAGGGAAAGCTCGCTGCGCATTTTGACGAGGAATCGCTTCACATGGACATCCTGGATTTCTCGGCGCCGCATCAATCACCTCCGCAAGACCCTCTGTTGCGGCATATGGAACTTGCAAAAGGACCGGGCGCTTTGCGGGCGTCGGGAGTAATGGATCTCAGGGGCGAGCGCGGCAGTGTCGAAATTACCGCCAATCTTGTTCCGCTGGCCCAACGGCCTGATCGCTGGATTATTGCTTCGGGAAGCGGTAATGCCAAGCTGGAACACAACATGCTGACCCTCAAAGGAAATCTCGTGGCAAATGCGGGTTTGCTGGCACAGCCTACCGCAGGCCGTCCTCATCTGCCCGATGACGTGATTATCATTGGCCGCGCCGAGCCGGATGGACAGCAACCCGAGCGCAGGGGATTACGTATCGATGTTGAAGCTACTCTCGATCTGGGCGAGCGGTTCTACATTCATGCATCAGGACTGGAGGGCAGGCTTGCAGGGCAATTGCATTTGCGGGGCGAACCCGGACAGAAGCTACGCACCGTCGGTACCATTACCGCCCAGGATACGAAATTCGAGGCCTATGGACAGGACCTGACTGTGGAGCGGGGCATCGTGAGCTTTCAAGGTTCGATCGACGATCCGGGACTCAACGTACGCGCAGTGCGCAAGGGGCTGCCGGTAGTGGCAGGGGTTGAAGTGACTGGTAGTGTACGTCATCCCGTCATAAGGCTGGTATCGACACCGATTGTGTCCGATCTCGAGAAACTCTCGTGGATTACGTTGGGTCGAGCTCCCGGAGGCAAGGCAGACGCCACATTATTGCTTGCCGCAGCCGGCTCCATTCTCGGCGGGCAATCCGGCGGTGTCACCGATAAAATAACCCGGGCACTGGGAGTAGACGAGTTATCGATCCGGCAGGCGGGAAGCGATCCATTGACCGGACAAATTGGCACGATCGGCAAGCGCTTGTCGAAAGAGGCCTACATCAGCTACGAACAAGGTCTTGCCGCCGCAGCGGGTGTGACAAAGCTCACCTATGCGCTAACCCCCAGAATCACCGTAGTTGCACGCGCGGGTATGGATAACGCAATCGATGTGCTTTATTCGCTCAGTTTCGATTGATTGAATCCCTGCGCCGAGTGCGCGAAAAAGGCAGGGAATCAATCTTCATCACCAAACGGACCGCGTATCTCCGTCACAAGAATATCTTTCCTACTGCCTCTTCAGTTTCGGTCCAGAAAGCATGGAGAATAACGCATCACCATTTCGCCTGGTTCGATCAGGCTCCGAGGGAGGAAGCTTTTACCGCTCAGCATGAGTGTGGTACCGAACAGAGAGAATACATTTTCGTTCTTAAAATTAGGGCTTCTGCTCTAATTCGAGCCGGGCGATTGATCTGCGATCAGAGAGACGGGCTGCATTGGGACGCAGTTTGCGTCTCCGTTGAAAATCTCGTAGTGCTCGATCGCTTCGGCATCCGAAATACTCTAGCTGGACGTGCAGACGCCAGTCTGTTGGAACAGAAAGTGCTCTCGTGTGAATGAGGTGCACCTTCTTCTTTCAGTACCGGCAGGCGCACTGTGACCGGCTTCAATGAAAGGGGAGGAGTATGAAGAAGAGAATTGCTCTCATCAGTGAACACGCTTCACCCATTGCGGCTATAGGGGGTGCGGACACCGGCGGACAAAATATCGCGGTGGCCGAACTGGCCCGGCATCTCGCCGCTCTGGGCTATGAAATCGACGTTTTTACCCGCTGGGACGACCGTAGGGTTCCAAAAGTCCTGAACTGGCGGGATGGCGTCCGCATTGTCCATGTGGAAGCCGGACCGGTAACGTTCATTCCCAAGGAAAAGCTGCTGCCTTATATGCCCGCCTTCACGCGGGATACCCTGCGGTTTATGAAAACCGAAAACAACCGCTACAAGCTCGTTCATGCCCATTTCTTCATGTCCGGGCTGGTGGCGGCGGATATCAAGCGAAAACTGGGCATTCCTTTCATCGTTACCTTTCACGCTCTTGCAAAAGTGCGCAGGGTTCACCAGGGCAGGAACGACTGGTTCCCGGACGAGGGTTTTGCCATCGAGGAAAGAGTGATAGCGGAGGCTGACCAGATTGTCGCCTTGTGCCCGCAGGACCGTGACGACCTGATCAATCTCTATGAAGCTGACCCGGGAAAAATCACCGTTATTCCAAACGGATTCAGGCCGGATGAGATCTATCCCCTCGATAAGCTGTTTGCGCGCATGGCGCTAAAACTCGATCCTCAGGAAAAAATCATTCTGCAACTAGGCCGCATGGTGCGGCGAAAAGGTGTCGACAACGTCATAAAAGCGCTGGGCTACATGCGCCGCGAGCATAACTTCGAAGCACGCCTTCTGATAGTGGGCGGGGAATCGGATGAGCCCGATCCGAAAATCACGCCTGAAATCGGTCGCCTGCAAAAACTGGCCGAAGCTGAAGGTGCAGGCGATCTGGTGACGTTTGTCGGACGGCGTCCCCGTGACATGCTGCATTACTACTACAGCGCTTGCGATGTATTCACGACCACGCCCTGGTATGAGCCGTTCGGCATTACGCCGCTTGAAGCCATGGCCTGCGGGACACCCGTAATCGGTTCAAATGTTGGTGGCCTTAAATCCACGGTCATGGATGGCAAAACGGGCTTTCTTGTGCCACCCAATGATCCCATAGCGCTTGGGCGCCGCATCATAGAGCTTTTGAGCAGTAACAAGCTCATGACGTATTTCAAGGAAAACGCCATTCACCATGTCAATCAGAATTACACATGGATGAAGGCAACGCATCTCACTGCCAACATGTACGAGCGGATTGCAACGCAGAGCCCGCTGCGGGCAGACGACGAAGAAGACTCCCTGTCGTACATCGACGACTCCTTCGGGTCATTAATAGAGACTATCGAAAAGTCCAGGCGAAAAATCCGCCTTGCCACCCTTGATTCGGCCCAGGCTATTTACCGATCGCTCGCTCGTGGCGGGAAGCTATTGGTTTGCGGTAATGGCGGGAGTGCGGCGGAGGCGCAACATTTTGCAGCCGAACTGATGGGCCGGTTCGAGGCGAGTGGGCGTAGAGGCTTGCCAGCCATGGCGCTCACTGCGGATACCGCGTTTGTGACTGCCTGGTCAAATGACCATACATTTGATGATGTGTTTGCCAGGCAGGTCGAAGCACACGGGCAGCCGGGAGACGTTCTGGTTGTAATCAGCTCGAGCGGGCAGTCAGTCAACCTGGTCAAGGCGCTCCGCACTGCGCGCCGTCGCGAAATGTTCTGCATTGGCCTGCTCGGCAAGGAGGGTGGCCCCGCCAGCGAATTGACTGATGTCAACATCATCGTTCCGTCAAACGAAACTTCACGCATCCAGGAGGTACAACTGCTTGTTCTCCACGTGCTGAGCCATCTGATCGAGCAGCAAATCGTGGTGGACGACCAGAATACCATTCAGATAACGGATGAATGGTCAATAAAGCACTTCCAGGTTCCGGATCTGGCTAAAAACGCTAATAAGGGGAAAATCAAGCATGAATCAACAAAGTGTAACTGACAAAGTCGTTATTGTTACTGGCGCAGGCCAGGGGTTGGGCGAGGCGATTGCAAATACGCTCGGCGTGGCAGGAGCAGTTGTCTGCGCCTGCGACATCAAGGAAGACAAGGTAAAAAACGTGGCCCAGGCCATTAATGATGGGGGCGGCACTGCTTATCCGTTCGTGCTGGATGTACGCAACGCGGAGGATGTCCGTCAGGCTGTCGACGATATCATGGCCGAGCATGGTCGCATCGATATCCTCATCAATAACGCCGGCACCGACACGACCCTCGGTATTGAAGATTTAAGCGTGACGGATTGGGACCGGGTGGTGGATGTGAATTTATGTGGTCCCTTTCTGTTGTCGAAAGCCGTCTATCCGCTCCTCAAGCGTCAGGGCAGGGGGCATATCGTCAACATTGCCTCGACAGCCGCAAAGCGGGTCTGGACCGAGGCAAGCGCCTACCACGCCAGCAAGTGGGGCCTTCTTGGTTTTAGCCATGCCCTGCATGCGGAAGGCCGACGCGACAATATCAAGGTCACTGCGGTAATAGCTGGCGGGATGCGTACACCTTTTATCATGGAGCGGTTTCCCGATACCGATCCAAACGTTCTCCAGGATCCAAAAAATGTGGCGGACACCGTGCACTTCGTTCTGACACAGCCGGACGAAACGGTAATCCCCGAGGTCATGGTACTTCCGATGCGGGAGACATCGTGGCCGTAGTACCTGCGGAAATCGGAAAGGCAGTGTTTATCGACAAGGATGGCACCCTTGTTCACGACGTGCCCTACAACGTGGATCCGCTGTATATCCGGTTGACCGAGGGTGCGGGTCCAGCACTCCGTAATATGAAAAATGCTGGCTATAAATTGATTGTTGTTTCCAATCAATCCGGGATCGCAAGGGGCTTGTTCGAGGAAAAGGATTTATTTTTCGTTAACCGCTGCATCCAGTTCTTGCTGGCGGAATATGACGTTTCCATCGACGCTTTTTATTACTGTCCGCATGGCCCGAACGATGGTTGCGAATGCCGTAAGCCGATGCCGGGAATGATTTTAGAGGCTGCCCGCAATCATGGCGTGGACTTGCAAACGTCCTGGATGATCGGCGACATCCTGAATGATGTGGAAGCCGGCAATCGCGCGGGTTGTCGCACGATTCATCTGGATAACGGTAACGAGACGGAGTGGGTAAGGGGCAGCGATCGAGAACCTGTGTATTCGGTAACGGATTGGATGGAAGCGGCAGAGATTGTTTGTCAGGGCGTTGGCAGCGACGCGATGCGCAGGGAGGTTGCCCGCTGCTGATACCGGCAGTTTGCCCAATTGCTCCCTGGAATTTGCCTTGCCCCTGTGTATTCCAGCGCACGTGAGACGTTCCCAAGTGAAAGGAGGCAGCATGAACAGCAGTTATCTTGCCACTATCGATCGCTTTAGCGGTTTGAATGTGCTCGTAATCGGCGATGCAATGCTCGATGTGTATCTCGACGGGTCGGCAAATCGTATCTGCAGGGAAGCGCCCGTTCCCATTGTGGATGTGAGGGATATCAAGGCAGTGCCGGGAGGGGCGGCCAATACGGCAGTGAACCTCGCACAACTGGGCGCCACGGTTCACTATCTTTCAGTTGTCGGAGGTGATCACGAAGCCGAGCTGTTGAAGGAATCCCTGATTCGTCATGGCCTCGACATTTCCCGGGTTATCTGCGATCCCACCCGCCGCACGCTTACCAAGCAGCGTGTAGCTGCCGGCAGCCAACTGCTGGTCCGTTTTGACGCCGGCACTACGGAACGGGTATGCAAGGAGCATGAGCGGCAGATGATCGATAACCTGAACGAAAAGTTTCATGAGATGGATGCTGTCGTTGTCTCCGATTATGGCTATGGCATTCTCACGGACACGGTGATCGATGCTTTGCGCGCCTTGCAGCATCAAAAAGAAAACACTCTGGTAATCGACGCGAAATCGCTCGATAAGTACAGCCGGGTTGGAGCCACGGTGGCCAAGCCGAACTATCAGGAACTCGTCACGCTGCTTGCAATTACGGAACCGGCACCTCTCGGCCAGCGTTCGGAGCAGATCAGGCTCTATGGACAAAAGCTGCTCAAGAAAACCGGAACGAAATATGTTGCGGCCACTATCGATATCGAAGGCGCACTACTGTTTCAGCACGGCAAGGAGCCTTATCGCACGTTCTCCAAACCGGTAGAGAACACCAGGGCCGCGGGAGCAGGGGATACTTATATAAGCGCACTTACGCTGGCCCTCGCCAGTGGGTCTTCCATTGAAGTGGCGGGTGAGATTGCCAAGTCTGCGGCAATGGTGATACTGCAAAAATCCCACACTGCGACCTGCACGCAGAACGAGCTACGGCATTACTTAGGAAGCAGCAGTAAATATATTCCGGATTGGCAAGGCTTGAATCACCGGCTGGCTACATTCAGAAAAGAAGGCAAGCGTATCGTGTTTACCAACGGGTGCTTCGACCTGCTTCATAGCGGTCATGTCACCTACCTCCAGCAGGCGCGGGATCTGGGTGATGTCCTCGTGCTGGGCCTCAATTCCGATGCCAGTATTAAACGCCTAAAAGGGAGCAACCGCCCCATCAACAACCTGTACGAACGTATCCGCATACTGTCCGGATTGGAGTCGGTGACACTCATGACGTCATTCGAGGAAGACACGCCAATCAATCTTCTGGAAGTCATTCAGCCGGATTTGTATGTAAAGGGCGGCGACTATACGGTCGAAACGCTTCCCGAAGCGCCGGTTGTCCGGGCATACGGTGGAAAAGTGGAAATCATGCCTTTTGTTCAGGACCGATCCACGACAAATATCATATCCAGGATCAAAAGCATGGACAAACAGGTTGCATAGCCGGGAAACCAAAGTGTTTGCCGAAGCCTGGAAAAATTACAGGAACATATTATGTGTCCGCCCGGACAACATGGGCGACGTGCTGATGAGTCAACCGGCCATGCGGGCGCTCAAGGAATCGGTTCCAGGCAGAAAAATCACTCTGTTGACTTCCACTGCGGGAGCATACATTGCCCCCTTCATTCCGGAAGTGGACGAAACGATTCCGTTCGATGTTCCCTGGGTAAAGACGACCGAAACCAATGGAGCGCAGCAGTTGCTGGCGCTTGCCAGTGAGTTGCAAGCCCTTCAGTTTGATGCAGCAGTAATCTTTACCGTTTACAGTCAGAACCCGCTGCCGGCGGGCATGCTGTGTTATCTCGCGGGTATCAAAACGGTTCTGGGCTATTGCCGTGAAAACCCCTACCAGCTTATCAACCAGTGGGTGCCGGATAGGGAGCCGCTGGACTATGTCGTTCACGAGGTCGAACGGCAGCTTCGCCTGGTCGAGATGACCGGTGCGGAAACCTCCGATACAAGGCTCTTGCTGAAAATTCAGGAGGAGACGCGGAAAGAAGCAGCGGACAGGATATGGGATATATTAAATGCTGCTGGCATCCGGGCGGGTATGCGGTGGCTGGTGCTGCATGCCGGGGTCAGTGAAGAAAAGCGCCTTTATCCGGCCAGTGATTATGTAACGGCCTGCCAGTCGCTCGTCAGGCAAGGCTATAAAATCCTGCTCACAGGCAGCGGTAGCGAGCGTAGTTATGTGGACCAGGTCGCCCGCCAACTCGGTGCGGCCGCGGTGAATCTCGCTGGTGAGCTATCCATTGCAGAACTCATTCTCCTGATCGAAGCGGCGCCTGTCTTGATCTCAAATAATACCGGACCTGTCCATATTGCCGCAGCCGTCGGCACGCCCGTAGTGGTGCTGTACGCGATGACCAATCCCCAGCACACGCCGTGGCAAGTGCCGAGCAAGGTGCTCTACTTCGAGGTGCTGCCGGAGTTGAGAACAAAGAACCGTCTGCTCCAGTCTTTCCCGGGAGTATCAACCCCCAAAGCTTCGCCGGAGGCAATAGTGGCGGCTGTCAGCGAGATTGTTTCCCCATTGAGAAAAAGAAAACTCACATCCATCACTCGTGGCTTGACACGGAATCCAGTTCGAATCTGCAACAGCATTCCTGATATTGCTCTGGCTGCCTATTCCACTCGGCATAATGAATTTGGCATGTGCCCGCCTGATCGATATGGCGAGGATATATGAAGGCAGCACAAATCCGAATTGTATTTATATCGCGTCGTTCCGGCTTGACCGGGCATCAAGGCGGAAACAACAACGGCAGGCCGCATACCATTGCCTTTCGTCTCCTGCGCTCCGAGGACCATTTTGTTTGCTGATGGAATCAATAACAAGGGATACATGATGCCGGCCACAATTACCGTAGTCATTCCTTCCTACAACCGCCCTACGGCGTTGGCGGTGACGCTTACCGGACTTTGTTTTCAGCAATACCAGGATTTCGCTGTCGTTATCTCCGACCAGAGTGATCTCCCCGTGTACAGGGACGCCTCTGTGCAGACGTTGATTCGCCTGCTTGAAAAAAAAGGCCATGCGGTGCAGCAACTGACCAATCTGCCTCGCCGCGGCCTGGCGCAGCAACGGCAATTCCTGCTGGATACGGTCGATTCGCCATACTGCCTTTACCTCGATGATGACGTTCTGCTGGAACCCTTCGTTCTGGGGAACATGCTGCTGGCACATCAGGAAGAAGAGATCGGGTTTGTCGGACAGGCAGTAATTGGTTTGTCATATCAGGAAGACTGCCGGCCCTGGGAGCAGGCGATCGAGTTGTGGAGCGGGCGTGTCGAACCGGAGATTGTGACCCCCCGGCACGCGAGTTGGCAGCGTTACAGTTTGCACAATGCCGCCAATATCCTCCATGTGCAGGAAAAACTGAAACTGACTTCCGACACACAAAAAAAATACAAGATCGCCTGGGTGGGAGGCTGCGTGCTCTATGACACGGAAAAGCTGCGGGAGACGGGCGGGTTTGAATTCTGGCAGGAGGTGCCGCAGGAACATGCGGGTGAAGACGTTCTTGCGCAGTTGAGAGTCATGAAGCGCTATGGTGGCTGTGGCCTTATCCCCTCCGGCGCTTATCACCAGGAAGCGCCAACCACCGTAGTCAACAGAAAATTCGATATCCCGAAAGAACTGGCGTTATGAGCAGAGTTAAAACTCTTTGCAGGTTGTTAATTCCAAGTAGGTCGGGCTTTGCCTGACAGGTTTTCGGTTCGTCGGGCGGAGCCCGACCTACTTCTATAAATTTGTCCTTCTGGGTTTGACCCGGAGTCCAGTCGAAAACGTGGATATCATATATTTACCCCCCTAGATACCCCTTTTCACGATATGACAACTGTATTGTTTGATATCGAATTAAACAAAGCGCATGAAAACCCTCGAGAACAGCATCTGCGAACAAGACAATCTTTTTATTGAAGAAATAGAAAAAATTGCAAAGCTCGCCGGGGACATTATCAAAGCGCACTACGATCGAGGTGTGGTGCACGAATTCAAATCCCGCCGGCAGATTGTAACCGCTGCTGACCGGGAATCTGAGCAATTCCTCAAAGAAGCACTGCTGCAACTCTACCCCTGCCATTTTTATGGAGAAGAGAGCGGTGGAGTCATTACCGAGCAAGGCGACCAGTGGGTCGTAGACCCATTGGATGGAACAGAAAACATGACGGGGTACCCGCCACTTCTTGCCATCTCCATCGGGCTTCTCCGCAACGGAATGCCTGTCCTAGGCGTAGTTTACGATCCAGTTCACGACATTCTGTATAGCGCACAGCAAGGGGGCCTGCTAAAAATAAATGGAGAAGTTACCCAATTGAAGAACAGGACTGAACCGGGAAACGCGGTTGTGGGACTCGATTTTTCCTCTGAAATGGCCACACGGCCGGAAACACTCGACCAGCTTTCACGGGTATTGCAACAGGCACGCGCAGTAAAGGTATTGGGAGTCCCTGTTCTATCGCTGGCCGAAGTTGCTGCGGGACGGCTAGACTTGTTTTTCCGTCCTTCGACCAAACTGACAGACATGGTTGCGGGGGTCTGCCTGGTCAGGGCTTCGGGAGCGAAAGTCCTCAATTACGCGGGTAAAGATTGGACAATACATTCGAAGGGGATCATTGCTGGGTCTTCTGAAATGATAGAAGCTTATCTCCCTTGTCTTACATAATTCTGACGAAATTACCACAGGGAGGGTAGCTTCGGCCAGTTCTGAGTTAATCACTGGGAGTCTATCGAGACTAGGTTCGAAACCATGGGAACCGCAGTCCTTATAGAAATAGAAAATTAGCAAAAATTAGTCGCCTGATTTGCCGCTGTAAAACAACTTAACAATAACTCAGGGGTTATAGCAGGATATGCATTCGGTGCAAGAGCCAGACCTCGCCCTCACCGGACTGGCTTTACTCGTCATATTTGGACTCTTGATTTGAGGGCCCCGATCTAGAGAAAAGAAAAAGACGACGCAATGGCATTCCACACGCCTTCCAATGTGAATAGATTCTTTCATAAAAACGAGTTTGTGTGGGTTTTACCACAGAATTCTGATTTAGGCGTTGTCATCCTGTAAACGCAACATGGAGTTTCTTATTATTCATTTTTTGATTCTTACAAGGAGATCATCATGCCTATTTTCATAGGAACGCCAGGTGACGACACCTTACACGGCACCTCTCACAACGACTATATAAATGGCCGGACCGGCAACGACCTAATTTTCGGTTACGGTAGCTCAGACATACTAAGAGGTTCGGCCGGTAACGATACAATCGAGGGAGGTGACGGTAATGACTGGGTGAGCGGAGGCAATGGTAATGACAGCATCTACGGTCAAGCAGGTACTGATTTTCTTCACGGAAATGATGGTTATGACACTCTTTGGGGGGGTAGCGGCAATGACTACCTAAACGGTGGCGGGGGAGCGGACGTGCTTTATGGTGAAGACGGTGACGATGTGCTCGTTGGCTCGGATCTTAACGACTCGCTTTCCGGGGGTAATGGAGACGATTGGGTTTACGGCAGCGACGGTAAGGACAGTCTCTACGGAAATGATGGCTATGACACCCTTCGGGGGGGAAGCGGCGACGACCAGCTAGACGGTGGCGGGGGAGAGGATGATCTTTCCGGCGGCAACGGCAATGACGTCTTTGATTACAACGCCCTGTCCGACAGCCCGGGATTTGAAGAACTCAGTCCGGTTGTGATTCGCGATAATATTTTTGACTTCAATGGCAATGATGGCAATGATGGCAATGGAGCTGCTTTGGGCGATCAAATCGATCTCTTAAGCATCGATGCAAATCTGGATTTGTCTGGAGATCAAGCGTTCACCCCAGACCAATTGTCATATAGCAATGGAATATTTGTTGCCGAAGTGATCGGATTTGGTATTCCAGGATCGCTTGATTTGCAGGTTCATTTAGTTGGCAACCCGCCCTTGGACATAACAGGGCTAACGAACGACATCATCCTGTAAATGAAGGAAGGGGAGTTACTCTCAGATAGGAGAGGTTATGCCAGAGGGCTAGGTGAGTATGACTACCCCTGTCATTAGCTAATAACGCATAGACTCACCCGGGAAGCGTTTTCACCCGGGAAGCGTTTATTCCCGACTCGAAGTTTGCACGAATGCATCGATGACCTGGTGCCAAGCACATCAGGTCGGTTTTGTCTTCGGGCTGGCCAAGAACGATCGGCTCTTGAGCTGTGCCTCAAAACCAACAATTTGATTGATAGTTGACTTTCTAGCGTAACCAATGAGCATTTTCCCTCACACGAATCAGAGATGCTGCGATAGAGAGCCCGATCATAAATCAAAAACGTATTTGTATCTAATGATAGGCTTTTGGAGGGACCAAACTATCCCTCACTAGGCTATCCTTAATGAAGATGAATGCCATCGCATAAAACATGATTACACCTTCCGGGCTATCAGGTCGGTCTGCTTCTTCGACTGAACCAGTTTGAGGATTTGCGGTGATAGAGAAGCATATCGGCAATATTTAAGCGCCGGGGTAGCACTGTGACTGTGGAATTCAGGAGGACATCCAGTTGAAATGTCTCCCTTGACCTGCTTTAAGCTGTTCATGTTGGGAGACGAACAGAACCAGGTTGAGGAAGGAGTAATAAAATTATCACCTATACGACTTGATGTCCTTCAATCGGTTGGGCTATGGTTCTGTCAGTAATCAGATGTCTAGAATTGCCATATGTAACGTGGAAATGGAGTTGATCGATATAACATAGCGGGAGTCAGTTTTATGTTCGGTTTGCTTAAGGACACACCCGTGGCTGGTAAAGCTGAAATCGTGATCCAGAGGCCGACCACAGAAGTTTTCGATTTTGTTGGTCCTAATTTACTCGTGAACTATCCCAAGTGGTCGCGGGAAGTTGTCGAGTTAGTTCCGTTGACTGATGGACCGGTACGAATAGGAACGACGTGTCGCCAAGTTCGTATCGACCAAGGGAGGCGCTCCGAGTCTACATTCAGGGTTACAGTATTTCAGCTAGGCCGGCGCGTTTGCTTTGAGGGCGTCTCCAATCCGTACCGGTGCGATTACCTTTTCGAGCCTGTGACATCCACCTCTGCAAGTCGTATTATTTTCACTTTCGAGCTGCTCAGCCTTGACGTGTATATGAGACCGTTTGAAAAACTGATTCGTATAGCGATCCAGGAAGGTACGGAGGAGACAGTGAGAAATATAAAAAAACTGGTGGAAGCGCGTTGTTAATATTCCTGCCGCGCACTGTCCATTGAACTGGGTTTTAATATTAGGGGCGCGGGACACGATAGGAGGCACCAATGCTTTTCATGGATGATAAAGATCCTGGGTTAATTCCCCGAGTTCTTTGCACTATACTCGATTCTTGTGTCAATGGAGTGACCTTGGCCGATCCTGATATGGAAGATTTGCCCCTCGTCTACGCAAATAAGGCGTTTGAGGCCATGACTGGGTATACGCAGGAAGAAACTATCGGAAAGAATTGCCGTTTTTTGCAAGGTACAGATCGGGAACAGGAAGAGAGATCACAGATCCGTGCGGCGATAACGAACAAAGAGCCGATTGAAGCCACGCTCAGAAATTATCGTAAAAACGGGGAGCTTTTTTACAATCATCTTAAAATTATCCCGCTGTTCGACTCGCACGGAAAGGTTCTTTACTATTTAGGCGTTCAGTACGATATAACCACTCAGGTGCTGAAAGAAAAGGAAATCGAACGGCTGAGCGGACGCCTTGCGTCGCTTACGAATAGCTCCAAATCTTGAAATCTGGTGATAGTGGATTGCCCGAGTTCAGATACTCCATACCGATTTAGCCACTTTGAACTGTAAGCAACTCCATAAGCCGGATGGCAAAATCAATCTGTTGAAAACCCTGCTGCCCGAAGAGCTGATTGTTACAAACCTTTTTGAACGTGAAGAAAATATCATTAGCTTGGGTAAGTGCAGCGATGCTTGCGGGGTGCGGAGGAATCCCAAAAGGAGTTACTCCTGTCACAGACTTTGACATCGGTCGCTATCAAGGGGTTTGGTACGAAATTGCCCGACTGGAACATTCCTTTGAAAGGGGCTTAAATGACGTAACAGCAAGCTACGGTTTGCGCGATGATGGAGGCATTGACGTGGTAAACCGCGGGTGTGATGTCGAAAAAGGCAAGTGGCGAGTAGCAAAGGGGAGAGCTTACGCCGCAACAGCGCCGAACATTGGATATCTCAAAGTTTCTTTTTTTGGCCCTTTCTACGCCTCCTATGTAGTGTTTGATCTGGATAAGGTCGGCTATCAGTATTCGTTTGTCACTGGGCCGGATCGAAACTACCTTTGGCTTCTGGCGAGAGCTCCTCACGTCAAAGAGGAAGTTTTGAAAAAATTCATCAGAGAAGCAGATAGACTCGGTTTTAATACAGAGAAGCTTATTTTTGTTAAACATCATCCCAAGCCCTGCAATGCGGAGTTACAGAAATAAAAGGAGCTCCAGAGCTAAACTTGATTTTGTACGTGGAACAGGGGGAAGCGGCTGGAATGGCATACATTCCAAAAATAGGGATAGACGTTGCGGTAGTCTTCAGCGCAAAATGCCTTGCAGGACTTCATGCGCTTCATCGGCATTGCGCACCCGGATGAGTTCCGGGAAATTACAAGATCTCGCGTCATTGTCTGGCGGGATGACTTAAAGCACAGGGAATGCGCGCACGACCATTCGGCATCGCCTGCACAGTGTCATCGCTGGTTGAGTATTTGTGCGAGAAAAATGTAGTGACGCACAATAAATTCGCTCTGCCAGCAGTTACCTTCCCTCCAGCAACGCTTTCAATTCATACTTTTCCCGGTCGATTTCTCCTCGTGTACGTACGCCTAAACGCCGCAACAGGGGTAGAGGGGGGCACCATCCCTGCAGGGAATGCTGCAGCAGGAATGACAGTACAACCGTGGGTAACGCCAGCCATTTCCTGTTGACAGTCAGGCCAAGCAAAAGACCCGTCAAGGCCAGGGCCGATGCATTGGCTTCAAGTGCGCGCTCGATATCCCACTCTTGGTCGAGTTCCTCAATGCGTCGATTGATGACTTCCTCGCTGCTGTTGGCATAACGCCGGATATTGCTGTTCGTTTGGTGATCTATTTCGCGGTTCACATGTGGCGCTGTTGAGTGGCGAACGCGATCTCTGCTCGTTTGGTCTTCGGCATGTAACATGGCTCGTTCTCCTTTGAAGAAGTGATTCCAGGGGAGAGATTCATTTAAGTTTCTGATGCCAGGGAACAGATAACAGGCAAGCCTTTATTTTTATCTTTATTTTTTAAGACTTCTGTATGGAAAGACACAGTTGAGGCAGAGAAAATATTGTTCAATTAATAATTCAATTAACCTGTCCTTTACTTTTATCCTCTCTACAGCTGGAATAGATACGGCAAAACAAAGAGGCGGGGTTAAAGGAGTTATGCAAATTTCTCAAGAAGTCTCCGACTCGGCTTTCGTTCCCTCGCACAACCCAACGAGCGTGGCGGATTCAATGATGTATTCTTTCATGCTTGCCGCCACCTGAGTTTTATCTGCGCTTGCGGGTAAATCCAATATGACATCCAGCGCGAATAACTGGAAGTGGTAGTGGTGGGTGCCGTGGAAGTATTTCGGGCAGGGCCCTTCATAGCCGTGCGTACCGCCATTGGCAATGCCTTCCGTGCCGCCGGCGGGAATAGTGCCGGCTGGAACCGTTGTGGTGGTTGGAGGAATGTTGAATACCAGCCAGTGTACCCAGGGTACCGGCCTTGCATCGGTGTCTTCCACGATCAGGACCAGGCTTTTCGTCTGCGGGGGAAGGTCTCCAAACTCCAGGGGAGGGCTGGTATTCTCACCCATGCAGGTATATGGTTTGGGAACGATGGTGCGATTAGGAAATGCCGGGCTGGCGATAAACATGAATGGCTCCTTTCTTGTTGCCTTGGTTTATGAACGAATATTACGAGCGTCATCCTACTGGGTGGCGTTTGAAGCAGCCTATTCCTGATTGGACTGGATTCCGGATCAAGTCTGGAATGACGTCTCCATTGTATTTCATTGGATGGATGAAGGTTTGAAGGTCGTAAGACGAGTTAAAACAGGAGAATTGGCTACAAAAATAGCGAAACCTTGGCTGACATGCAATACTGTTGAGCGAAAGGATTCTGACTGATTTTGACTCATACCGGGAGCGCACGGAAAGTATATGGCTCAGCTAACCCGTCTGCCTATCAAAAAAATTGCTGTTTTCAGAGCTCTGAAGCTGGGAGATTTTCTGCTGTTCGTCCCTGCACTGCGGGTGATTCGGCGGGCTTTTCCGCAAGCCACCATCGACTATGTCGGGTTGCCTTGGAACAAGGCGCTCGCCGCACGTTACAATTATTATATCGACGAGTTTGTCGAATTTCCGGGTTTTCCTGGCTTACCAGAGCACCCCTTCAAGGCTGAAGCCGTTACGGCCTTTCTGGATGGCATGCAGCAGCGACAATACGACCTTGCCCTGCAAATGCACGGGAAAGGCACGGTGTCGAATCTTGTCGTCTCCCTTTTCGGGGCGGATATTGTGGCCGGGTTTGCGGGCGAGGACGGCTCCCACTGGCCTAACCGCGATTTCTTCATATCATACCCAGCGGAGCGGCCTGAGTTGTTAAGGAATTTCGCGCTGCTTGAGTTTCTCGGTTTGGGCCGGACGGACCGCGCGGGGGACAGGGCGATGGAGTTTCCGGTATTGGATGGGGACTACCAGAAACTTGAGGCATTGGAAGAATATCAGGTTATTCGTGAAGAGCCCTATGTCTGCCTGCATCCCGGTGCCATTTCCGCCGGGCGCTGGCCAGCCGCGCATTTCGCGGCGGTAGCTGATAGGTGTATTCAGCAGGGTTTGAAAGTGGTGTTGACGGGTATGGCGGAAGAGAAGCCGCTCACGCAAGCGGTCGCGGGGAAAATGACGGGTGCAGCGATTGATCTTGCCGGTAAAACCGACATTGGATCACTCGCCGCCCTTCTGAAAGGCAGCCAGGCGGTGATTTCGAATGATACCGGGGTCGCGCATCTCGCGGTAGCGGTCGATGCACTGAGTGTCACCATCTTTACCACGACCGATCCCCTGATCTGGGGTCCGTTGGATCAGGTTCGTCATCGGGTTGTTTCGGGAAACGCCGTGAGGACGCCGAAAGCAGCAATCCGGGCGCTGGAGGAATTAATTGGGCATTAACATGGAAGTAAAGGGGAATCAAGGAAGAAAGGAGAACCTGACAAGGCAGGAGAAAGTGCGGGTACTTACCTGGCATATTCACGGCAACTACCTCTACTACCTCACCCAAGCTCCATTGGAGTTTTATTTACCCAAAGGAGAGGGTGCAGGTTACGGCGGCCGTGCGCGTGGTTTCCATTGGGGGGACAACGTGCACGACGTGCCCATCGAGCAGGTGAAAGATCTCGATTTTGACGTGATCTTGTTTCAACATCGCAAGAACTATGAGGTTGATCAATACGAAATCCTGTCCGAGGCGCAGCGGCGGCTGCCTAAAATTTACCTCGAACACGATCCCCCGCAGGAACATCCAACCAATACTGGGCACTGGGTGGACGATCCTTCAATGCTCCTGGTCCATGTAACCGATTTCAACCGGTTGATGTGGGACAGTAACGGAACACCCACCGCAGTCATCGATCACGGAGTAATGGTGCCGGACAACGTGACGTATACGGGAGAACATGCCAAGGGCATCGTGGTGGTGAATAACATGCACAAGCGCGGCCGGCGCCTGGGTCTCGATGTATTCGAGAAAATCCGCGAACAGATACCGCTTGACCTGGTGGGGATGGGGTCAACGGAACTGGGCGGCCTGGGTGAAGTGTCGCATGATGAGTTACCTGCTTTTGTCGCCAGGTATCGCTTCTTTTTCAACCCCATTCGTTATACCAGCCTTGGACTATCCGTCTGCGAGGCGATGATGACTGGATTGCCCATCGTCGGGCTTGCGACAACCGAGATGGTGACGGCGGTTGAAAACGGCAAGAGGGGCTACGTTGAAACGGATTTGGACAAGCTGATCGAACGGATGCGTTATCTGCTCGACGATCACGATCATGCGCGGGAATTGAGCCGGAACGCCCGGGAGTACGCAACCCGGCGATTCAACATCCAGCGATTTGCCAACGACTGGCAAAGAATCGTCAGCAACTTTGTTCAGAATGCTCACTGAGAAACAGCCGCTTAGTGCTCGGTGCTGTGGCCGGGTAGTAATTCGGTAGCCAATCCGAGAACTTCTGCAACCGGTACGCTTTCAATGAACGAGTACGGATGACTGCAGTCCGCCTTCTGCGGCTGAAACGGCCAGGGCGAAACAGGCTTGATTCCACACTGG
>DATEEZ010000050.1:0-11753 GCA_035280905.1 Nitrosospira sp.
TTGCCGCAAGACTCGGCGGCGGAGATCCGAACAGCAATCCGCGATTGCGTCTGGCTGTCGATAAGGCCTATGAGCAGAACATGCCCAAAGAAAATGTCGAACGCGCGATCAAGCGTGGCAGTGGCGATCTGGAGGGCGTGAGTTACGAAGAAATACGTTACGAAGGTTATGGCATTGCCGGTGCCGCCGTGCTGGTCGATTGCATGACCGACAATCGCGTGCGTACCGTGGCAGACGTGCGCCACGCTTTTACCAAATACGGCGGCAATCTTGGGACGGACGGTTCGGTAGGTTTTCTTTTCAAGCACTGCGGTCAATTGCTGTTTGCCCCGGGTACGGACGAAGACAAGCTGATGGAAGTAGCCCTGGAAGCCGGCGCCGAGGACGTTATCAGCAATGCTGATGGCAGCATCGAAGTCATCACTGCGCCGTATGAATTTGTCATGATCAGGGAAGCGCTGGAGAAAGCAGGGTTCAAGGCAGAGCTGGCCGAAGTGACCATGAAGCCTGTCAATGAAACCGAATTAACCGGTGACGACTCGGTAAAAATGCAAAAGCTGCTCGATGCTTTGGAAAGCATCGACGATGTACAGGAAGTCTATACAACCGCAGTGATCGACTGAGCAGGTTTTTTCCGGTAGCAAAAGAAAAAAGGCAATAAAATCCGTATACTCGGCATAGACCCAGGCTTGCGGCTAACCGGTTTTGGAATCATCGACAAGACCGGCGGCAAACTGGTCTACGTCAGCAGCGGCCGCATCAGAACAGTTGAGGGTGAATTGCCGTTGCGCCTCAAATCCATCATGGATCACCTCAACGAAGTCATCGCAGAGCACAAGCCTGATCATGTCGCGATCGAGCAGGTATTTGTCAATGTCAATCCCAAATCCACCTTGATGCTTGGGCAGGCGCGAGGAGCGGCGATATGCACTGCAGTGCTGAATAACCTGTCTGTTGCAGAGTATACGGCGCTACAGATCAAGCAAGCGGTGGTCGGTGAAGGTCACGCCCGGAAAGAGCAGGTACAGGAAATGGTAAGACGGCTATTGCGGCTCACCGGCCAGCCTGCAACGGATGCAGCCGATGCCCTTGCCTGTGCTATTTGCCATGCTCATGGCGGGCTGGGGCTGGGGGCCCTGTCGACGGCAGGCTACCGGGTAAAACGGGGGCGCCTTATATGATCGGCAGAATAAGCGGGCTCCTGCTGGAAAAATTTCCCCCACTGGTGCTGGTTGACGTCCAGGGTGTGGGTTATGAGATCGACGTGCCCATGAGCACGTTCTACAATTTGCCTGCCGTCGGCACCCAAATCACGCTCCACACCCATCTCGTCGTGCGTGAAGACGTGCACTTGCTTTTTGGCTTCGCCACGGAAGGCGAGCGACAGGCTTTTCGCCAGCTCGTCAAAATTTCCGGCGTTGGGGCGAGAACCGCGCTTGCTTTGCTATCCGGCCTGAGCGTGGCCGACTTGCATCAGGCTGTGTCCGATCAGGAACCTGCGCGCCTGATCAGGATTCCCGGCATTGGCAAGAAGACGGCGGAGCGCTTGCTGCTGGAACTGCGTGACAAGCTTGACCCGGTCGTGTCTGCGATTCCAGGCGCAACGGGAGCGCGACGTTCCTCAACCATGGGAAGCGATGTGCTGAATGCCCTGTTGTCTCTAGGGTATAATGATCGCGAGGCCAATTGGGCAATCCGTCAGCTTTCCGTGGACCTTTCCGTTTCGGATGGCATAAGGCAGGCATTGAAGCTCTTGTCAAAAGAGAAATAACGTCTTTGTGGGCAGTGGAAAAATCCCATCCCCCGGTCATCGCTCCGGGTCGATTTCCTGACATGAATTTACCTCTGCAATGCAATACAATCAGCAGAAAACGCGGCGGGGTAGTTGCTTCTCGAATTGGGAATGATTGAAACAGACCGCTTGATCACCCCCGCACCTGTTTCGTTTAAAGAAGAGGATCTGGAGCGGGCGCTGCGGCCGAAGCATCTGGCCGAATACATAGGCCAGGAAAAAATCCGCGGACAGTTGCAGATATTCATCGAGGCGGCAAGACGGCGCAGGGAAGCACTCGACCACGTACTGCTGTTTGGGCCGCCCGGTCTTGGCAAAACCACCCTTGCGCACATTATTGCCAAAGAGATGGGCGTGGGTCTGCGCCAGACTTCCGGCCCGGTATTGGAACGTCCCGGCGATCTTGCCGCTCTGCTGACCAATCTCGAACCCAACGATGTTTTATTCATAGATGAAATCCATCGTCTCTCCCCGGTCGTGGAGGAGATTCTCTATCCGGCTCTGGAGGATTACCAGCTCGACATCATGATCGGTGAAGGCCCTGCGGCACGTTCTGTCAAGCTCGATTTGCCGCCTTTTACCCTGGTGGGCGCCACGACCCGCGCCGGTATGCTGACGAATCCGCTGCGTGACCGCTTTGGCATCATCTCGCGTCTGGAATTTTATTCAGTCGAAGAACTCACCCAGATCGTCATGCGCTCCGCCATGCTGCTGAATGCAGATATTTCTCCCGATGGTGCAACCGAAATCGCACGCCGTTCGCGTGGAACGCCTCGCATTGTCAATCGTCTTCTGCGACGCGTGCGTGACTTTGCGGAAGTCAAAGCGGAGGGACGTATCACGCGCCATGTGGCAGACGCCGCTCTGCTCATGCTGGACGTGGATACGATCGGACTCGATGTGATGGATAGAAAGCTGCTCCTCACCGTGATGGAAAAGTTTGGCGGCGGTCCCGTCGGTGTCGATAATCTCGCCGCTGCCATCAGTGAAGAGCGTGGCACTATAGAAGACGTGCTCGAGCCCTACCTGATCCAGCAGGGGTATATGAAGCGCACGCCCCGCGGGCGCATGGCGACAGCCATCGCGTATCAGCATTTTGGTCTGGCCCTGCCGAGGAACGGATTGAGCGGGGATTTGTGGGATGAGAATCAGTAGTAAACGTCGTGATGCAATCCCAGCAATCAGCGAATTGATTGCGATATTGCCATCAATTTCTCAATTGATCAGATAGAGATGTCTTACTCAGATCCCGATATCCCCTTTTCTTTACCCGTCCGCGTCTATTACCAGGATACCGACGCAGGCGGTGTGGTTTATCATTCAACCTATCTCGATTTCATGGAGCGTGCCCGCTACGAGTGGTTGCGCGAATTGGGGTTCAATATTCATTCATTAAGTCAGATTCATAAGGTGATTTTCATGGTACGTTCGCTTGATATTGAGTATTTTAAGCCGGCGCTGCTGGATGACCTGCTGCATATTACGGCGCAGGCAGCGGAATTAGGCAGAAGCCGCATCACGATCGCGCAACGCGTCCTGCGGGGCGATGTTACGCTTGCTGCCGCCACCGTGCAGGCGGTGTGCGTGGGAGTGGATAGTCTGAAACCGGTGAGCGTCCCTGCTGCCTTGCGTCTCAAGCTTGGAAAGTTATCATGAATCCGACTGTTAGCCAGGATATGTCCCTTTTTCAGCTCGTCGGCAGCGCAAGCTTGCCGGTGCAGTTGGTGATGCTGCTGCTGCTGGTCGCTTCACTGATGTCATGGTGGTTTATCTTTCGCAAGTTGTTTGTCATCCGCCAGGCGGAGAGGCAGTGCGATGAATTCGAGAATGTTTTCTGGAAGGGGACCGATCTCAACGCGCTTTTTCAGAGCGCTGCTGCCTCCCGTCATACCGCAGGCAGCATGGAACGGATCTTCGAGGCAGGATTCCGGGAATTCATGAAGCACAGGCGCCAGCCCGGAATGGATATCGGCACGGCCATGGACAGCACCCGTCGTGCCATGCGCGCGACTTACCAGCGCGAAATGGATCGTCTTGAATCGCATCTCTCGTTCCTTGCGACCGTCGGATCTGTCAGTCCTTACGTGGGGCTGTTCGGTACTGTTTGGGGAATCATGAATTCATTTCGCGGTCTGTCCAATGTCGCCCAGGCCACCATCGCCCATGTAGCGCCAGGCATTGCGGAGGCCCTGATTGCCACCGCAATGGGTCTGTTTGCCGCAATCCCTGCGGTTATCGCCTACAACCGCTATGCGAGCAGCATGGATAGGCTGGCCACGCGGTTTGAGAGCTTCATGGAAGAAATGTCGAATGTTCTGCAGCGGCAAGCAGGCAGCTAGGAACGGTGAATAAGGATAATTTCGGAGAGCGGGGATTGTGACTGAGCGACGCGCCAGAAGGCGCCTGATGAATGAGATAAACGTCGTGCCCTACATTGACGTGATGCTGGTGCTGCTCGTCATTTTCATGATCACGGCGCCGCTCATTACTCCGGGTGAGATTGAGCTGCCGCAGGTCGGCAAGTCGCTATCGCCGCCGGTTGCCCCGCTCGAGGTGATTGTCAAGGCCAACGGTGTTCTGGCACTGAATGATCGCTCTGCCAGAGAGGGCGAGAAGCAGGTCAGTCGTAAGGAGCTTGTTGAGGTGATCAAGCAGAAACAGGCTGCAAATGTGGAGCAACCGGTGGTGATTGCCGGCGACAAAAGTGTGCGCTACGAGGAAGTAATAAACGTGATGGATATTCTGCAACAACAGCAGGTAAAGAAGGTGGGGCTGTTGGCTAGGCCGAAATGAGCGCATCCCGGAAGATTCAGGTTTGCAGTCGTCTGTGTGGGCACGGTTGCTTGTTGACTGCCCCGTTGCAAGCTTTAGTTGCTCGCAAAAGACGTGTTTCTGCTCATTCAGCGTATCTCGGCGCTGGGTTTTGTGCTTGCCCCTAGATTGCCGAATGAGCTTGCTCGTAAATTTAGATTAAACGCCCATAACGAATACGAATGCCATGGCGTTGAAAAAATTCGTTCGACCTGAACCAGGGCGAGTGCCGGCAGCAGTGCTGGCAGTGCTGGTTCACATCGTTTTTTTCGCTTTCTTGATTTTCGGCCTCAACTGGAAAACCGAACCGCCAGAAGGAATGATGGTGGATTTATGGAGCAGCCTTCCGCCTGCGCCGACACCCGTGGTAAGGGCAGCGCCCCCGCCGCCGCCCAAGCCGGTCGAGCCGGCTCCGGAGGTAAAGCCGCCCGAAGCAAAACCGCTGCCCAAGCCGGAACCGCTGCCCAAGCCGGAAACTCCGCCTCCCCCTAAACCTGATATCGCTATAAAGGAGAAAACCGAAAAACCCAAGCCGGAAAAAAAACCGGTAGAAAACAAGCAGCAACTGGAGAAAGAGCGTAAGGAAAAAGAACGTAAGGAAAAAGAACTGCAGGAGAAAAAGGAACAGGAGCAGAGGGAAAAAGAACGGAAGGAAAAAGCCGAAAAGGAGCGGAAAGAAAAGGAACGCAGAGAAGAAGAACAAAGAGAAAAGGAACGGAAAGAGAAGGAGCAGAAAGAGAAAGAACGGAAGGAAAAAGCCGAGAAGGAACGGAAGGAGAAGGAACAACAGGCGCGGGTTGCAGCAGAAGTGGAGCAACTTCGGCGCGAACAGGAAGAACGCGACAGGCTTCAGGCCGAGGCGGCGGCGCAAGCGCGTCTGGCAAAGGAGATTGACGAATATAAGGCGCGAATCCTTGCCAAGATAAGAAGGAATATTGTGATGCCGCAGGATCTGCCTGGAAACCCGGTTGTCGAGTTCGATGTCACTGTGCTTCCGGGAGGCGATATCCTCGATGTCAGGCTGCGCAAGAGCAGTGGATTCGCCGCATTCGACAGCGCGGTGGAGCGGGCTATTGCCTTGTCCCGGCCGCTTCCGCTGCCGCCCGATCCCGCGCTTTTTCCGAAGTTCCGCAACTTGAGTGTCAAGGTGCATTACCTTGAATGACTGGTATAATCTGTTGTTTCAAAATTAACTTATGGCCATTGCTATGCTGCCCACGCCGTCCCGCTCGCATAAACTTTCCGGCTCCGCTGCCGTTTTGTTCTTCTTGTGGCTGGTCTGCTCGCCAGTGCAGGCTGCTCTCAACATCGAAATTTTCGGTGGAGGTGCCAACCAGATTCCTGTCGCGATAGTTCCCCTTGCCGGAGAGGAGAGGCTGGGTGCACAAAGCCTTACGCCCGTCATTTCGGCGGATCTGCAACGCACAGGATTATTTAAGCTGGTCGATACGGGAGGGTTGCGGCCACATGAACCGGTCGAGGTTTCGTACCCGGATTGGATCAATCGCGGTGCGAGCGCGCTTGCCATCGGTACCGCGATCCCCGTCTCCGGAGGGCAGATATCGATCCGCGTGCGATTGCTGGATGTGGCAAGGCAGGCAGAACTGGGAAGTTATGTCGAGACAGTGCCACCGGAGCAACTGCGCGCTGCTGCCCACCGGATTGCTGACATGATCTACGAAAAGCTGACCGGTGACGTCGGTGTGTTCAGTACTCGCATTGCCTACGTCATCAAGCAGGGGAAGAAATACTCGCTCCAGGTGGCGGATGCAGACGGGTTCAATGCCCAGCCGGTCATCGAATATACGGAGCCAATCATATCTCCGGCCTGGTCCCCCGACGGCACCCGGCTTGCATATGTATCTTTCGAGAACAAGAAGCCGGTGGTTTACGTTCAGACCCTTGCGACCCGGACACGCAAGGCGGTCGCAAATTTCAGGGGGAGCAATAGCGCGCCGGCATGGTCCCCGGATGGCAAGAAGCTTGCGGTTGTGCTATCCGTGATGGGTGGGTCGCAAATCTTCCTGATCAACTCCGATGGCGGGGGACTCCAGCGCCTTACTCAAAGTTCCGGCATCGATACCGAGCCAAGTTTTTCGCCAGACGGCCGTTATATCATTTTCACCTCTGACCGTGGCGGCAGCCCTCAAATTTATCGGATGCCTGTCACAGGAGGTGCATCCAAGGTTGCGGAACGTCTTACTTTCGAGGGAAGCTACAACGTGAGTCCGCGTTACAGTCCCGATGGAAAAGGTTTTACATTCATCCATCGCAGCGGCGATAGTTTCAACGTGGCGATTCAGGATTTCGCGACTGGTCAGGTGCGGTTGCTCACGGATTCGAAATTCGATGAATCGCCCAGCTTTGCCCCCAACGGCAGAATGGTTCTTTATGCGACTGAGATACGGCGCCGTGGTATATTATCCGCGGTTTCGAGTGACGGGAGAACACGGCAACAGCTTTCAACGCAGGCGGGTGATATAAGAGAACCGGCGTGGGGTCCGCTACGGCGTCTGCAGTAATTCCAGTGTATTTTTGGCTAATCTAAAGGAAACAGAAATGAAAAAAGTTTTGGGCGTGTTATTGATCAGTTTGTTGACGGCTTGCGCCAGCCAGACAAAGCAGTCCGACGGCGCGGACGTGGAAGATAGAGATAGATCCAGGGATGCTGCCATGCAAAGGGAGAGCAAGCAGGCTGAGGATTACACATCCCCAACCCTCAATCCGCTTACCGATCCGAACAGCATCCTTTCCAAGCGCAGCATTTATTTCGACTTCGACAGCTATGTAGTAAAGGATGAATTCAGGTCTCTGGTCGCGGCCCATGCGAAGTACCTGCGTGAACATTCCAATGCCAGGGTGTTGCTGCAGGGACACACGGACGAGCGCGGCAGCCGCGAGTATAACCTGGCGTTGGGTCAGCGCCGCGCGGATGCGGTCAAGTACGCAATGACGCTGTCAGGTGCTCAGGAGGGTCAGATTGAAGCTGTGAGCCTGGGTGAGGAAAAACCCAATGCAATGGGTCATGACGAGGCTGCATGGGCTGAAAACCGCCGCGTGGATATTCGTTATCAGGGTGAATAACCATGCTCCAGCGCGCTTTCCTCCTGTCGGTTCTGATTGTCTGTGGTTCGGTTCATGCGAGAACCTTCGATGATGACAGGATGCCACGTCGCATGGCCGCGCAGCAGGCTTCGGTGGGCGAACTGAGGAATCAGGGCCAAACGCTGGAGTCTCGTGTTGGCAGGCTCGAAGAAGATTTCGGTAGCCGGCCATTGCTGGAACTTCATAGTCAAATAGAGAGCCTGCGGCTCGATCTGAACAGGTTACAGGGCCAGATAGAGGTGTTGGTCAATGAAAATGAACTGGCGCAGAAACGGCAGCGGGATTTCTACGTTGATCTAGATAACCGGCTCAGGCGGCTGGAGCAGGCGGAAGGGGCTGATGGGTCGGCGGCACCGAGGTCTGGCGTATCCTCTCCCGCTGCATCCAGTTCTGCCATTGATTCCAATGCAGGTCAGAATTCCAGTCAGGGGATGAAAGGAACAGCCTCTGCTCCTGCTGCTCCTGCCTCGGTTTCTGCCGTTTCGTCCGAATACGGTACGTCTTCCAACAGGAATCCCGCTGTCGATGGCTCCGATGGCCACGCCTATGAGAGCGGGTACGATCTGTTCAAGACAGGCAAGTACAAGGAAGCTATATCCAGTTTCAACAGCTTTCTCAGGACCTATCCCGAATCAAGTTTTGCTGCCAGTGCCCACTACTGGATCGGAAACTCCTTTTATGCATTGCGCGAGTTCAAGAATGCCGTTGCCGCACAGGAAACGCTGATCAAAACCTATCCGGACAGCCCCAAGGTACCGGACGCGATGCTCAATATAGCCAGCAGTCAGTTGGAGCTGAACAAAAAAGATGCCGCCCGGACAACTCTGGAAAGCGTCATCGTCAAATACCCCGGTAGCGACGCAGCAGACAAAGCCAAACGACGGTTAGCCAGTATCAAGTAGCGGTGTGCGCCGGCAGGGTATTTTCCTGCCGGCTCCCGTCCTGCATATATGGTTCAGACCCTATCCCCGCGATCCCCACATCTATCCAAGACTACACCTTCCGCGGAAGCGGCAAGCTTGCGAGTCAACGAGATTTTTCTATCCCTGCAGGGGGAAACCAGCCGGGTGGGACTACCGACTGTTTTCGTGCGACTCACCGGTTGTCCCCTGCGTTGCGGCTACTGTGATACTGAATATGCGTTCCATGAAGGCGAGCGCATGTCCCTTGCCGCTATTCTGTCGGAGGTGGCAAGGCATGGCGTGCGCCATGTTACCGTGACCGGAGGTGAGCCTCTGGCTCAAAAAGAGTGCGTGGCTTTGCTTCGATTGCTGTGTGATGCGGGTTATTCCGTGTCACTGGAAACAAGCGGTGCACTGGATATATCCGGAGTGGATGAGCGCGTGTCCAGGATCCTGGACCTCAAAACGCCCGGTTCCGGAGAGGTGGAAAAAAACCTCTGGAACAACATTCAGTACCTCACAAGCCATGATGAAGTAAAGTTTGTACTTTGTGACGAAGGCGATTATCGGTGGGCGGTCGAGGTGATGGGCAAGCGCCAGCTGGACCATACCTGTCCTGTATTGTTTTCTCCGGCCTATGGCAGACTAGACCCTGCTGTCCTTGCGGAATGGATCGTGCGGGATCGGCTGCCGGTACGCATGCAGGTTCAGTTGCACAAATTGCTGTGGGGAGAGGGGCCGGGACGATAACGGGTACAATAGGCTGCGCCGTGACTGGTTTTTTACAACTTTATGGTTAAGGCAGTCGTGCTGCTGTCAGGTGGTCTGGACTCAGCCACCACCCTTGCTATTGCCCGCCAGCAAGGATATGAGTGCTATGCCTTGAGTGTGAGCTACGGCCAGCGCCACCGAGCGGAGCTAGCAGCGGCAAAAAATCTTGCTCAATCCCTGGGCGTCGCCGCCCATAAAGTCATTAAAGTAGACCTGTCCACATTCGGCGGATCCGCTCTTACCAATAAAAAGCGTGAAATTCCGACTGGTGGGGTTAGGCCAGGCATTCCCAGCACTTACGTGCCAGCGCGTAATACCATCATGCTGTCTCTTGCGCTGGCCTGGGCCGAAGTGCTCGGGAGCCAGAATATTTTTATAGGAGTTAACGCCGTTGACTATTCTGGCTACCCCGATTGCCGTCCCGAGTATATCGAAGCCTTCGAGACGATGGCGAACCTCGCGACAAAAGCCGGGACTGAAGGCGCGCGCCTGACCATTCACGCGCCCCTCATGACCTTGTCGAAGGCGGAGATCATAAAGAAGGGGCGCTTGCTGGGCGTTGACTACAGCATGACCGTTTCCTGCTATCAGGCGGACGATGCGGGACTGGCCTGCGGCGTGTGTGATTCGTGCCGTTTGCGAAGGGCAGGCTTCAAGTCGGCGAATGTCCCGGATGTAACGCGTTATCATGCAGGTTTTCGATAGGGCGCCTGCTCCCTGATATCTCAAACAGAAGGTATTCAACAGTTCGCCTGCTTGATGATTCCATGGCTCTCCTCTGATTCGCCTTTCCCTCCGCTGCACACCGCGCTCATTCAGCCCAACGGCCTGCTCGCGGTAGGAGGTGATCTCTCGCCGCGCCGGCTTATCGAAGCATATAGCCAGGGAATTTTTCCATGGTTCAACGATGGGGACCCCATTCTCTGGTGGAGCCCCGATCCGCGCATGGTGCTGTTTCCAGGAGAGCTTAAAGTATCTCGATCGCTGCAAAAATCGCTGAGAAAGGGTAATTATGAAATAAGAGCTGACAGTGATTTCATCCAGGTCATGCATGCTTGCGCTGCACTGCGGCGAGATAGTTGCGGGACCTGGATAGACGATGAAATGATTTTCGCCTATACCGCGTTGCATGAAATGGGCTTCGCCCATTCCGTGGAAACCTGGATGAATGGCAGATTGGTGGGGGGACTATATGGAGTTGCGCTGGGGCGAGTATTCTTCGGTGAATCGATGTTCTCACGCGTTTCTGATGCTTCCAAAATCGCATTTGTGTATCTGGTGCGACAACTAGAGCGATGGGGATTTGAAATGATCGATTGCCAGATGAAAACTGCCCATCTTGCATCCCTCGGCGCGCGTGAAATTCCTCGCAAGGATTTTAGTCAAAGATTGAAAGAATTGGTAAACTATGCGGAACGAGGCGAAAAATGGTGTTTCGATCATGAGCAAGTTGAATGATCTCCCTGCATCCACGCTGCAGTTCTACACTACCGCGTCTTATCCGTGCAGCTATCTACCTGAGCAGTTGGCACGCTCCCAGGTAGCAACTCCCAGTCACTTGATCGACACAATTGTTTATGGCGGCCTCGTACAAGCTGGTTTTCGTCGCAGCGGGGCTTTTACCTATCGTCCTTTCTGCGACAATTGTCGCGCCTGCCTTCCGGTTCGTGTGGTGGTTGACAGCTTGATGCTCCGTCGAAGCCAGCGCCGTTCCTGGAATCGGCATCAGCATCTGATTGCGACACAGCACGAGTTATATTATCACCCCGATCACTACGCCCTGTATCTCCGCTATCAGGCCCAACGACACTCAGGCGGGGGTATGGATCGGGACAGCCGCGAGCAGTATCGGCATTTTCTGCTGCCCAGCAACGTCGATTCAAAACTGGTGGAGTTCCGGGAAAACGGTATTTTACGTATGGTCAGCATCATCGATGAGCTGCCTGACGGAATATCGTCGGTCTACACCTTTTTCGATCCGGATGTGCCGGGCGCCAGTTTTGGCACCTACAATATTCTATGGCAGGCACACTTGTGCCGCGAATTGAAACTCCCCTATCTTTACCTCGGCTACTGGATCAAGGATAGTCGAAAAATGGCATACAAAGCGGCATTCAGGCCATTACAAGCCTTGATCAATGGACAGTGGGAACCGCTCGAGGACATTTGATCAGGCAATAATTTGTGTCCCCCACCATAGCCGGCGCGTCGCCGAGGCCCGTAGTCGTCGTCCTTGTTGTCATAATCTTATTCGTATTAATGGAAGACCAATGGGAGGGAACTCCTTGAAGTGAGTTGTTAGATCGTTTTTCATAGAAGCAGTGGCAGTGGCAGTGGCAGTGGCAGTGGCAGTGGCAGTGGCAGTGGCAGTC
>DATEEZ010000051.1:0-2876 GCA_035280905.1 Nitrosospira sp.
TAAGGATTACCCATAATCCTACCGGTATCGTCGTTCAATGTCAGAGCGGGCGTTCGCAGCATCGTAATCGCGCCGACGCAATGGCCATGCTGAAATCCCGCCTTTATGAAGCGGAACTGCGCAAGCGCAATGAGGAAAAGCAGGTGATTGAAGACACGAAAACTGATATCGGCTGGGGACATCAGATCCGCTCCTACGTGCTGGACCAGGCGCGCATCAAGGACCTGCGGACAGGGGTGGAAAGCGGCAACACCCAGGCAGTCCTCGATGGGGATCTGGATGATTTTATCGAAGCAAGCTTGAAACAAGGCGTATAAGAGGACCGATCTGAGATGGATGAGGCTTTAGAGAGAGATTCGGAGGAAACGGACCGGTTTCAGGCAGAGATCCGGCTCGTCGAGGAGCGGCGCGCCAAACTGGACGCGCGGCGTGCAACGGGCAACGCGTTCCCCAATGACTTTCCTCGCGAGCATTTTTCTGCAGACCTTCACCGCCAGTATGGTGAGCACTCCAACGAAACGCTGGAGACAGAGCCGATACCCGTGCGCGTGGCTGGCCGCATGGTACTCAAGCGGGTAATGGGCAAAGCAAGCTTCGCCACCCTGCAGGATATGAGCGGACGCATCCAGCTTTACATCGCAAAGGATGTTGCCGGCGACATTACCTACGATGCATTCAGGCATTATGATCTTGGCGACATATTGGGCGCAGAGGGCACCCTGTTCAGGACACGTACCGGGGAATTGTCGGTACGGGTAACAAACCTGAGATTGCTCACGAAGTCGCTACGACCGCTGCCGGAAAAATTTCACGGTCTGACCGACCAGGAACAGAAGTACCGGCAGCGCTATCTCGACCTTATCACGAATGAAACCAGCCGCAAGGTGTTCATTGCGCGCTCCAGGATCATCCAGGCCATCCGGGAGTTTCTGGTCGGGCACGGCTATCTGGAAGTCGAAACGCCCATGATGCATCCGATCCCCGGGGGGGCAGCTGCCCGGCCCTTCATCACGCATCACAACGCGCTGGACATGCAGCTGTATCTCCGCATTGCACCCGAGCTTTATCTCAAGCGTCTGGTAATAGGCGGCTTGGAAAAAGTATTCGAAATAAACCGCAGCTTCAGGAACGAAGGGATTTCCACTCGGCACAACCCCGAATTCACAATGCTGGAGTTTTACGAGGCCTACCGGGACTATACGTACCTGATGGACCTTACCGAGACCCTGCTGCGGCAGGTAACGCTAAAGGTGCTGGGCGCAACCAGATTCACGTATCAGGAGCGCGAGCTGGATCTGGCACAACCCTTCGAGCGGCTCACCATCACCCAGGCTATCCGGAAATTTCATCCCGAATATACGGAGGCGCAGCTCGACGATCGCGCATTCCTGATGAAGAAATTGCAGGAACTTGGAGTTTCTTATAAACCCGAGGACGGCATAGGCGGATTACAGCTTACCCTGTTTGATGAAACCACTGAGCATTTGCTGTTCGAACCAACCTTCGTAGTGGATTACCCGGCAGAAGTGTCGCCGCTTGCGCGCCGGAACGACAGGAATCCGGCAATAACCGACCGGTTTGAGCTATATATAGCCGGACGGGAGATTGCAAACGGATTCTCCGAGTTGAATGATCCGGAGGATCAGGCGGCGCGCTTCCTGGAACAAGCCAGAGCCAAGGAAGCAGGCGATGCAGAAGCGATGCACTACGATGCCGACTACATTCGGGCACTCGAATACGGCCTGCCTCCCACGGCGGGAGAAGGTATCGGCATAGACCGGCTGGTCATGCTCCTGACCGATAGCCCAAGTATCCGCGATGTAATCCTGTTCCCCCAATTGCGGCGGGAGGATTGAAAATTTGATTGTTTCGACTGTCTAGGGTCTGTTAACACTTGTTTCGCGACTCACGTTGCTGCACGAAAAAGCGTGGGGCAAGGCGCGAAGCGCAGGACATAGTGAACCTATGGCCAAGCTTTGTAACGCAGCATCCACGTTTTTTCATGCGCAACCCGAAGGGACGGACGGATTTTACCCAGCCCATCGTTACTCGCCGCTTACAGAGACTTGCTCTGCGGCGCAACTCATGCCTCGTACTGAATAAAATCCGTCTCCGTCGCGGGTCGTGAAACAAGTGTTAACAGACCCTAGAATCGTCCAGCTCCGGTTTGTTTTTTGACGAATTGCATAACAAATAAAATCTTCAGGCGCGACTGAACTGCTCCTGGCCTCATCTGGCGCCGCTTGAGCTTTTCGACTCAATGCTGCTGGATTCACCATTCGCGAACTGGGCTCCGGGGCTCCCCCAGTTCGCTCGCATCGCAAAGTACTTTCATCCTTCGCCATCTTCTTCAGGCTGGAAGATGAAGTCGTCTGCTTGAACCTTTTACTCGATTCCCTGCCAGAATTTATATACCCCACCTAGGTATTGGAAATCTGTGGAGGGGTACTTGAAGCACAATGAGCAGATTCGGTTGCTACGATGGCTACTGTCAGTTTCGGTGCTTCAGGCGCCTGGATGGACCCGATTTCTGATAAGAGTCGTAGCGTCGCGCATGATGCACTGCCCTACCCTGACCGCAACCGGGACCAGAGCATGAGCCAGCGGGATGACAACAACTACTGCGAAAAGGTTGTGCCAATTGCTGAAGAGAATGATAAAAGCGGGTGGGAAGATACATCCTCTGCGGCGCAGGAGCGGCTTGCGCATAAGCAGGACTTGAATTCGCATCGAAAAAACCTGAAGCCGTAATAACCCCTGGGGTACGACGTCGCTATGCGGGCCCAAGTGTAAGAAAGGCAGGGTGTGCAATATTTGACATATACCCGTACGGGGTATAAAGTTAGCCGATCGTTTCGGAGGCGCCATCATGAGTT
>DATEEZ010000052.1:0-5571 GCA_035280905.1 Nitrosospira sp.
CCGCGAACCGTTACGGCTCTCAATGTATCGTCGTAGCGATAGACGCCAAGCATGCAGGACAGGGATGGGAAGTGTTCACACACGGGGGGCGTAAGCCTACCGGGCTGAATGCAGTCGAATGGGCGAAGAAAATGCAGTCCCTGGGGGCTGGAGAAATATTGCTGACCAGTATGGACAGAGACGGTACCCGGGATGGGTTCGACCTGGCGCTGACGCGGGCAGTGTCAGACGCGGTGGATGTGCCGGTGATTGCAAGTGGCGGTGTAGGTAATCTGCAGCATATGGTTGAGGGAATCGTGGAAGGTCACGCCGATGCCGTGCTGGCTGCGAGCATTTTCCACTACGGCGAATTCACCGTTCGCCAGGCCAAGGAATATATGGCACAACATGGTATTGAAGTACGACTATAGTAATAGGATCAATGAAACTCGGCATATGGCATATGTCTGACACATGGCTCAACAAGGTGAACTGGTCTGCCGATGGATTAGTGCCGGTTGTGACACAGGACGCAATCAGCAATAAGGTATTGATGGTGGCCTGGATGAATCGGGAAGCACTGAAACTTACCGCGCAAACCGGTGAGGCCTACTACTGGTCACGTTCGCGCAAAAAACTCTGGCATAAAGGTGAAGAATCCGGGCACGTGCAGAAAGTAAAAGAAATCCGGCTGGATTGCGACGAGGACGTCCTGCTGTTAGCGGTGGAACAAGTCGGAGGGATTGCTTGTCATACCGGCAGACATCATTGCTTTTTCAATAAACTGGAACAGGGCCAGTGGCTGGTGGCTGAGCCTGTCATCAAAAATCCCGAAGAGATCTACGGGCAGCAATGACCGATCCTGGTATTCTTTTTCGCCTTACCGAGACCATAGAGTTACGCAAAAAGTCTGATCTCCATGCTTCTTATGTGGCAAAGTTGCTGCATGACGGGCGGGACAAGATTCTGAAAAAGATTGCGGAAGAGTCGGCGGAAGTTCTGCTGGCATCGAAAGATGGGGATAGCGCGCACGTGGTGCGTGAGACGGCGGACCTTTGGTTTCATTGTCTGGTATTACTGGCTCATCATAATCTGAAGCTGGATGATGTTCTGGATGAGTTACGCCGGCGTGAAGGGATTTCAGGGATTGATGAAAAAGCTGCCCGCAAAGCAGGACAGGCAGATAACGGAACGGGCGGGATGAACCAGGATAAGTAAATGGACAGTTGTATTTTTTGCAAGATCGTGCGAGGGGAAATTCCGAGCGAGAAAGTGTACGAGGATGCGCGCGTTTATGCATTCCATGATATCCACCCGGCGGCGCCGGTACATTTCATGCTGATACCCAAACTGCACATCAACTCCCTGGCCGATGTGGAAGATGCCGATCGTGCTTTGCTCGGTGAGATGATGGTGCTGGTACCGAGATTGGCAAAAGAACAAGGTTGCACGGATGGTTTCCGTACGATAATCAACACGGGACGGGTAGGCGGCCAGGAGGTACATCACCTGCACATCCACATCATCGGCGGCATGGAACGCCTGCCTGGCATGATTGCTCGCGGAAGATAAAGGACAAGGAATAAAGGAGGAATAATGGGATCATTCAGCATCTGGCATTGGCTGATCGTTCTGCTGATCGTTGTTCTGGTATTCGGTACCAAAAAACTCCGTAATCTGGGAAGCGATCTGGGCGGTGCGGTGAAGGGCTTTCGCGAGGGTGTAAAAAGCGCTGATGAAGAGGAGATATCTTCTGCGCATAATCACACCGAGGCGCGGATTATCGACGCCGATATCAAAGATAAGGCGCAGTCGAAATCCTGAGTTCCGGTAGCGGCGACAAGACGGTGACAGCTCGCTCCTTGAGCGAGGAGCGAGGCCGCGTTATTTCGATCGTTTGATCCTGCCGTTATTCTTGCAAAATGTTCGATATCAGTTTCTCGGAAGTTCTGGTCATCGCGGCAGTCGCACTGATCGTGATCGGTCCGGAGCGCCTCCCCAAGGTTGCGCGTACGCTGGGGCATCTATTCGGGCGGGCACAGCGGTATGTCAACGATGTCAAGAGCGATATTCAGCGTGAAATTGAACTGGACGAGCTGAAAAAATGGAAAGCTTCGATGGAGGAAACGGGTCGTTCAATCGAAAATTCGATACATACCGAAGTGGATAAGTTTCGGGAAACGGTAGAAGCAGGCGCTGAGGCTTCCGCTATGTCTCCCCCCACTACGACGCCTTCCACGGCAGAACCTTCCCCACCCCAACAAAATTCCTCTCCGACTCCAACCGAACCTGCACCCTCCCCGGCTCAATCAACGGCAAATTCCAATGCAGGCAGAACCGGCGTAAATCGCGAGCGCGAAGCAGCGGAATAATCCCTCGCGCCCAAGGACTTGCTCAGGAATCGATTGAACGAATACCTGTACTTAACGCGGGCTGTACTTCACCGTGCCAATCGGTATAAGTGTACCGGTTTAACTTTTTCCACTCACCTTCCATAACATGAGTGCCGACGAAACATTTATCTCGCACCTGGTCGAGCTTCGGACCAGACTTCTGCGGGCCTGTGGAGGTATCCTGCTTGGCTTTTTGCCCTGTGCGTACTACGCCCGTGAGCTTTATTCGTTATTAGCGCAGCCTTTGCTCGAAAAACTTCCCCAGGGGGGACAGATGATTGCGACGGAAGTGGTCACGCCATTCTTTGTGCCCATGAAAGTGGCCATGATGGCTGCTTTTATCATTACCCTGCCCCATACGCTCTACCAGATATGGGCATTTGTCGCGCCTGGATTGTATTCTCACGAAAAGCGCCTGGTACTGCCGCTGGTGCTGGTGAGCAGCATTCTGTTCGCCTGCGGCATGTCTTTTGCCTATTTTGGCGCGCTGCCCCTGGTGTTCGAATTCATTACTCATTTTGCGCCCGAAGGTGTGGCAGTGATGACAGACATCAGCAAATATCTCGATTTTGTACTGACCATGTTCATCGCATTCGGCATCACATTCGAGGTACCCATATTCGTTGTGATACTGGTTCGGATAGGCCTTGTTACCATTGAAAAGCTGAAGGCGATGCGCCGCTATGTTCTTGTCGGTGCTTTTGTCGCCGGCGCGATATTTACACCGCCAGATGTCGTTTCCCAATTCATGCTGGCGGTGCCGCTCTACCTGCTTTATGAACTGGGGATATTGGCCGCAGGAATCATCGGGCGTTCGGAAGCCTTGGCCGTTTATCAGGTTGCGGAAGGTCCTGACACGAACTCCCCTTCCGAACAGGCCGAAACAGGGGAAAGAAAAAGCAGCTGAATTACTGGAATTACTGTATAGGGGAAAGCAGCGTGTTTCTGGGGTTTCCAATCTCGCGCCCAATCTCACATTGCCTCTGCGTCGCTATCCCACCCAAATTTTATTCCAACTCCTCGGGCTCCTGAAATTGCTCCTGAGGCTGAGGCTTTGGACGTTTTCCAACCTTGATCTCGATTGCCTTCTTGTTCTGGTTACGCATGACTGTAATGGTGGCCATGTTTCCGGGAGGTAATGCCGCTATCAGATTGAGCATACCGGATGAGTCGGTTACCTCTTTCCCTCCCACTCCTACAATAATGTCGCCCGGCTTCACTCCGGCACGGTCTGCGGGCCCTCCCTTGAGCACGCCGGCAATCAGCGCTCCGCTAGTGGTCGATCGCTTGAACGACTCGGCAAGTTCCGGCGTCATATCCTGCACTTCCACCCCGATCCAGCCACGTGTCACGCCTCCGGTTCGGATGATCTGCTCCATGATCTGCTTGGCTACACCTGCTGTAATGGCAAAGCCTATGCCAAGTGATCCTCCCGTTCGTGAGACTATCGCAGTGTTGATGCCAATCAGGTTACCAGATGCATCCACCAGTGCACCGCCGGAATTCCCCGGGTTGATGGCGGCATCGGTCTGAATGAAATTCTCAAAGGTGTTGATACCAAGGTGAGTTCTTCCAAGCGCGCTGATAATACCCATCGTTACCGTCTGACCAACACCGAAAGGATTACCGATCGCAAGGACAATATCGCCGACCAGCGCGTTGTCAGAGTATCCGAATGTTATGGCCGGAAGGCCTTCCATATCCACTCTTACCACTGCAAGATCGGTCTCAGGATCGGAGCCGATGACACGCGCTTTTGTTTTTCTGCCATCCGCCAGCGCAATCTCGATTTCATCTGCCGCTTCAATGACGTGGTGGTTTGTAAGGATATATCCCTGGGAACTCACGATTACCCCGGACCCCAAGCTGGCAGCACGCCGGCTTTGTGGCGATTCGAAACGATCTCCAAAGAAACGCCGGAAGAAGGGATCCTCCATGAATGGATGGGGTGCAGCCTTGATTTCCTTGGTGGTGAATACGTTCACAACCGAGGGCATAGCCTTGTTCGCCGCCCTGCTGAAGCTGCCAAAGGCAGGCTCCACCCCTGCTTTGCCTGACTTGTCAGCCGGAGCTTCCTTTATGGTTACAACAGCGCCATCGCCGGATTGCCAGGGTAGAAGATCTGGGCGTAAAGTCGAGACGACAAACAGGGCTGCCAGAACTATCGTGGTAGCTTGCGCGAAAACTAGCCAGAGCTTGTGCATAGGTTGGAAGATTTGGAATCAGGGATAAAATAGCAGCATTGATTTTAAATCATAGACGAATGTGACTGGATGAATAGCGATGCAACTGAATGACCTTGAAGCCTATTTGAACCGATTGCTCGATACTGCAAAATTTCATGATTATTGCCCAAACGGGCTGCAAGTGGAAGGGCGACGCGAGGTGCGGCAACTGGTGAGCGGCGTAACGGCGTCACTTGATTTTCTCGAAGCTGCCATCGCGGCTCGCGCGGATGCGGTCCTGGTGCATCACGGCTATTTCTGGCGCGGTGAGAATCCCTGCCTGACCGGAATGAGGCGGCGTCGCATTGCGCTGCTGCTGGCGCATGACGTCAGTCTGCTCTCCTATCATCTGCCGTTGGATGCTCATCTCGAATTGGGCAACAATGCGCAGTTGTCCCACAGGCTGGGTCTGTGTGAAACCGGTCGTTTCGGGGAGCAAGGTATTGGCATGTTTGGAACCTTGTCATCGAACGTATCGAATCTGAAAGAATTACGGGTAACTGTGGAACGGGCTCTCTCCCGTACACCGCTGGTGATCGGCGACGATGCACGGCCGGTGAAACGAGTGGCGTGGTGTACCGGCGGCGCGCAGGATTATTTCAGTGACGCCATCGATCTCGGGGCGGATGTGTTTATCACCGGGGAAATTTCCGAGCGGACCGTACATCTTGCGCGCGAATCAGGTGTTGCTTTTATTTCAGCCGGACACCACGCAACCGAGCGATATGGCGTGCAAGCCTTGGGAGAGCACGTTTCTGAAAAATTCGGCATCAGCCACCAGTATATCGATATCGACAATCCGGTATGAGGTGGCGTGAAAAAAACAAATCCGCGAAGGTTGTTCGAGGTTTTGTGGTTGAATACCCCCTCACAATACGGTTCTCAGTGGTACCAGAAAGAGTACCCCTACTGGTGCTACCGGTTTATATAAACCGGAGCTACAGTACGGACCACAATAATTTTAAAATTATTAG
>DATEEZ010000053.1:0-13094 GCA_035280905.1 Nitrosospira sp.
GAATGTATGAAGGATATGTCAAGGAATGGCAGCTGCCAAGCAAACTCAACCTTAATCATTGAATCTTTCTAACGCCATAGACGTTTGCTATATTGTTTCCCTCCATACTCAGAAAGCGGTGCGGAAGAGGGCCATGCAACCTACAATAAGCACTGACGGCAAAGCAAGGTAAGCTCCACATTTTGTCCATGCAAACGTAAAGGTTTAGATTTATCCGCAACCACACGTCAACCAATGAAATGTCTTTCGGCTAAGATTCTGTACGGAGGAATAATATGAGAAAGACGAAATCCGCGAGGGCTGCCACTGCGCTCATGCTCTCAGTGTCAGTGGCTGCGGGGATGATGGCGGATATTGCCCGCGGGTCTGCGGAAACAACTGCGGACAAACGATTCCAATGGAGAGATGGTGCAGAAGTCTATTCCAAGGTTTGTGGTTATTGCCATGAAGGTCAGGTGGGGCCTCGCATTCTCGGTCGAGAACTTCCGCCGGAATACATTCGTGCCATAGTACGGAACGGGAACAGGGCAATGCCAGCATTTCGGCCTTCGGAAATGAATGACGAATCGCTAGGGAAATTGGCTGAATACATTCAAAGCAATTAATGGGCAAGTAGGACTGCGGAGGGAAATCGTGGACGTACACAGACGTAATCTCATGAAAGGTCTAGTGACGGGGGGAACGCTGCTCGCACTTGGGATGCCTCTGCAAGCGCTTGCAAACGCAACTGCTGGAAGCGTGCGGAAATTCGGATTGCTTCTGGGAAATACCCCAGTAGACGCGGCATTCGCAGCAGGGGTGCGCACTGCTTATGCTCTCAGTAGTAATGCACGGCTAAACGGATTTGCTGAAAGTGAGGCAGCAGGGCGAGTGGAGTCGATTGGGAAAGTCTGGTTCTCTCCACCGCGGGTGATAAAACTGAAAGGCGGATTGCTTAACGAGTATGAGGCGGTGGCGAAACTGCTGGAAGGCGCCCGTGGAGTACGTTGGATCGCCGTCATGGATGATGGCAGTGCGGCGGTTTTTACGGAGCTGATGCGCAATACCGGTGCAAGGTTGATTCTTCGAGGTTCACACGCATTTTCCAGCTACGGTGCCTTCGACCGCCCCAGCTTCTCCCGGGATGTTCCCGAGCTTCGGCATGTGTGGACTGCTGCGTCACCAGAATTCAGTGCGGGTGGTGCCCTTGCGGAGAAACTCCTTCCAGCTTATAACAGTTTTTCCATTGTAGAAGATTTTCTTTCAAGCGAACATTCCTCTGCCGGAATATTCGCTCGCAGGGTAAATAAGCCCACACCAGGCTTCCTGAGTTACCGATTGGATGGATCCGATGATGTTCATCTTCACTGTTCCGGTCTTTCGGCGGCAGACGGCTGCGAATCGGTCGGCTGGAACAAGACAGGTACGTGGGTGCCTCTCAACGGGCGGGAGCCCGAATTGGATGAGGGTTCAGCGCGATCGAGGCCTGCGCAGCTGCAATTGATCGGATGGGTTGAGTCCGTAGGATATGCCACCATGACGGCCGCGATAGGATTACGTTCATATCAAATTCCGTGCTCCCAACGAGCATTCGTAAATCAGTTACCGCTCGGTACAAAACGCAGGCGGGATGTGCGCCCCGAACGATTCGCCTCATTCGTGATAGAGACCTAACCCGACAGGAACAAAGGGCTTTAAATGCCAAATAGATATATCGCATTGCCGAAAGGAATATCCGAAAAGACTTTCGATTCCGCCATAGCGGATTTTCGCAATGTACTCGGGGACGCAGCCGTGCTTACCAGCGCACAGCAGCTTGCACCTTACATCAAAACGATGATGCCTGTGCCTGATTCGGACCACACTCCATCCGCGGCGCTAATGGCGACGACGGTCGAGGAGATCCAGAAAATTGTCGGGATATGTAATCGGTACAAGGTCCCCATCTGGACCATTTCCACTGGAAAAAATCTAGGGTATGGGTCAGCGGCACCGGTTGAACGCGGGCAGGTTGTCCTCGATCTCAAGCGAATGAACCGCATACTGGAAGTCGACAAAGATCTGGCTTATGCCCTGGTCGAGCCGGGGGTCACTTACAAACAGCTCTACGATTACATCGCGGAACACAAGCTGGGCTTATGGTTATCCATGCCTGCCCCTTCTGCAATTGCGGGGCCCGTTGGCAATACGCTTGATCGCGGAGTCGGCTATACCCCTTATGGAGAACACTTCCTGTTTGCCTGTGGCATGGAGGTGGTCCTGGCAAATGGCGAAGTGCTGCGCACCGGAATGGGGTCGATGCCTAATTCCAATACGTGGCAGGTTTTTAAATGGGGATACGGACCCTATCTGGATGGGATTTTCACACAATCCAATTATGGTATTGTCACCAAGTTTGGCTTCTGGCTTATGCCTGCTCCACCTGCTTTCAAGCCCTTCGTCATTCAATACGAGAACGAGGAGGATATCGTAGAGATTGTAGAAATCATTCGCCCGCTGCGTATCAACGGCGTGATTCCAAATGCAGTTGTCATTGCCCATGCGTTATATGAAGCACCCGTCAAGGCCCGTCGCAGCGACTATGTGACCGGGCCAGGGTCTATTCCGGATGCGGCAGTGCGCAAGCTTGCGAAGGACCATCACTTGGGTATCTGGAACGTGTATGCGGCACTGTATGGTACGCAGGAGCAGATCGACCTCAACTGGAAAATCGTGACGCAAGCATTCAGTAAATCCGGCAAAGCGAAGATCCTGACTGAGCGGGAGGTGGGCGACGATCCTGCCTTTAAATATCGCGCATCTCTCATGCGCGGCGACATGACACTTCAGGAGTTCTCGCTGTACAACTGGCGGGGGGGCGGCGGTTCCATGTGGTTTGCACCGGTGTCTCAAGCAAGAGGAAGCGAGACGCTGAAACAGATGGCGTTAACCAAGGAAATTCTCGCCAAGTATGGGCTGGATTATTCCGGGGAATTCATTGTCGGAATGCGCGATATGCATCATATCGTAGACGTGCTCTATGACAAGACTGATCCCGGTCAGGTCAAGGCGGCATACCAGTGCTTCGACGAGCTGCTGACAACCTTTTCTGCGCAGGGGTATGGAACCTATCGCGTCAATACCGCGTTTATGGATAAGGTGGCGGAAACTTACGGGCCGGTACAGCGTCAGGTTCACAAGACGTTAAAGAAGGCGCTCGACCCAAATGGTATTCTAGCGCCGGGAAAATCCGGTATTCGCTGACCCTTTGCTGACCGATAAATTAAATCCGCCGGCAGGATAGTATATTTTCGGTGAAGGTACCTCCACTGAAGGGGCTCTTCTTAATCAAGATAGCTCGCGACTGCTCCTTCTTGCCCCAATCCACCCGATCAATGTAAGCCCTGCGAGCATCATGGCGTAGGTAGCGGGCTCGGGAGCAGGAGACAATGGCCCTTCTTCAACGGCAAGATTCACGCGGGCAAAAGTGGAGGAATCGAACTGAAGGTTCTCGACACTAATAACCAGTTCATCCCCCACCAGACGCACGTTGGACGGCTGCAGTCCCAAGGTTGTCACGCTGTTGTCAATTTCTGCTGCAGCAATGCTCCTCGCGGTGTCGCTGTCAAACTGAAAAACAATTGTGTTCAGGAACCCGGCACCAGACCCTGCGGAAGGGGTTGAGTTGGCAAAGTCGATGGTAATGTGGTCGTTGGCGATATCGATAGCAGCATCAGCAAGATTTGGCAGGAATTTAGACTGCGCTCCTGTTGCCGGCTTGACGAGGTTCATGATGAACTGCGTCGGGCCGCTATGCTCGGGAATCGGCTTGCGGGTCATTATTGCCACGTGGGGGTACTCGACTCCTGGTCCCGCCGTCACTGTTCGTTCAAGAGAGGTAATGACCGGGGAACTGGATGTATCCTGAACGATTGTTCGAAGGGTCACTTCGGCACCATCCAATCCCGCATAGACGGGCGTGGTTAACAGGAGAGTTGTTGTCAGAACAAACTTTTTCATCTATCGCTCCTTGTTTTATTAATGTTAGAGGTTACGAATCAGTTAAAACATCTTGCTCAACGCTGGGGCCTGCAATTTAATTCTATAGCTAAAATTGAGGACAAGGTGATTTTTTTTATATACAAGGAAGGTACAAGCGGAAATTCTTGCGGCTCCTTCTATCCGCAAGAATGAGCCGGGGCAGAGGATAGCGAGAGGGGCGTCACTATCAAGCCCATTGTCCGGCTGGCATTATAAGGGTCTTATTCTCCTCACTTCTTCCGTATACGGAGAGGGAGGGAGGAAGCAGCTTCCCGCGAGAATTGTACTCAATCCTCATGCAATAACCGAAAACGCTGTGCGAGAAAGTCAATGAGTGCTCGCACCGAGGGCAAGAGGCCACGCCGAGATGGAAATACAGCGTGGACAATTTCCCGGTGAGGTGTCCAATCAGGTACGAGCCTGACCAGCGAACCGACCGCCAAATGATCGCGTACCATTAGCACAGGTAGCTGTACTATTCCCACACCAGCCAATGCCGCATTTCTTAAGGTAATCATATCGGTGGTTATTAAACGCGGCATGTGATGAAGCGTGACTTGTGCACCATTCGGGGCGTGCAGCACCCAGTTGTGGATTTGTTGAGGCGTTCCCAGCCCGAGGCTCGGCCAACTGCTCAACTCGCCCGGTGTTCGAGGAAAGCCGAATTGCCGGACAAGCGCCGGACTACTCACCAAGCACTGGCCTCGATCGGCCAGCACACGCATGACCAGTTCACTATTCTGTAAGGGCGGTGGTCGCACGCGAATAGCCACATCCACCGCTTCGCTCAGCAGATCCACACGCCGGTTGGTTGCCTCAAGATGTAGCGTGATGCGCGGATAACGCACCATAAAGTCGGCCAGCATCACTCCAACATTCACATGCAACAGCGCAACGGGGCATGTCAGACGGACAACACCCCGAGGTTCGGCTTGCAATGCATCTATTGCTTCCTGGGCAGCCTCCGCTTCGACGAGCATCGCCTTACAGTGCTCGTAATAGGTTTGTCCGACTTCAGTAACCACAAAGCGACGTGACGAACGTTGGATAAGGCGAACTCCTAGCCGCTCTTCCAGCGTTGTGATGCGACGGCTGAGCTTTGATTTCGGCATTCCCAGCGCCCGGCCTGCCTGGGCAAAGCCACCATGATCGACTGCCTGGACGTAGTAGTAAAGGTCATTCAAATCTTGCACAGCAATTGCCTATCGTCCTAAAAATAGGACTCTGATGGCTATTTTAGCAGTCTACACACTTACTGGTTTCGAATCTATACTTTCTTTATACGCCATTAATCAGGAGTTGACATGAAAAGAATCCTTGGCATTTACAATGCACCTCGTCCCCACTGGGTGGGAGACGGCTTCCCTGTGCGTTCCATATTCTCGTACCAAAGTCACGGCAAGCAACTCAGTCCTTTCCTGTTGCTCGATTATGCAGGACCGGCCGATTTTTCACCTGCTGACAGGCCTCGCGGTGTGGGCAAGCATCCGCACCGTGGTTTTGAGACAGTCACTATTGTTTATAAAGGCGAGGTTGCGCACCGCGACTCGACCGGACAAGGCGGGACTATCGGTCCAGGTGACGTGCAGTGGATGACAGCGGGCGCCGGCATACTGCACGAGGAGTTTCACTCCCCAGCCTTTACTGAATCTGGCGGCGTACTGGAGATGGTACAGCTGTGGGTGAATCTGCCAGCCAGGGACAAAATGACTCCGCCCGGCTACCAAGCCATCCTCGACCATGATATTCCGAGAGTGACACTCCCTGATGGGGCGGGAACAGTTCGCGTGATTGCGGGAGAATACGCCGGACACTCAGGACCAGCCAGAACCTTCACGCCAATGTACGTATGGGACATGCGGCTGACACAGGGAGGCATCAGCGAGTTGACACTTCCTGAAGGTTGGAACGCGGCAGTGGTCGTCTTGCATGGTACCGTGCTCGTAAATGATGATGCGGTCGCTCGTGAGGCGCAGATGGTGGTGCTGGACCGCGCCGGTCAAAGCCTCTCAATTGAAGCAAACAACGACGCCGTAGTGCTACTTCTGAGCGGCGAACCCATTGATGAGCCTATTGTGGGTCACGGCCCGTTCGTGATGAACAATCAGCAGGAAATTAGCCAGGCCATGGCCGATTTTAACAGCGGCCGCTTTGGGCAAATAACGCATTAGGTTTGCCGCTTCCGGCGTTGTTAAAGCGGGGCCATGTCTTCATACTACCATTGTCCTCGTCCGCTGCGCTTTTCTTGTCATCAACGAGACCGTTCCGGAGAATCTATTCGAAATAAAGGGGAAAAACATGACGCTCAAATTACACATTGTCATTTGCAGTACCCGGCCGGGCCGTGTAGGTCCGTCCGTCGCCAAGTGGTTCCATGAGTTTGCCGTACAGCATGGAAAATTTGAGGGGCTGCTGGTCGATCTGGAGGAATTCAATTTGCCGGTATATGACGAGCCCGAGCACCCGGTCCGCCAACATTACCAGCACGAGCACACGAAGAAGTGGGCGGCCAGTGTGGATGCGGCAGATGCTTACGTATTCGTTACACCTGAATATAATTTCGGGCCTCCACCTTCTCTTTTGAATGCGCTCAACTATGTTTACAAGGAATGGAATTATAAGCCTGCCGGGCTGGTAAGCTATGGCGGAGTGTCGGGTGGCATGCGCTCGGCGCTGGTCGAAAAGCTCACTTTTACGACACTGAAAATGATGCCGATGATGGAGGCCGTAGCAATCCAGAATGTGTCAGCACATCTGGACGATGTCGAGAATTTCGTGCCGAACGAACATCATATAAGTTCGGGTACATCACTGCTCAATGAGCTTCATAAATGGGCAGTGGCGTTGAAAACGATGAGGCAATAGCCTTTCGGTTTCGAACTATCTCATTAATTCACTATTGCACGTGATATGCCGCGTACTGGTGCCTTGCTCTCGTTATCGCGTGAACATCATGCTTCACTAGTAGTGGCGCGGGATGCGAGACGTGCGGCGGGTGCAGCCGACCCAGCGGTTTTGAGAGCGGCAGTTGAGCGTATTGAGCGTCATTGGCATGCGCTTCTGGCTGCGCACTTCGAACAGGAGGAACGGCTGCTAGAAACCGCGGAGGACGTGTTGGATGCAGAAACGATAGCGCAGATTTTCGCGGAACACGAAGAGTTGCGGAGGCTGGCTTGCAATAGTTGCGAGCTTGACCGCGTGGAGCGGTTGCGCCGATTCAGCGAACTTCTCGGCTCACACGTGCGTTACGAGGAACGGATCGTTTTTCCACAGTTGCAATCACACCCTTGCGTTATCAACCCGCGCGTATAGTCGGACCGTTCAAGTTTTCAGAACCTGGAAGCCCAAAGGAGACGTATGAATTTTCCGGACTTTTATGAAAAAGCACCTGTTGTACGCACTCGCGACCCATTTGCCGCCATGCTCGGCGCCGCGCGTGATGGCGTGCTGGAATACTGTTATGTGGATGCTGTACGCCTCGCCGGCCATTCCTGCCCAACAGTTGCTGGCGCGTTTCTGGTTGGCCGTGCGGCATTGGCTGCTCTTTACCCTGATGAGCCTGCCGAACGCGGCAATATTGCCGTGCATATGCCCGCGCCAGAGCATGAGGGTGTGACGGGCGTCATGGCGCAGGTACTGACCTTGCTCACGGGTGCTGCTTCCGACAATGGTTTTCATGGCATTCGCGGACAGTTCAGGCGCAAGGGTTTGCTCACTTTTGCGGAGCAACGGGAAGGGGAGGCGATTACCTTTAAACGCCTCGATACCGGCGCAAGTGTGGCGGTGCATCTCAACGTTTCGCCGGTGCCTGGGGACTCCGCTCAAGGAGCGCGCTTGATGGCCGTCCTGGAGGACCGTGCGGATGATTCGATACGCGCAGCATTTGCACAGGCATGGCAGGAACGTGTACGCCGGCTACTGCTCGAGTTTGCGGATGATCCGGATGTGATAAGAGTGATGCCTGCATGAAGCTCTGCAATAACATTTGCCAGCACCCCCACCTTTTTGGATAGCAGGAGGAAATGCTGACAAAAGCCCCGGATCTGGGGTGCTACCGTGATCTACCGCACAATGCTTTGCGGGCGTTTGTGCGATGTTTGAGAGCAATAGTATTCCAGACAGGGGGTCGATTATGAAGGAAAAGGTCAGCGAGTTTCTGGTTCGGCGCTTGTCCGAGTGGGGGGTAAAACGCATCTTCGGCCTTCCCGGCGACGGCATCAACGGGATTATGGGGGCAATCAATCGAGCTTCGAACAAGCTCGATTTCATCCAGGTCAGGCATGAAGAGATGTCGGCTTTCATGGCTTGCGCACATGCCAAGTTCACGGGGGAAGTGGGCGTTTGTCTGGCCACCTCGGGCCCGGGAGCAATCCACCTGCTCAACGGCTTATATGACGCCAAGCTCGATCATCAACCGGTGGTGGCAATCGTCGGTCAGCAGAAACGTACCGCGCTGGGAGGCAGCTACCAGCAGGAAGTGGATCTTGTTTCACTGTTCAAGGATGTAGCGCATGAATATGTTCATATTGTGACGACGCCAGCGCAAGCGCGTCACGTGCTCGACCGGGCTATGCGCATCGCAAAGGCGGAGCGCACGGTATGTTGCGTTATTATCCCCAATGACATTCAGGATATGGAGTTTGAGAAACCGCCCCACGAGCATGGGACAATTCATTCTGGAGCAGGTTACCGGGCGCCGCGTGTAATTCCCCAGACTGAGGATTTGCAGCGCGCGGCGGACGTTCTAAATGCCGGCTCCAAAGTTGCTATTCTGGTTGGCGCTGGGGCATTGAACGCGACAAACGAGGTGATGAAGGTTGCGGATTTGCTTGGAGCCGGGATTGCGAAGGCTCTGCTGGGCAAAGCTACAGTTCCTGATGATCTGCCCTATGTCACCGGGGCGATCGGTATGCTGGGCACCCGGCCAAGCTACAAAATGATGACGGAATGCGATACGCTCCTGATGATCGGGTCCAGCTTTCCTTATTCTGAATTTCTGCCGGAGGAAGGGCAGGCCCGCGGCGTGCAGATCGATATCGACGGACGGATGATGAGTATCCGCTACCCTATGGAGGTGAATCTGGTGGGTGACAGCGCAGCAACGCTCGGACTGCTGATCCCGCTTTTAACCAGAAAGGAAGACCGTACTTGGCGCAATCGGATCGAGAGCAATGTCGCCGAGTGGTGGAAGAAAGTCGAGGCAAGAGCGATGGAGCCAGCACGCCCCATCAATCCCCAGCGCGTATTCTACGAGTTATCGCCAAGGCTTCCGGATAATTGCATTCTCACAGGCGATTCGGGCTCTTCAACTTTCTGGTATGCGCGAGATATTCAAATCCGTAAAGGCATGATGGCTTCGCTCTCTGGCGGTCTTGCTACGATGGGATCAGCCGTGCCTTATGCGATTGCGGCTAAATTTGCACATCCTGACAAGGTGGTAATAGCCATGGCGGGAGATGGCGCCATGCAAATGAATGGCATGAACGAACTCATTACCATTGCCAAATATTGGCGGGATTGGACCGATCCGCGGCTCGTGGTACTGGTGTTGAATAATCGCGACCTGAATCTGGTGACATGGGAGCAGCGCGCCACTGAAGGCGATCCTAAATTCGATGAGGCGCAGGATTTACCAGACATTCCTTACGCAGGTTATGCAAAGTTGATCGGTCTGGACGGCGTTAGGGTTGAGCAACCGAACGATCTGGCTGGTGCCTGGGATTGGGCTTTGAGCGCGGACCGACCTGTAGTGCTTGAGGCATGCACTGATCCGGACGTGCCTCCGCTGCCGCCGCAAGCGACATGGAAACAGGCAAAAGCCTATGCGGCAGCAATCATGCAAGGTGATTCAGAGTCGAGCGGAATCATCAGGGAGACAGTAAAGCAGATTTTTGCCTGATCAATTTCGTATGATTCGGGACCGGTCAATTCAGCTCGCTAATCCCGGTTTGGTGGTGAAATCGTTATTGAAAATTCGACGCACCGCTTCGCTTTAACAAGCGTCCCCATCACATCAAGCCCGGAGGCCCCGGCTCCCCACTACTCCACTCCAGGCGGGAGCTGTACTCATTGACGCTCTCCTTTTTATTTTGAGGGTGTGTTTCGAGTCGAAGGCATGGTGGTTGTGGCGCTTTTCTGCTGTGGAAGCTCGCCATTTATAGTATAGACGGGACACGGCCCTGGATAACCCGGTGTCGAGGGGGACCGCGTCGAGGTAATCTTGACCAGTCGCCGTGACGTTGTTCCTGCTGCTGTTTCCGTCGTTGTTTCTCTGGTCAACTTCGGAGGATCACAAACTATATATCCATTGAATCTGTGAAGGGGCGTGCCTCGCGGCGTATAACTGCCGGGATATTGGAATCCGGATATCGTATTAACATAAGGCATCATGGGCAGTACGATGAGCGACCGGCCAAACGAGCTGTAGGGCTGGGTGTCATGGCGAGCTTCTGCGGATACGTGCTGATCTACGAGTGCGGGAGGATAAAAGGATGAGTAAAAAGGGCTGCCGGGGAAACTTCGCGCCAGTTCCGCTGTTGGCACGGCTATCGGGACAGCACCCTCTGACACGCTCATATCTCCTGAGCCTAACTCTTGTGCTGCTGCATGATTTGAATATACCAGGCCAAATATAAGAAGTGTTGCGAGGTTTTTTATCACGGAATTTCGCTTAAAAATATGCAAATGCTTTGGAAGCAAGAGATAAGGTGGTAATTAATAAACGGCTGGACGGTTCCTTGATTTATAGCACTGGCGGAAGAAAAATCAATTTTGTTATGGTTGAGTAATTTACGTGAAACAAAAGCCATTTTCACTTAATGGTTTTGTGGGTAAACGTACAGAAGAAATTTGTAATCCGCGTAGCCTTGTAAATCAGCAATCTCGCTGAATTGACGAAGGGGAAAAATCATGAAACCTGTTGTCATATCAAACAATACCACTCGGGCAGTCATATTTGCCAGTATGATGGTTTTTGGAATAGCCGGTGTTTTTTATGCCCAGAACAGCACAGCCGCTGATGGCTCAATGTCCGGCCAGAGCGGACAAAGTGGGTCGACAGCAGGCCAATCTTCGACAGAGCAGGGAAGTTATGCTCCGGACAAGAAAGGTTCTCCACACAAAAAGCACGGTACTCACGGTACTTCCAGGCAAGATGCATACGGAACCGGCTCCTCTTCGGGCCAAGTAACTGAATCGGAAAAAACGGGTGTCACTGGAAAAGAGCCATCCGGGGGAAGATCGGAAACGTCCGGGCAGGAAAGAGGTCCGACCGGATATTGATAAGCCGGCGAGCAGGAGGCTGCTAGCAGCAAATAGCTTGACAATGGCCGGTAACACTGTATAATGCGATCCATATTGTGGATTGTCGTGCACGATCACAAAAACTAAAACTCCGCTGTAGCGGTTGTACATCCACCCGCCTCATGCGGGTTTTTTATTGCCCGCTTTTTAAGCGGGTTTTTTATTGCCCGTCCACCGGGTATAGCATTAAATAAAAACCGGCAAATAAGCCGGCTTTTTGTTCAGTAGGGATAATAAAACTTCGACAGAAGATAAAAATGTTAGCAAGAAACCGCATCTCCCTATAAGGGATGGTGAGTTAGGGGAAGAATCAAGAAACAATTCGACGCAGTTCAGCTCGCTTATTACGCCTCACAGCTTAATATTTATCGAGTTATTGAGGTTAGCAGACGAAGCTGGAGCAGTGCGATAGACTCGGTCCTTCAGTGTGTCCTGAGCCGGTTCAACCTCTTGGACAAGCATGCCCTGAGTCCCATTATAGAGCGAACGGGAGACGAAGGGCTCACTCCAGGATCAACTTGCTCACATGCTTAGTTAATTCTAAGCCCATATCCAATATTTGCAGTAACAGTCAACCCGCCTCGAGCGGGTTTTTTTATGCCCGCTTCTCGCGGATTTTTTCGAGGCAATAATATAAATGTTTACCAGACAATGATTACGGCAATTAAACCAATAATCAGCGCAATCAAAACAGCAATTAAGGCAATCAGACCGAGGATTACTGCAATCCTGGTTGCCATTTTTGCAGCGCTTGCTTTTACCGGTGGATACTTCGTCAGTGATTGGCGATGTGGATCGCAGATGCAGCGCTTGAGTTTACAGAATGCAGTATTGTCGGCAGCAAACGAAAAGTGCGCATTGGATATCCGATCGGTGAGGACAGCGATGAGCACGTTGACAGAAGTGGCGGCTGAGAGAGAAAAAAGTGCAGCCGAGGCAATGCGTCATGCGACTGCTGCTGCGGCAAAGCACACGAGCCATGCAAAGAAAACACGCACCCTTCCACCAGTAGCACCCGAGCATCAGTATGAGGCAATCACGAGAGAGCAGATAGAGTATGTGCAGAGCCGCCACCAGACCGATTAGAACTACTTTCGCGTATTTCTGTAGCGCATCCCGATTCAATAGTTGCCCGTTACCCACCCTGGCGCTGGTTTTTGCGAGCTTGTTAGCTGGTTGCGCGGGGAAGCCAGTGATTCAGACTCAGGTGATCGAGAAACCTGTTGCCGTCCCTTGTCTCGTCGACACTCCCTCCGAGTGCAAATCGGCGTACGCCGTCGATCGCGTGTCAATAAAGGACGATCCTCTGACGATCAATAGGGCGCTGCGTGCCGAGATAGAAGAAAGATGGGCCTGTGAGGTCAAATTGCTTGCGGCATTGAAGGGATGCAAGAAGGGCATGAGGGGCATGTAAAAGGAAATGGAAAGAGAAGCACGGATAGAACCGGAGATGTGTAAATTTGAGGATGGGGTATCCAGCGAGGAAGCAGAAAAGGAGGCGGTAATCGAAGAGTCTGCGAGCGCGAAAAAGGGCGGTCGAGCCATAAAGAGGCGCGAGGTACTCGATGCGATCTTTGCTGGCATTTCACTTGGGAAATCGGCTCGAGCGATGTGCCTGGAGGTTGGCATCAGTCAGAGGGTTTTATGGAACTGGCTGGCGAGTGACGAAGAACTCATGCGCCAATACCAACGCGCCAAGGAGCTTTGTGTGGATGCCTATGCCGAAGAAATCATCGAAATTTCAGACGAGGGGTCAAGAGATACGTATGTCGATGAGAAGGGGCGGGAGGTCA
>DATEEZ010000054.1:0-7461 GCA_035280905.1 Nitrosospira sp.
CTTATCGCAGCGGCGGGGGGACGTGAAAACGCTTTCACAGGGCAGGATTATACGGCCTATTTTCAGCAATTGCATAAATCCCGACTGCCGCTGGCGATGGAACTCGAATCGGACCGGATGCGCAACCTAGTGCTGGCAGAAGAAGAATTCTCCAAGGAAATCAAGGTGGTGATGGAAGAACGGCGATTACGCACTGATGATCAGGCACGCTCTCTGGTACATGAGAGCCTTATGGCGACCTCCTATCAGTCGCACCCATATCGGCATCCGGTGATAGGCTGGATGAACGATCTGCAGAATATGACTGTGGACGACGCCCGGCAATGGTATGAACGCTGGTACGCGCCGAACAACGCTGTGCTTGTGGTGGTGGGGGATGTAGACCCCAGGCAGGTCTTCAATCTGGCGCGAAAATACTACGGCCCGATAAAGGCGCAGACCGTGCTGTCCCTGGATCAACGCAAGCCACAGACCGAGCCGAAGCAGCTTGGCGTCAAGCGGCTGACGGTGAAGGCGCCTGCGCAGTTGCCCTACGTTGCAATGGCCTATCATGCTCCAGCGCTGCGCAAGCCGGAAACGGACTGGGAGCCGTATGCACTCGAAATGCTGGCGGGCGTGCTGGATGGGAACGAGTCGGCGAGGCTTAATAAAGTACTGGTGCGTGAGCGACGCGTTGCCAGCGCGGCAGGGGCCAGTTATGATTCCACCGCGCGGGGTCCCGCTGCGTTTTATCTCGATGGCACACCGAGCGAAGGCAAAACAGTGGCTGACGTGGAAGCGGCGTTGCGCACCGAGATCGAAAAGCTCGTACGTGATGGCGTGACAGAGGAGGAGCTTGCGCGCGTCAAGGCACAGGTGGTAGCGGGACACGTTTTTCAGCTCGATTCCATGTTTTTCCAGGCAATGCAGATCGGCCAGCTCGAAAGCATAGGTTTGTCATATCGCGACATAGACACGATATTGCGTAAATTGCAGGCTGTTACCGCTGAACAGGTGCGCGATGTAGCAAAAAAATACTTGAAGGATGATAATCTGACGATTGCAGTACTCGATCCGCAACCCCTGGAACAGAAGGCACCCGCGGCAGTCCCGGCCGGGTTGCGTCATTAAGCGGAGAGGTTGAGAGATGGTCCGTCACCTGTTTTTCCTTCTGCTGGCCTTTTATTCTCAAGGGACGTACGCCACTCTGCCAATTCAGCACTGGCAGGCGGCATCCGGCGCTCGCGTCTACTTCATCGAGAGTCGCGACTTGCCTATTCTCGATGTGAGTGTGGATTTCAGTGCGGGTAGCAGCACTGATACACCCGATAAATCAGGCCGCGCTGCAATGGCTCTGCATCTCGTGAATCTCGGGGCGGGAGGGATGACCGAAGACGAGATCACCAAGGGATTCGCCGATATCGGCGCGCAACTTGGCGCCCACTTCGATCAGGATCGGGCAGGGATTACGCTCAGAACATTGAGTAGCGCCCGAGAGCGCGGCCGGGCGCTGGAATTGTTCGGCAAGGTTATCCAGCACCCGGAGTTTCCTGAATACGTCCTGGAACGGGAAAAAGCGCGTGTAATTGCAGGGCTCAAGGAAGCGGATACCAAACCAGGCAATATTGCCGACCGCGCGCTGATGAAAATGCTCTATGGTACCCACCCCTATCGATTAAGAGGTTCCGGCGAAGTCGAGAGCGTGGGTAAACTGGTACGTCAGGATCTGGTCGATTTTCACCGGTTTCGCTACACGGCGGGCGACGCCATTGTATCCATTATGGGAGCCGTAAGCCGTGATGAGGCAGCGGCCATTGCTGAATCCCTGACGAAGGATTTGCCGCGCGAGAGGCGGGGACAAAGCATTCCGGAAGTGACGCCGCCAGCAGCAGGCACGCAAAGGATCGCGCATCCGGCTACCCAGAGTCATATCCAGCTCGCCTATCCCGGGCTCAAGCGCGATGATCCCGATTATTTCCCCCTCATTGTGGGTAATCACATCCTTGGCGGAGGCGGATTCACCTCTCGCCTGATGGAGGAAATCCGTCAGAAACGTGGGCTGGCCTACAGTGTTCACAGTTCGTTTACCCCTCTGAAAGAGGAAGGACCATTCGAGATCGCATTGCAAACCCAGAAAGAACAGTCTGAAGAGGCGCTTTCCATAGCGCAGAAGGTCCTGGCTGATTTTGTTGCCGGAGGGCCAACGGAAAAAGAACTGATTGAAGCCAAAAAAAATATCATTGGCAGCTTTCCGCTGCGTATCGACAGTAACAAGAAGATACTCGGGTACCTCGCCATGATCGGTTTTTACGATCTGCCCCTGACTTACCTGAATGATTATGTGAAAGCAGTGTCGAAAGTCACCACCTCCCAGGTAACCCAGGCGTTCCAGAAGCGCATCAACCCATCCGGCGTGGTCACGGTGGTGGTGGGCGTTTCGGACACGAGTGGAAAGTAAAAAGCACTTTTTGCAAACCCAAACCACTTCCCACTTCCTCCTGACAGAAGTTTTTCTCATTTTCGTCGCACGCACGATGAGAAATAGGATTCGAATCATAGGAGGTGAATGGCGCAGCCGCGTCCTGACTTTCCCGAGTGATATTGATCTGCGTCCCACCCCTGACCGGGTGCGCGAGACGGTTTTCAATTGGTTGGGACAGGATATGAGCCAAAAGCACTGCCTCGACCTGTTCGCGGGCAGTGGGGCAATGGGTTTCGAAGCAGCCTCGCGCGGAGCCGCAGAAGTCGTGATGGTGGAATCCAACCCTGCGGTATTGAAAGCGCTTCGAGCCACCTTACAGAAACTTGGCCCAACGTGCATTGAACTGATGGAAATGGATGCGATGAATTTTATTGATTCCAATCAACGACGGTTCGATGTGATATTTCTCGATCCACCCTATCGCCTCGATCTGTTGCCCAGGTTGCTGCCCAAACTGCACGCGCATCTCGCCGAAGGAGGGCTTGTCTACCTGGAAGGCGAGCGTGCTGCGGAGTTTGAGGGCTGGACAGCGTGGCGCAGGGGACACGCTGGAAAGGTGCGCTACCAGTTACTGAGCTCTACAATAAATGGATAAAGCGATATACCCCGGTACTTTCGACCCCATTACCCGGGGTCATGAAGATCTGGTGCGACGTGCATCCGGCTTGTTCAGGGAGGTCGTGGTAGCGGTCGCTGCAAGCAGCGGAAAAAAACCGTTCTTTACGCAGGATGAGCGGGTGGCGATGGTGCGCCAGGTGCTGACGGATTATCCCAACGTTAAAGTCGTGCCCTTTTCAGGCTTGTTAATGGAGTTTGCGCAACAGCAGAACGCCAGGGTAATCCTGCGTGGTTTGCGTGCTGTCTCAGATTTCGAATATGAATTCCAGATGGCAGGGATGAATCGTACCCTTTATCCGGACGTCGAGACCCTGTTTCTTACGCCGTCCGAGCAATACATGTTTATATCCGCCACCATCGTGCGCGAAATCGCTTTATTTGGCGGCAGCATAGAAAAATTCGTGCATCCCTTTATTTCGGCGCAACTGCAAATGAAGATCGAATCGAACGATAAATCGTTGAGGTAGCTATGGCTTTAATGATTACCGATGAATGCATCAATTGCGATGTGTGCCAACCCGAGTGCCCGAACAGTGCCATTTCGCCCGGGGAGGAGTACTATGAAATAAATCCCGATCTGTGCACGGAATGCGTAGGGCATCACGAAGAATCGCAATGCGTGGAAGTATGCCCGGTAGACTGTATCGTTCTCAACCCGGATATCGTCGAAACCCGAGAGCAGCTATACAAAAAATACCTTGACCTTACCGGGCAAGCGATTCAAGAGTAGTCGATACGGTCGATACCGGGGGAGAAATAAGAAAGAGGGTTTGCCGTTCTCCCCGAGTCCTTCATCCCTCCCGTTCGTCCTGATCCTGAGTCTGTCGAAGGATCGAAGGAGAACGGCGCTCTGAACAGGCCCTTCGGCAGGTTCAGGACATGCCGTCGAAGGTTGAATGGAACGAAGCGCGGTATGTGGTGGGATGGATGGGGGCGATCAACACGTAAAATATCGTTATTGATGGATTGCGGAGCGCTCCACGCTTCACTCATCTTGCAGCTGTAAATAATTCGTGAATGCTTTCTTCACCGAACGTTGCACCTGCCTGATGGTCAGGGAGCGGTTTGCCGGGCAAGCTCCTCGGGAATAGCGTAGCGCCTCGGTCCAAAAATGGCTGTACCGATCCGTACCATCGTAGTCCCTTCCTGAATGGCGAGATCGAGGTCTTCCGTCATACCCATCGATATGGTGTCTACGTCGTATCCGCTCTGCTTGAGCTGGTCGTAGGCTTCTTTCAGCATTCGAAACTGGCTGCGCTGTAATGCAGTGAATTTGGTAAGTTCCGGGATTGCCATTACCCCCCGCAATCTCAACCGCGGCAATTTGACAACATGTGCTGCCAGATCGGCCACCTCCTCCGGCGTCACACCGCTTTTGCTGTCTTCACCGCTTACATTGACCTGCAAGCATATCTGAAGCGGGGGAAGCGACTCGGGTCTGTCCTTCGACAAACGGTCGGCAATTTTTTTCCGGTCTACACTGTGCACCCACGCAAAGTTCTCTGCGATGCGTCGGGTCTTGTTGCTCTGTATGGGACCGATGAAATGCCACTCGATCGGTAAATCGTTAAGCGCCGGGATTTTTTCCAATGCTTCCTGCAAGTAGTTCTCGCCAAAAACAGTCTGTCCCGCGTCAAATGCTTCGCGTAGCCGCTCTGCAGGATTGGTTTTGCTGGCGGCCAAAAGTGTGATTTCTTCGGGTCGCCGGCCTGCCTTCTCTGCAATCTCTTTAATATGGACTCTTACTTTTTCCAACCCAGAGGCGACGGTCGATGTATTCGGTTCCAATTTTCTGCCTTTTACCAGCCATTCCGGGCAACCTGCCCATGAGGATAAAACGATAGTTGAGGGTGTGCGTGAGCATAGTAGAACTACTCATCCCTGTGGTCAAGAACGCTTCCCGTTCGAATCTTCTCCAGAGATAGTCTGGCATAGATTATCAATAAACGATTCTGACATTTTCCATCTTGAAATGCGCGGCCAGAGATTGCAGCGCCGGTTCATGCAGGCGGATGCGCCAGGCATCCCCCAGTTCGAGCTCACAAGCAGCATTCTGGCTCCGGTAGACAATCCGCACAGGACAGGCCTCAGCGTTGACGCTGCTCGAATTACCGGTAGATCCTTTTTTTGTGGCGACGCTGCCGCTGAGCCGGTAGGGCGCAAGCAGTTCTTTCAATCTGGTAGCGCTGGGGGATCCATTGCAATGCACCTCCACTCGCCTGGCGTAACGGGAGCGGGCACTATCCAGATCATACAATACATCGGCGGTTATCCGCAGTCCATTTCCATACTCATCATCGCCAATCCTGTTACTGACTCTTGCTTCCGCGATCACAAGCTGATCTTCCTTCAACCAGCTGCGGACAGACTCGAACAGCTCGCTGTATGCAACCAGTTCCACCTGACCGCTTCCGTCATCCAGCACGATCACCCCCATTCTGCCTCGCCGGGTTACCTGCGTGCGTATTGCGTATACGATGCCTGCGAGGAGTTGCGGTTCCCGCTGAGGAACCAGTCGATCCAGCCGAGTGCGCACAAAATGATTCAATTCTTCCTTGTAGGCATTGAACGGATGGCCGCTCAAATAGAGCCCGAGAGCCAGTTTTTCATTTTTCAGCGCTTCCTTTTCCGACCATACGGGCACCTTGACTAAGGCCGGGCGCTCGATGACACCCATTTCCTCCCCAAACAAGCTTACCTGGTTAACTGCGCGTTCTGCCTGCTCCGCCGATTCGAGGGCGATTCCAACCGATGCCAGCAAGGCTGCCCGATGACCGTTGATGGCATCGAATGCACCCGCGCGTATAAGCGATTCCACTACGCGTCGGTTAACAATACGTTTGTCTACCCGATGGCAGAAATCGAACAAGTCGTTGAATGGCCCTTCCTGCTCACGGGCCTGAATGATAGCGGCTATTGCCGATTCTCCTGTTCCTTTTATTGCCCCCAGGCCGTATCGTATGGTCTTCTCATCTACCGGGACAAAGCGATAACCGGACAGGTTGATATCGGGAGGCAGGATAACCAGCCCATTGGCAATGCTATCCTCAAAAAATATGTGTACCTTGTCCGTATCATCCATGTCGGCAGACAAGGTGGCCGCCATGAATTCAGACGGATAATGCGCTTTCAGGTAGGCGGTCTGGAAAGCTATCAAGGCATACGCGGCTGCGTGTGATTTATTGAATCCGTAGCCGGCGAATTTCTCCATCAGGTCGAACAATTCAGCCGCGTCACCCTCTGTCAGTCCATTCTTCACTGCGCCTGACACAAAAATGTCGCGCTGCAAAGCCATTTCCTCGGGCTTTTTCTTGCCCATCGCTCGGCGCAGCAGATCCGCGCTGCCGAGGCTGTATCCGCCTATCACCTGCGCGATCTGCATTACCTGTTCCTGGTAAACCATAATCCCGTAGGTAGGCTCGAGTATCGGTTTCAGGCGCGGATCGAGATATTCCACCACCCGCTTGCCATGCTTGCGTTCGATAAACTCGGGGATCAGCGACATCGGTCCGGGACGATACAGGGCTACCAGCGCGATGATGTCTTCGAACCGGTCCGGCCTGGCCTTCTGCAAAAGGTCCTTCATGCCGCGCGATTCGAACTGGAAGATTCCCACCGCGTTACCTTGCCGCATCAGCGCGTAGGTGGCAGGATCATCCAGCGGGAGGTTCTCAAGCGAAAATGGTTGAGTTTCTGCACTGTTTTCCGTCTTGCCCGACTCGCGCTGCCTGATATACCGTACTGTCCAGTCGAGTATGGTCAAAGTTCTCAATCCCAGAAAATCAAACTTCACCAGGCCGATTTTCTCCACATCATCTTTATCAAGCTGGCTCACGACCGATTCTCCCCCGTCCGCACAATATACAGGACAAAAATCGGTGATCTTTCCTGCTGCAATCAGTACGCCTCCCGCATGCATGCCCACATTGCGCGTCAGTCCCTCCAGCCGTTCCGCCAGCTCGAGCAGATTGCGAACCTCCTCCTCCGCTTCGGCCCGTTGATTCAATTGCGGCTCTTCCTCCCGCGCTTTTTTCAAGGTCATGCCCAGTTCGAAAGGAACCAGCTTTGCCAACTGATCGACAAAGTTATAAGGTAAGTCCAGCACCCTGCCCACATCCCTTACCACCGCCTTGGCCGCCATGGTGCCGAAAGTGGCGATTTGCGAAACGCTCTCGGCGCCGTATTTCTGTTTTACGTATTCGATGACATGTTCGCGTCCGTCCTGGCAGAAGTCGATATCGAAGTCGGGCATGGAAACGCGTTCGGGATTGAGAAAGCGCTCGAACAGCAGATCATAGCGAAGCGGGTCCAGATCGGTAATGCCGAGGGAATAAGCAACCAGCGAACCCGCACCGGAACCTCGCCCCGGCCCCACCGGCACA
>DATEEZ010000055.1:0-4884 GCA_035280905.1 Nitrosospira sp.
CAAAGCAAGCACGGCTACTACTGTATTGAACAGCGTTTGATTCTTCGATGACCATCCTCTCCCCGTCCCTCTCCCATATGTGGGAGAGGGAGCTATACCGGGGTGAACGGTGAACGGGAGACAAAGAAGGATTCAGGCGAACAGGGCGAAGGGTTCAGGGTGAACGGGAAAATCTATTCGCCCCGAAGCGCTTCAATTGGATTCAACTTTGCTGCGCGCATGGCGGGAATAACACCGGCCGCGAGGCCGATCAGCACAGAAATCGCGAGTGCACCGGAGGTGTAATTCCATGGAATTTGCACGGGCAGGCCGATTGCCAGGGATTTCAGCAACCAGGCTATTCCAACGCCTGTAGCCAGACCACCTAAACCGCCCAATGTGGCAAGCACCGTGGATTCCGTCAGAAACAGAATGCGGACGCGGGCACGGGTAGCACCGAGCGCGGTAAGCAAGCCGATTTCGGCAACACGTTCAGTTACGGCAATATGCATGAGCGTGACCATGCCGACAGCACCCACCAGCAAGGAGATACCCCCCAGCGCGGCAACCGCGAAAATCAACACGTCCAGAACGGTATTCAGTGTATTCAGCATTTGCTGCTGGGGCGTGATGGTGAAATCTTCCCGTCCATGCCTTGAAACGAGGATGCGGCGTATATCCTCCACCACGGTTTCCAATGGGGCGCTTGGCTGGTAGGCAATATTGATTTCCATTACACCTTCACGATTGAAAATTTCCAGGGCGCGGGTGGTGGGAAGGAAGACGGTATCGTCAAGATCGAATCCCAGCACCTGCCCCTTCGATTCCATGACGCCAATCACGCGAAACCGGGATAGGCCGACTTGCAGTGTAGCCCCGAGGGCATTTGTATTGCCAAACAACTCCGTGCGCACCTTGGAACCCAGTACCACATAGGCGCGAGGATTGCGAGGATCATCCTCCGGCAGAAATTGCCCACTTGCGACCTTCATGTTGAATGTATGTGCAAAGTCCGGGCTTTCACCGTACACCGTGACCCGCCGACTGCGTCCGCGAGCACGTATCTCCGCATTGCCCATTACACCGGCGTTGACGTGCTGGATATACCTGGAATCCTTCAGCGTCAGCGCATCCTCGATCGTGAGGAGACGTGCGCTCCCGATTGCGCCCAACGATCTGCCGTGCGTGGTGATTTTTCCCGGCGTAACCGTAATGATATTGGTGCCGAACTGGGTGAACTCCGAAATCACGAACTGGTGAATTCCCTCCCCAATGGAAGTTAGGAGGATAACCGCCGCAATCCCGATACCGATTCCGGTTGCGGACAACAAGGTGCGCAGGCGATGCGCGGTAAGCGAGCGCAGGGCGAAATGCAGCGTATCGATAACACTCATGCCGCTCCTTTCATACCCCTTTTATCCTTTTTACCCATTTCCCATTTCCCATTTATTTGCCACTCATTTCGCGCTTATTTCCCACTCATTTCCCGCTCAATGCGCGCACAGGATCGAGCCTGGCCGCCCGCGCCGCTGGTACGAGACTGGCCAGCAGGCCCGTTACGAAGGCCACCCCCACCCCGGCAATATTGGCCCATACGGGTGGCCACGCAGGAAGCTGCGGGTAAGCCAGCCGGATGAGCAAACTTCCAAATTGTCCCAATGCGAATCCCGCTATCCCGCCCGCCAATGACAACCATACTGCTTCGGCAAGAAACAAATGGCGGATCTCCGCCGAAGGCGCGCCGATGGCTTTCAACAAACCGATTTCGGAGGTGCGCTGAGTGACCGACACCAGCATGACATTCATTACCAATATGCCAGCTACCGCCAGGCTGATGGCAGCAATCCCGGCTACGCCGAGCGTCAGCGCCCGCAGAATGCGGTCAAAAGTGGCAAGCACCGCATCTTGTGTAATTACTGTGATGTCCTCTTCCCCATCGTGCCGCTGCTTTAAAATGTCGCGAATTGCTTCTTTGGCGGGCAAAAGGTCGCTGCGACTTCTGGTTTCGACCAGAATACGAAAGAGAGACGATGTATTGAACAGCGCCTGGGCATAATCGATAGGAATAATGACGATTTCATCGGTATTGAAACCCATCGTTTCGCCTTGTGGCTGAAGCACGGCGGAAACGAGGAAGCGCCTGTCACCCAGCCTTACCCGCTCGCCGATAGGGCTGCTTTGGGGGAAGAGTTCCTGGGCGAGCTTTGCACCCAGAACGATTTGCGCGCTTCGCTCACTTCCTTTTTCCGGCGCAAGAAAACTGCCCTGGGCGAGATTCATGTGCCTTATCGGCAGTATGTCCGCTGTGCTTCCCAGCACCGTCACTTCGCGCAGGCGTCCGGCAGAGGCAAGTTCGGCAACCCCGACGTTGAGCGGCGCATACCGCCGGATCTGCGGCAGGTGAACAAGCGATCTCGCATCTTCCAGCGTCAGATCGCGTGGGGTCTGTCCCAAAGCTGCGCCAGGGAAGCCACCGGAAGTTTCGGCACGACCAGGCAGGACGACGATGAGGTTGGTTCCGACGGATGAAAACTGGCGAACCACGTAGCCACGGGCGCCATCCCCCAGGGCGGTCAGTACGACCACTGCTGCCACGCCCAGGGCCATTGCCAGAATGATGAGCAATGAGCGGGTGCGATAGCTGGCAACGGTTCTAAGGGAGAGATTTAACGTGTCGCGAAGCTTCACGTTAAATCTTCATTCATGCCACACCTCGCGCCATTCCCATGGCGGTTTCGAATAGGAATCTGCCCACAGTCCGCGCTTTGCAGCCTTCGCGTCAGCCTGGAGCGGGTTCAGGCCGGAGTCTTTCACGTAGCGCTCATAAACCCAGGCCATGCCGCGCCGTACCTGCTCCGCTCCCGCATCGACATCGCTACAGTGGATTTGGGCAAACATGCGGCCATATTGGTCTTTCCCTTTCGGAATAACCGTAACCTGCTGCCAAAAACAGAGATCGGAGAGAGATTCCTTTGAAAGCGTACCAAAAGGCTGATTCGCTTCAGGTGCATCGATGCCTGCAAGGCGCACCCTTACCGATTCCTTGTTTATTACAAGGGTGAGAGTGTCTCCATCCGCAACATGGATTACCTGACCGGTGAGGTCAGCATAAGCCAGGCAAGGGAAAAAACTGAAAAACCCGATTGCCAGAGCAACCAGAATATGTGACATTGCAGACGCCTCGATTCATCTCCCCGAAAAAAAGAACCTGTGAAAGCGTAACTACCAGGACAGGGGGCTGTGGTAGTACAAAAACTGCCAAGTTCATTATAGACAGTTTTATGGTTCCCATAGGATGTATTGCAGGCTTGTGAAGTCCCGAAAACGGCGAGTTGATGCAGATCATGCAAGACTGTTCCCGCCGGGAAATTTATCCTGTCTTTCGTCGAACACAATTTCTCCATCACGCATCGCAATATGACGCTGTGCCCTGGCTCCTAATTCGCGATCATGAGTCACCACGATCAATGTTGTTCCCGCCTTGTGCAGGCCCTCCAGCAGCACCATGACTTCCGCGCCGATACGGTGATCGAGATTACCTGTGGGTTCATCCGCCAGCAACGCAGTAGGTCGCAGGATGGTTGCACGCGCGATCGCGACGCGCTGGCGCTGCCCACCCGACAGCTCAGAGGGCCGGTGCGCCGCACGATCCTGCAGATTGAATCCTCTCAGTGCCTCATCCACACGCAACTTTCGCTCCGCCGGCGCAATTCCCTCCAGTATCAACGGTAGCTCGACGTTTTCCGCAGCAGTCATTCGCGGCACAAGATGAAATGACTGGAACACGAAACCGATTTTTTCCCTTCGAACACGCGCTTTCTCGATCTCCGACAGATCGGTTACATCCTTTCCGTCGAGTTCATAGCGTCCGCCGTCTGGCTGGTCAAGCAGGCCGATGACGTTGAGCAGAGTCGATTTACCCGATCCTGAGGGACCCATGATGGAAACATACTCTCCGGTACCGATTTCAAGATCGACTCCGTTGAGCGCCCGCACCTCCTGGTCTCCCATATGGAAAACGCGCGAAATGTCAGTAAGGCGAATCATTCTATTTTGGCTGGGAATCAATGGGGTCACCCATTGATTCACTGCTCGGCAACCTTCTCCCGGACTTGCATACCGGCTTTAACTTCCTTTGACTCTGATGAGAGCAACACGCGATCGCCTTCCTTCAAGCCACTGGTGACTTCGGTAAACGCCCAGTTGGCAAGTCCTATTTCCAGCTTACGTTCAACCAACCTGTTCTCCTCGTTCACCAACAACACCTTGCCGCCCTGGCGGATTGCCTGGGTAGGCACGCGCAGCACATTCTCGTGCCGCTCGCTCACCACTTCGACATCGGCGCTATATCCCACCAGCAACGGCCGTTTCGGTACCTCTTCGAAATCCACTTCGACATCCACCGTGCGTGCCTGCTTCTCTACTTCCGTGACATAGGGCGCCACACGCCGCACCTTGCCGGGGAAGCTCTGGCCCGGTAAGGCATCGATTGTAATGCGGGCGAATTGCCCGATCCTCAGCTTGGGCGCATCAACTTCATCCATTGGAGCGGTAACATACAAGCAGCTGTCGTCGATCAGATCAACGGCCGGCGGAGTGGGAATACCGGGGGGTGATGGAGTGGCGTATTCGCCCAGCTCTCCAGTGACAAGCGCCACGATACCATCGAATGGAGCAACCAGAACCGTACGCTCCAGCCCGGCCTCAGTTACTTCGACCTGTGCTCGCGCCCGTTTCACATCGGCGGTAGTCGCATCGCAGCTCGCCTGGCGGGCGCGTGCTTCGGCATCGGCATTCTCCCGGTTCTGTGCACTGACGAAGCCTCTCTCGGCGAGCTGATGTGCGCGCTCGGCCTCACGGCTGGCATTGGCCGCAATGATGCAGGCTTCGCGGCGCCGTTCTTCC
>DATEEZ010000056.1:0-4894 GCA_035280905.1 Nitrosospira sp.
CATGCAGGCAAAGGCAGACGAGCAGAAAAGGTTTCTGGCCGAATATCGGAAACATGGATATTACTACGGTCGGAAAACTATAGATGTGAAAGAGCACGCGCAAGCGCTCGTTCATGTCTATGAGGAAGCCGCAGAGAAAAACAGGAGGATGGCGGAGTCTCACCGTCAGATGGCGGAGGAAGCGAAGCAGCAGAAGCGACAGTAAACTGGATTGCATAACCAGCTTTTTATTGATCCCAGGAATTCTTTTGACGAATAACACACCTCTTCTCGAATCGAAACTGACATGTCCGAACTGCGGGTATGCCAAGCATGAGATCATGCCGATTGAGGCCTGCCAGTTCTATTATGAATGCGAAGGCTGCAAGGTGCTATTGCGTCCTCGCCCTGGCGACTGCTGCGTCTTTTGTTCCTTCGGGTCCGTTAAATGCCCTCCGGTTCAGGTGCAGGCTTGCTGTTCATCCTCCGGCGAGTCTGTCCTCAGCGCTGTTCCACCCTCGGCAAGTATGTCTTGAGCTCCGTTCGCTCCTTCGATCCTTCGATATGCTCAGGATCAGGACGAAGGGAGGCGAAGGGCTCAGGGCGAACGGAAAGCGGGTAGAAACATACGTCGTTCACCCTGAGCCTTTCGAAGGGTGAGCCCGCCACTGTCACCGGTAAAGTTTTTTCAGATAATGCTTGGAAGAGGCTAAGGTGATGGTGTACATGACTTGGAGAAGGACTTCAGCTCAGATTTCCGCATTCCGAGGAAGAGACAAGCACGCGGGAAACCAATGAAAGTTGCTGTTTGCAGTGCTCAGTCCTACGACCGCCAATTTTTACTGGCTGCCAATCGTGATGCTCATCATGAATTGGTATTTTTCGAGTCGCACCTGTCCGAAGAGACGCGGCAGATGGTATCCGGTTTCCCCGTCGTGTGCGTGTTCGTCAACGATACGTTAGACAGCAGAGTGCTGGAAACGCTGGCAGCGCAGGGGACACGCCTCGTTGCACTGCGCTGTGCGGGTTTTAATAATGTCGATATTCAGTCAGCAAACACATTGGGAATCCATGTCGTGCGGGTGCCCGCATATTCGCCACATTCGGTCGCCGAACATACCGTCGCTCTGATGCTTGCACTCAATCGCCGTCTTCATCAGGCCTATAATCGTGTGCGCAACGGAAATTTCTCCTTGCAGGGATTGCTTGGCTTTGAAATGCGCGGTAAAACTGTGGGTATTATCGGTACCGGGCGCATTGGTACCGCAGTTGCGCAGATACTACGCGGCTTCGGTTGCCGGCTGGTTGCTTACGACCTGCAACCGAATTCCGCATGCGTTGAACTGGGCGTCGAATATGTTCCGCTGGAAACACTCTATGGGGACAGCGACATCATCACGCTGCATTGCCCGCTCAATCCGCAAACGCACCGGTTGATCGATGCCGCGGCGATTGAGCAAATGAAGCAGGGTGTTGTACTCATCAACACGAGCCGTGGAGCTGTTATCGACACGCGCGGGGTGATTGTGGGATTGAAATCCTCAAAAATCGGATATCTGGGACTGGATGTGTACGAGCAGGAAGGTGATTTGTTCTTTCAGGACTTAACCGACCAGGTAATACAGGATGATCTGTTCGTGCGTCTGCTCACTTTCCCGAATGTGTTGATTACGGGACATCAGGGATTTTTTACCGCTGAGGCGCTGTCTAGCATTGCACAGACCACGCTGCAAAACATTACCGTATTTGAGCGTGATGGATCATGCCCGAATGAAGTGACGGTTGAATTGTTGCGAACTGGATAATCGTGCGTTTGTACTTTCTGGTCCTTATGATTAAAAATCCGCATCCAGAACTATCCGGTAGCGCGCCTTTCCAGCAGCCAGATGTGCAACCGCTTCATTGACCCTGCTCATGGGAAAACGCTCTACCTGAGGCTGAATGCCGTGACGGGCGGCAAAATCCAGCATATCGGATATCATCGCAGGTCCGCCGGTAGGTGATCCGGAAACGCTCTTCTGCCCACTCAGAAGCTCGAAAGCGGGGATGGGCAGAGGCTCGAGCACTGCGCCAACGAGATGCATTCGTCCTTTCGGCTTCAGCGTCTGGAGCAGTAATGCCCAGTCAAGCGGGACATTGACGGTCACCAGCAGAAAGTCGAGCGAGCGGGCTGCCGAGCGAATTTCACCGCTCTTACGGCTGGAGAGAACACGATGAGCGCCGAGTGCGCGCATTTCTTCCGCCTTTGAGGGATTGGAAGAGAAGGCCGTAACTTCGCAACCCCACGCATTCGCAAATTGCAGGGCCAGATGACCGAGGCCGCCAATACCGACGACACCTACACGGTCGGTCGGTTTTACATATGCCGCAAGGGGCGCAAATACGGTAATTCCCCCACAGAGCAAAGGGCCTGCGGAGGAACTTTCAAGCTTCTCAGGTATGGGAATGGCCCACGCCCAGTGCGCACGCACTTTGTCTGCAAACCCCCCATAATGTCCAATAATTGTTGCCGTGGCTTTTGCACAGAGGTTGTGATCGCCGGTCATGCATTCATGGCAGTGCATACAACTGGCGGCGTTCCAACCAATTCCCACTCGCTGCCCGATTTGCAATCCCTTTGCGTGTTCTCCCATCGTAACAACCCGGCCGATGGCTTCGTGTCCGGGAATAACCGGATAACGCGTAATACGCCAGTCGTTATTCAATATTGAAAGATCGGAATGACAAAGACCGCAATGCTCCACTGCAATTTCCACTTCCTCCGGCGCGAGAGGTCCGGCGTCATAGGTGAATGGTTCGAGTTTCTGCTTAGGGCCGTGCGCCGCGAATCCGAGAATCTTCGTCATGTTTCTTTCCTTTTCCTTCTTTTTTGTGAGATGAGGGTGGGGCGGTGCGATCCTATCGGATTTTTCCGGTCAGTTCCGGTCAGCAACGCTGCCCTGCAAGGGCGATACATCCATGCAATGCTTCCATCAGCCTTTTGAACTCGGGATCTTCGTTAAGTATCTGTTGCCCGACCATCCGTAGTTTATCTACCGTTTCTCTCGGCAGTTCCAGGCTGGTCGGCAGATTTTTGTACCAATTTCGCTCGTCAGCGGCTTCGATGTATTCAAACGCCACCTCGATCGGAAAGAATTCAATCTGGTGCGGTACGGGAATATCCAACTCGCATCGCGGGCCTTTGTTTGCAGCCAACTCCTTGCATCCGGATACCAGGCGCATCGATTCGTTGAACTCGTTCACTGTCTGACGCAACAATTCAAGAGTATCGAATGAATAATTGCCCAACGGGACCACGGCTGCAGCAGTCAGGGTATCAACGAGCCCGGGAACCTCTGGAGTCCGATCCCGGCTGGTGGTGGGGTTTGTACCAGCATTCACCACGATTACCACCAGCTTGTCCACTTTCTTCTGGTTTATCAGGCGAAGCACGCTCCAGGAATTATTTAAACTGTTAATCGCCGTGAGCGGCTCCCGCAGCCCGATATTGTCTGCCACGCCGCCGTCGGTCAGATGGATGTATTTACGCGGGTTGTGTTCGGTATCGGTATACGAAAGCCTGTTTTCCCCGCGTGCTGCCCGACGTATATTGATGCGCGACTTATGATCCTGAACGGCAAGCCCCACCCATTCAGGCTGATGGTAGCCGCATTTGCCTGCATAGTTTTGAAAAGTGAGGGGCGTAAGCCCTCCCGGATACGCCGAGGATGCAGCTGTTGCCCGCCCCAATGAAACTCCCGACAGGTCGGAGCATAAAAGGTCAAACTGGTCTTGAGTAAAGGGAAATTGAGTTCCCGTTGTCATATCCGTGGCATTCAGGATTACAAAAGGTCGTCGGCCCTTGGCAATTACTTCCGCATATGTGCCTGCCCCAAATACTTCCCGGTCATAAAACTCTGCCGCCAGGTCACTGCGCCCGAAGCTCGCTCCGCCGAGCTTCAATAGCCCCGCTGGAGTCAACGTCGAGTCAATCAATTCGGATTGGACGGGTCTGTAGAGGAAGCGATTCGGGAATTCGTCGAAAATGCGCAATCCATATAAGGCGTAATAGGCTGCAGGAAAGCTGCCGCCGGATATCGATGAAATTACATCAACTTCGTCCAGCAGCGATATTCTCCGGTTTTCCCATTGGATTTGCGTGTCGCGGAGAGCCTCCAGCACTCCATAAGATAACGCCGCCGCACGGGTACCGCCACCCGAGAAAACCAGAATGACAAACAGTTTATCGCTATTGCTTCCTGGCTCCAGTTTTTCGAAACGGTAACCTGAGGAGGGGTCATACCTGGCCAAGGGCGGGTTTACCTGAAAGGAGCCACATCCACTCAACAATAGGGCTCCAACAAGCACAGCCATGGATATGCGAAGTCGGATACTCATACCTGCCATTTCTTGATAAAGGCAATTTTCATGGGAAGCAGAACAGTGGTTCCCTTAACCATGACTTCGCAAAAGACGGGGTCGCAGTCCTCTGGAGGGGCCAGGGTAAATTTATGCGTTCCCGCATCCATCTGGAGAACCTCATTGGTATAACCGGTCAGATCGCCGTCGACATATACCGGCCTCCGAGTTGGGTAGCTAACTATTACGAACTCCACACGACTTATTCCTCTCGAGTAGTTTGAAACCTATGCAGAGATCCAGGACCTGTGGGGCGCTTGTACCAACGAATAAAGCTAAAAAAAACTGAGAGAAGACATCATTTACTGTCCCATTTTCCGTGGAATGATACAGCGGCTTAGTCCCAGAGACTATAACCATCGGACACGCCTGCCAGAGGGAAGCGAGGGGGATGATGGGAGGTCGCGATTTGAGCCGATAGATACCTCCCTGCAAAAGGCTCAGGCTGCGTTCCGGGAAGTGGTTCTGCTCCAGCACGTCCTCATTATATTATTTCCGGCAGGCGGAATTTATTGGG
>DATEEZ010000057.1:0-6572 GCA_035280905.1 Nitrosospira sp.
CCAACTTTCTTTTCCACTTCGCAGAAGGGCGGCAAAGCCCCGGATATCGGCCAGGAAACCTCGCCCCTGAAGGACGCGAATGATCTAGACGAGCTCAAGTCTATGGACATTCTGATTTCCTGCCAGGGAGGCGATTATACCGGCGCCATTTTTCCCAGACTGCGGGAAGCAGGTTGGCAGGGTTACTGGATTGATGCAGCCTCTACGCTGCGGATGAAAGATGATGCCGTCATCATACTGGACCCGGTCAACATGCCGGTTATCGAGCAGGCGCTCCACGAGGGGATAAAAAATTATATCGGGGGCAATTGCACTGTCAGCCTGATGCTGATGGCCATGAACGGCCTCTTCAAGGAAGATCTGGTGGAGTGGATGAGCGCCATGACCTATCAGGCTGCTTCCGGCGCGGGCGCGCAGAACATGCGGGAATTGCTTCTGCAAATGGGCGAAGCGCATCGCGTGGCGAAAAATCTGCTGGATGACCCTGCAGCCGGCATACTCGATATCGACCGTGAAGTGGCGGGAACGCTGCGCGATGAAAATTTTCCAACGGAGAATTTCGGTGTACCGCTTGCCGGCAGTCTTATCCCGTGGATAGACAGGGACTTGGGCAACGGGCAGACACGGGAAGAATGGAAGGGGCAATCCGAGACGAACAAGATACTGGGGCGCGGTGAACAAATGGTTCCGGTGGATGGTATCTGTGTTCGTGTAGGTGCCATGCGTTGCCACAGTCAGGCACTGACTGTGAAGCTCAAAAAGGATGTTCCACTGGATGAGGTTGAAGACGTGCTGGCCGCCTCGAACAGTTGGGTACGTGTCATTCCCAATGAGCGGGAGCACACCTTGAAAGAGTTAACTCCTGCTGCGGTTACCGGCAAGCTGACAATACCGGTTGGCCGGTTGCGCAAGCTTGCCATGGGCGGCGAGTATCTTTCTGCGTTCACTGTGGGAGATCAGTTGCTCTGGGGTGCCGCCGAGCCGCTGCGAAGGATGCTGCGTATTCTGGTGGCAGCCTGAGGACCGATAGAAGCGGCAAAGGCGCATGGCGGATCAAGACATTGAGCTGCCTGATTTCCATCTTCTGGGGCTCCCCCTGCGTCTTTTCGACAGTCTTTTTTTCGCAGTCGCCCAATTGAAGAGTGCCTATCGTTCGGCTGTAATCCGCTTTCTCTGCGAAAGAGAACCGAGTGCAAGTCTTGCATGCCTGCGGTCGATGTCTGATCCGGCTCCGGGTGTCTGCCAAGGGATATGGCATTGTTCCTCCCTGAGAGTATATTGTTGTGCGGAAGTCCAGGTTTAAGGGCAATCTGTTTTTTCCATTTCTGGTCGCCGTGATGTCGGTGGAAGCCAGTCATGCGGCAAGCCTGGGAAGGCTCATTGTCAATTCTGTGCAGGGACAGCCGTTCAAGGCGGAAATCGATCTGGTGGCGGTAACAAAAGACGAGAAGTCTTCCCTGAATGCCCACCTTGCATCACATGATGTTTTCCGCAAGGTAAACGTCGATTACTCTCCGCTTTTATCTACGTTTAAAACCACTATAGAAACCCGTTCAGACGGGCAGCCTTATATCCGGATTGTTTCTCCGCAACCTGTTGACGAACCATTCCTGAATATCCTGATTGAGTTGAATTGGTTCTCGGGACGTTTGTTGCGTGAATACACGGCCTTGCTGCCCCTTGCCGAAACCAGTACACAGCCCCATGAAAATGGGTCAGCTCAGCCGGCATCGCATTGCTGTCCCAGGATTGACTCTGCAAACGGTAAAACAGATCCAGTTGTGGCGCACGATAGCGTTTCGTCAGGACAATCCAGGCCTCTGCCAGAAGCTGCCTCATCAAACCCGTCCTATCGGATCTATGGCCCCGTAAAATCAGGCGATACCCTATCAGAAATCGCAAAAAATATCGCGCTTCCTCCTGAAGCAAGCTTCAATCAGGTGCTGGTGGCATTGTTTCGAGCAAACCGCGAGGCATTCTTTGGCAACAACATGCATCAACTCAAGATAGGGCTCGTCCTGAGAATACCTGATAGCAGTGAAATCAATACGGTAACAATAGCGGAAGCCGATCAGGAAGTGAGGGTGCATACTGCTGCATGGCGCAAAAAACGGTTTTCCGGAACAGAAGAAAGGGAGAAAGAATGGGAACAGCTATCGTGGGTCCTTGTTCTGTAGCCGGAAAGCGCAAGAGGCGTACAGAATATCTTGTGCGGATGCGGTGGTCGATGGTTGATTAATCAACCAGCGCCCCGTTGTTGCGCTGGAGATTGTCCGTTTATACGTTCACTACTTCCGTTTCCCGCAACGTGTTTAAAAACTCCTTGGACAGGTCTGGTACAAGTATCACGACAATCACGACAGTAGCTTTACCGTGAGAATCGCAATGGTGCTGGAGTATGACGGCAGCAACTTCAGCGGCTGGCAAAGCCAGCCAGGAGGGGATACTGTGCAGGATGCCGTGGAAGCAGCCTTATCGGAAATTGCGGGCGAATCCATTCGGGTAGTCACGGCAGGGAGAACCGACGCAGGAGTCCATGCTGTTTACCAGGTGCTGCATTTTGATACTCGGGCAGAGCGACCCATGAGCGCGTGGGTGCGAGGGGCAAATGCGCTGCTGCCCGACAGTATCGCCATGCTGTGGGCATCGAGGACGGAGGATGGTTTTCATGCCCGCTACTGCGCAATCGAGCGCCGCTACCTCTATCTGTTGCTGAACCATCCAGTACGACCCGGACTTCATCAGCATAAGGTCGGCTGGTTTCACCACCCACTCCATCTTGAATCCATGCAAATGGCGGCGCAGATGCTGGTGGGCGAACACGATTTCAGCGCCTTTCGCGCTGCTGAGTGCCAGGCTAAATCTCCCCTGCGTACCATGACAAAACTGGAAGTTACGCGGGTGGGAAACATTGTTGCGTTTGAGTTGCGTGCCAATGCATTTTTACACCATATGGTACGTAATATCGTCGGCTGCCTGATCTATGTGGGCAAAGGTAAATATCGGCCGGACTGGATAGGGGAACTGCTTGAAAGCGGGAAGCGCAGCGAAGCTGCGCCGACTTTTTCAGCTTCCGGGTTATACTTGGCAGGGGTTACCTATGACGCGAAGTGGGAACTCCCGCCTTTTGTCGAACCCCCTCTCGCCACAATAGTGCCGGGTACGAACAGGCCGGCAATCGTTACGTTATAGGCGATAAGTGGCGGAAATCGGCCTCGGCAGTAAAACCGGAAGTCAGAGATATTATGTCGATTCGAGTAAAAGTTTGCGGTATTACCCGAGTGGAAGATGCGCTTGCGGCTGTGCACCTCGGGGCGAATGCCATCGGCTTTGTCTTCTGGGAGCAGAGCGCGCGTTATATTTCACCGGACGTAGCCCGCGAGATCGTGTCTGCGCTGCCGCCATTCGTTACTTCAGTGGGCGTCTATGTCGATCCCGAGGCAGATTGGGTGGAAGAAAGTGTCTCAATTGCCGGCCTGAACCTGCTGCAATTTCACGGTGATGAAAATCCCGAATTCTGCCGGCAGTTTTCACTTCCCTATATAAAGGCGGTGAGAGTCAGGGCGGAGCTGGATTTGCTACAATACGCATCCCTTTATGCGGGGGCTGTCGGTTTGCTGCTGGATACGTATGTGGAGGGCGAACCTGGGGGAACCGGGCAGGCGTTTGACTGGAACCTGATTCCGCGCAATCTGCCGCTACCACTGATTCTTTCAGGGGGGTTGCATGCAGGCAATATTACGAGCGCGATTCAGCAGGCACGGCCGTGGGCAGTAGATGTGTCCAGTGGCGTGGAAGCCGCGAAGGGCATTAAGGATTCGGGAAAAATTGCAGCATTCATGCGAGGAGTTGGAATCAGTGAAAATCTATGACCTTCCGGACCGTCATGGTCACTTTGGTCCGTACGGCGGCATCTTTGTCGCCGAAACGCTGATCTCAGCCCTGGAGGATTTGCGTATACAGTACGAGCACTATCGCAGCGATGCTGACTTTCAGGCGGAATTTGCCCATGAACTCAAGCATTATGTGGGACGGCCGAGTCCCATCTACCATGCAAAACGATGGTCGGCGCATTTGGGCGGCGCCCAGATCCTGCTGAAGCGCGAAGACCTGAATCATACAGGTGCACACAAAATCAATAATGCGATGGGACAGGCGCTACTGGCCAGGCGAATGGGTAAATCGCGGGTAATAGCCGAGACCGGCGCAGGCCAGCATGGTGTTGCCACGGCCACGGTCGCAGCGCGCTACGGCATGGATTGTGTCATCTATATGGGCTCGGTCGATGTGGAGCGCCAGGCTGCCAATGTTTACCGCATGAAGCTTCTGGGTGCGGAGGTCATACCGGTCGAATCCGGCTCACGCACGCTGAAGGATGCTTTGAACGAGGCCATGCGGGATTGGGTGACCAATGTTGCAGACACTTTTTACATCATTGGTACTGTGGCCGGGCCACATCCATATCCCATGATGGTGCGTGATTTCCAGGCAATTATAGGGCGCGAGGCTATAATCCAGATGCAGGAGGATTATGGACGGCAGCCCGATGCCCTGATTGCCTGCGTGGGTGGCGGCTCAAATGCCATTGGACTTTTTTATCCTTACCTCGACAGCAGCATCCGGATGATCGGAGTGGAAGCGGCCGGGCACGGAGTCGAGACGGATCAGCATGCCGCCACCCTTACAAAAGGACGGCCTGGCGTGTTGCACGGGAATCGCACGTACCTGATCCAGGATGAGAATGGGCAGATCGTCGAAACACATTCCATTTCGGCAGGCCTGGATTACCCTGGCGTAGGTCCGGAGCATGCCTGGCTCAAGGACAGCGGACGTGCTGAATATATCGGGATAACCGACGAGCAGGCGGTGGAAGCATTCCATGCACTATGTCATTACGAAGGCATTATCCCGGCGCTCGAATCCAGCCACGCCCTGGCTTACGCTGCCCGGCTGGCACCTGCGCTGAGCCCCGATAAACTGTTGCTGGTGAACCTTTCAGGGCGTGGCGACAAGGATATGTCCACCGTTGCGCGCGCTTCGCATATCACCTTCTAACCTGCAAAGCCTGTTCATGTCCCGTATTTCCACCCTGTTTGGCAAGCTGCGCCAGAATCAGAGAAAGGCGCTTATTCCTTTTATCACTGCTGGCGATCCCGAACCGGGGATGATGGTTCCACTAATGCACGAACTGGTGCAGGCTGGGGCCGATATCATCGAACTAGGCGTTCCGTTTTCGGATCCAATGGCGGATGGGCCGACGATTCAGCGTTCTTCCGAACGTGCGCTGAAGCATCGTGTCGCATTGAAGGATGTACTGGCAATGGTGGAGGAATTCAGGGAAAGCGATTCCAGCACGCCGGTTGTGCTGATGGGTTATGCCAATCCGGTCGAAGCGATAGGCTATGATGCATTCACCGCAAGAGCAAAAGCGTGCGGCGTGGATGGCGTGCTGATAGTGGATTATCCTCCGGAAGAGTCGGTGGAATGGGTGAAGTACCTGAAACATCAGGAGATTGCTCCCATTTTCCTGCTTTCTCCGACTACGCCGCAGCAGCGTGTCGAGCAGGTGGCGTCCATGGCGGAAGGATATGTGTACTACGTTTCCCTGAAAGGTGTTACCGGTTCGCTTCACCTCAACCTGCGTGATGTAGCCCAGAAACTCGCTGCATTGCGCTCCCGCATTTCCATTCCCATCGGAGTGGGTTTTGGTATACGTGACAGCGCAACCGCCAAGGCAGTGGCGGAGCTTGCCGATGCAGTCGTGGTGGGAAGCCGCATCATCGAGGAAATCGAAAAATCGCCCAAGGCGGAGGTCTTAACGAATGTCCACCGTCTGGTAAAAAGTCTGCGAATTGCAGTAGACGCAGCAAGCCCTACGCCATCAGCCGCCATTAAACTCACACACTTATGAGCTGGTTTCAGAGACTTCTCCCACCCAAGATCAAGCGCAAGGAAAGCGGTGAAAAGAAAGCGGTGCCTGAGGGACTGTGGAGCAAGTGCGCCTCCTGCGAGGCGGTGCTTTACTATTCCGATCTGGGGAACAATCTCAACGTCTGCCCCAAGTGCAGTCATCACAATCGGATTTCCGCCCGCGTACGGCTCGACTTGTTTCTGGACACGGAGGGCCGGCGCGAGATCGGAGCCGAAGTCCATTCGCTCGATCCTCTTAAATTCAAGGATAGCAAGCGTTACTCCGACAGGCTGGCGGAGGCGAAAAAAGAGACTGACGAAGATGACGCTCTGGTCGTCATGCAGGGCAGCGTCAAGACGGTTCCCGTCGTTGCCGCAGCATTCGAATTCGGTTTCATGGGTGGTTCAATGGGATCCGTAGTCGGCGAACGCTTCGTACGCGGTGTACAAATGTGCGTCGATCAGCGCCTGGCCTTTGTATGTTTTGCGGCAAGCGGTGGTGCGCGCATGCAGGAAGGCCTGCTGTCGCTCATGCAGATGGCCAAAACCACTGCAGTACTGACCCGGCTGAGCCGCGAAGGACTTCCGTTTATTTCAGTACTGACCGACCCTACCATGGGCGGCGTATCTGCAAGTTTTGCTTTCATTGGTGATGTGGTGAT
>DATEEZ010000058.1:0-6220 GCA_035280905.1 Nitrosospira sp.
CCCCTCCTCGGGCCGATCTTCGAGGCTCACGTTGACGACTGGGACGCGCATTTCGTGCAGATGATTAATTTCTGGTCAATGAAGCTACGTGGAACAAGCAGGTTTCGCGGCGCGCCCATGCCCAAGCACGTAGCCCTGCCAGGATTGACGCCGGAATTATTTGAACGTTGGCTTCAACTTTTCCGCGAGACCACGAGCGAAATGGAAAACGCCAATTTACAGTTTAATGCAGACGTGCTGGCGCAGCATATTGGCAGCAGGCTCTGGCTGAGGTATCAAATGGAGCGGTACCCGGACAGGCAGTTGGTTGAACTCTGCGGAGCATAGCTGGCCCCGAGCTTCCATGGCATGCTCATGCCGACCAGGGCGAGATCAGAAGTGGTGATTGAGTTGAAGAGAAATGATGTGCGCGTTCGTGTCGAATGAGCCTCGCACAACCTGAAGCGATGGGTTGGGAAAAGTGGGCCGATCAATCTCCGCTCCCTCGAAGAACACGTGGGAATACCCGACGTCGATCGATGTTCGATCGCCAAGCTTCTGGTTGAAACCCACTGCCAACCAGAAACGATCAGAGTCTGGCAGCCGAACGGTTCGATCCATCGCGTTACGCACGGGGGATTGATCGTAGGCGAACCCTGCGTGTAGTCGAAGGCGCTCCGTATACTGATATTGAGTACCAAGGCCAACACGAAAGCTGTCTTCGAATCCAAGCCGTTCATTTGCGAGAATAGCTCCGGAAGCATGGCTCGTGGCAACGATGGCCGGCACGTGGCCCCAGCCCGTCCACGTCAGGTCTGCCAGCAATCGCAATCGATCGTTCATCATGTGAGAAATTGCCAGCGACGCAGTGTTTGGAAGCTCGAGAGCAACCGAGGCAGGAATGACAGTGCCAGGTGCAGTCAGCTGGCCGTCAACTTTCAAATCCACTGCTGATCTGTAAGTCAGCCCCATCCGGGTGGACGGTGAAAACCGGAACATGACGCCGAGGTTATAGCCAAAGCCGACATCGTCCCCTTTCATCCTTGTTTCAGCGTCTACGGGCGTAGGCAGCAGGGATGTCACAGGTATCATGCTTCGCAAGTCTGCGTCAAACCTTACGACATTTAAACCCGCGCCAATCGAGACGTCCTCGCTCAGCTGCCAGGCAAAACTCGGGTTGAAGTTAATGGCAGTTATTTCCGAGAATCTCCCCTGGTAGCGGCCGATAAAAGTCCCGCTCCATTCTGTGGAGTTGCCGAAGGTGGGAGATACTCCCAATCCGAGGCGGAAAGCAGAACCCAGCGACATGCTCCAATAAACGGCAGGAATGAGCGAAATCCCTCCGGCCTGGCCGCCGTTGTCGCCCAACGGGTAGGTGAGGAAAGGGCTGCTGCCCATATCCCTGAATTTTAGCGACCGGATGAGCAGGGTGCCGGCGCCGGAAACATGATGCCCCGGGGCAAGGTAGGTCATGCCGGCCGGATTGAAATAAATCGTGGATGCATCTTGCGCGACTGCCGCCGCGCCCGCATAAGCGTAACCGTTTCCGGCTCCATTCTGATTTTGCAGAGCGAATCCTGCCGCGACAGTGTCATTGGCAATGAACATGGTTCCTGTCAACAGCAAAGGCATTAATAGTAGTCTGGATGGTTGCATGGCTCGGATGCCGAATTTTGAGGAGTTCTGCTACTTTCCGATTGTCGATGCTTGCATACGTATTCAAGCATAGCCGATATTTTGGTTCTTGTTGAAAGCCTGCGAAGACCAAAGGTATCATTGAGCTTCACAAATCCTCATTTAAGCCCAGGCTTTTCAACTCGAGTCCTTCGATCTCCTGCAGAGACTTCCCCGCGATGCCTTGCAGGTCGCCGTACATGCCCACCGTGGCGCCCATGACGCGCATGATCTGCTCTTCGCGCTTGGCCCACTGCTTCATGATCACCTTGCGTTCTTTCTCCAGGTCGTCGCGCATTGTGCTGAATGCTTCGACAATAGCTTCTACCCGCTGACGAAAGCGCGGACCGGTCAAATACTGATAGACCATCTCGGTCTTGGTCTGCGAACCTTCAAACGATTGGCGCGCAAGGGCAAGTTCCAGCAATGAATGGCGCAGGATAAGCGCTACCGGGAGAGCTGCTTTGGGATGCGTTACCCAGACGCCTTCGACCAATTCGAAGGTTTCAACACCCTTTGGCAGCGTCTGGCTCACAATTACGGCGATTTCCGCTTTTGCGCTCCGCTGGTCTTCCCGCAACTTGGTCAGCCACAGATCGCTCCAGTTTCTCGTACGTTTTGTCTCCCACAGAATCGTGCCTCCAGGTTGTCCCCCTCCACAGATGACGCGGTGGAGTACATCCCCGCCAAATTCCCCTTTCGGCACAGGCTCGATCGAATCGAAGGGAAACTTTGCCCTTAGCAGATTTTCAAGCGCCAGTTCCTGCACTTCACCCTGCAGTTGCTGCGATCCCTGCTCGGCCTTGCGCATCAGCTCCTCGATCTTTTGCTGCATGGAAGCAATCATCTGATCTTTTTCCATTACCTTCAGCTTGAGTCCTTCTTCCGCTTCCCGTTTTGCACGTATCTGAATTTCCGCCAGCCCCTCCTGCACACGCTTTTCCACAGTAAGTTCCAGTTCCCTTCTGGCGTCATCCAGCTCCCGTTGTTTTTTTAAAAGTTCGGCTTGGGTTTTTTGCGCTGCTGCCAGCTTCTCATCACGTCCCTTGAGCACCTCCTGGAGATCTGCAAGTTCCCGTATTTTGCTCTCCAGTTCGGCGGCGCTTGCAAGTTTTGCCTTACGGGATTCTTCTGCGATAACGCGGCTTCGTTCAGCATTCAGCTGTGCCGCAACCTGTTCGGCAACCTGGTTCTCCAAGGTGCGTCTGGCCTCTGCGATTTCTTTTTCTTTTTCCTGAACACCGTGCTCCCGCCTCGCGATCTCGTTGTCTTTCTGCAAGAGCTGTTGTTCGAACTGCTTGCGGGTCGCAGCAATCAGCGGGGCGGCCAGCGATTCGGTAAGTGGAATTTCAGTCCGGCACTTGGGACAAGTAATAATAGGTTCCATAATTTACTGAGAGTATTCGAGAGCTTCGACGCCACTCCGGGTAAAGCGAAGGCAGCTTGGGTGAGTAACGGCCATTCATGGAGTCATTGTTGCGCTCGAGCAATTTGCTTGCACATCTAGCTTGCTTGCAAATGTGACTTGTTGCCCGGGCAGCGTTGGGTAGGTATTCCTGTTTTCGGATATACTTGCCCTCATAATTATAATTCTCTCTGCAAGTGCATTGCGAAATAGAACTGAAAACTCTGCCTTCGTTTTTTTTCGTATCATCGGTTCTATTTTCCGGGAGATGAACCAGTATGTCAGATGTCAGAGCGGGGCCGATCTCTTGGTCATGGGAAAGCGCGACACCGAATCGTCTTAGTTCATTTTAGCCAGCGTGACGCGCTGGTTGTATTCCGGCAGAGCCGATCAAATTTTTATGTCACCACATGGGAGTGAAAACAATGAGCAATCAAAATACCGGTAGCACCCCGTATGTTCTGCCACCTCTACCCTATGCGGATAACGCACTGGAACCCGTCATTTCGGCAAATACGCTTGGCTTTCACTACGGCAAACATCACAAGACATATGTCGACAATCTCAACAAGCTGGTTGCAGGTACAGATCTGGCGGATCTGTCTCTGGAGGAGGTCATAACTTCCACGGCGGGCAAGGCAGACAAGGTAGGGATCTTCAATAACGCCGCGCAGGTATGGAACCATACCTTTTACTGGAACAGCCTGTCGCCGAAGGGGGGAGGCGAGCCACCCGCGTCGCTGAAGCAAAAAATCGAGACCGCTTTTGGCAGCGTGGAGGTGTGCAAAAAAGAACTGGCGACGGCAGCTACAACCCAGTTTGGCAGTGGATGGGCGTGGCTGGTAAAAGATGGCGACAAGCTCCAGGTGATAAAGACGGGTAACGCAGATCTGCCGCTCACAAAAGGAATGAAGCCACTTTTAACGATCGACGTCTGGGAACATGCCTACTACCTTGATTACCAGAACCGACGCGCGGATTATGTCAATTCCGTGCTCGACAAGCTGATCAATTGGGGCTTTGCCGCTGACAACGATAAATAATACCGCGACTTGCTGATGTGACGATACCAATTTCAGAACAAATCGAAATCATCAAGCGTGGTTGCAGCGAGCTTTTGCTGGAAGACGAGCTGGAGCAAAAGCTTGCCCTGAATCGTCCACTCAGAATCAAGGCCGGATTCGATCCTACAGCACCTGACTTGCATCTGGGTCACACCGTTCTGCTGAATAAAATGCGCCACTTACAGGATTTAGGGCATCACGCCCTATTCCTGATTGGCGACTTCACAGGCATGATCGGCGATCCCAGCGGCAAGAATACGACCCGTCCCCCACTTTCCCGCGAGCAGGTCGCCGAGAATGCGAAATCCTATCAGGACCAGGTGTTCCGCATACTCAAACCCGAACAGACCGAAGTGGTGTTCAATTCTGCATGGATGGATAAGTTGAATGCCGCCGATCTGATCAAACTGGCTGCAACTCATACGGTCGCGCGTATGCTGGAGCGGGACGATTTTGGCAAGCGTTACCAGGGTAACAAGCCCATTGCCATCCATGAATTCCTGTACCCGTTGATCCAGGGCTACGATTCCGTCGCACTCGAGGCGGACATCGAGCTGGGCGGCACTGACCAGAAATTCAATTTGCTGATGGGACGGGAATTACAGAAGCATTTTGGGCAAGCGTCGCAATGCGTTATTACGATGCCGCTTCTCGAAGGACTGGATGGCGTCAATAAAATGTCCAAGTCAGCCGGGAACTACATCGGAATCACCGAGAGTCCGGGGAACATATTCGGCAAGTTGATGTCTATTTCCGACGAATTGATGTGGCGGTATATTGAATTGTTGTCGTTTGAGCCGCTGAGCGTTGTTCGCCAGTGGCAGCACGATGTAAGGAACGGACGCAATCCTCGCGACATCAAGGTTCTGTTTGCGCAGGAGATCGTTGCCCGCTTTCATAGCAGGCAGGATGCGGAAGCTGCTCTCGCCGATTTTGAATCGCGCTTCAGGCGGGGAGGTATCCCGGATGATCTGCCGGAAAAGATACTGGAGGCTGGGAAAGATGGCCTTCCGATAGCACAGTTGCTCAAACAGGCGGGCCTCACCGCCAGCACCACCGAAGCCTTGCGCATGATCGAGCAAGGTGGTGTAAAATTAAATGGCGAAAAGGTGAGCGATAGAACTTTTAAGCTGCCTTGCGGTCAAATGGTTGTAGTGCAAGTCGGCAAGAGAAAGTTTGCCAGAGTAACGATCTCGGAAGAAAAATAAAAAATTTAGCAAAAACCCTTGACGGGGTATCTCGCCTCTGTATAATGCCGCCTTTCGCACGATCGAGCAGGATGGTGTGAAATCGAATGGCGAGAAAGTAAGCGACAAAACTTTTAAGCTGCCTTGTGGTCAAAAGGTGGTAGTGCAGGTAGGCAAGCGGAAGTTTGCCAGAATAAGAATCACCGAAGAAAAATAAAAAATTTATCAAAAAACCCTTGACCGGGTATCTGGCGTCTGTATAATGCCGCCTTCGCTAGCTGACATTAGTAACAAAGTTTGTCAGCCAGCATCGCTCTTTAAAAATTTACAGCCGATAGGTGTGGGCACTTGAACGGGACATACGGCTGTTTGGTCTTTCAGGCGAAACAGCCAGCTCCAAGAGTCGAAGTGCTCGCACAACGTACCAAGATTCTGATCATCCCGATCACTCGGGAGAAACAGAATTGAATAACGTCAAGCGAGAGTTTTACCAGTATTGAACTGAAGAGTTTGATCCTGGCTCAGATTGAACGCTGGCGGCATGCTTTACACATGCAAGTCGAACGGCAGCACGGGGGCAACCCTGGTGGCGAGTGGCGAACGGGTGAGTAATGCATCGGAACGTGTCCTTAAGTGGGGGATAACGCACCGAAAGGTGTGCTAATACCGCATAATCTCTACGGAGAAAAGCAGGGGATCGCAAGACCTTGCGCTTTTGGAGCGGCCGATGTCTGATTAGCTAGTTGGTGAGGTAAAGGCTTACCAAGGCGTCGATCAGTAGCTGGTCTGAGAGGACGACCAGCCACACTGGGACTGAGACACGGCCCAGACTCCTACGGGAGGCAGCAGTGGGGAATTTTGGACAATGGGGGAAACCCTGATCCAGCCATGCCGCGTGAGTGAAGAAGGCC
>DATEEZ010000059.1:0-3407 GCA_035280905.1 Nitrosospira sp.
GAGCGCTTGTTGCAGCTCTTTACGCCAAACACTATAAAACCGGCACGCTTCAGCCTGCTTGCTTCCCGCATGACGCGGGCCATGGCGTCCAGTCCCTTCAACCGCATGGAGTTTGAAGCGTGGCTGCCTTCACTTGAGGCAGCAATCGCAACAGGCGAGCCTTACTCGCAACCCTTGCCGTTGACTGATCCTGCCTGGTGTAACGATATCGGCCAGAGATACGGAGGACCTGTCGTGTGTGTTGTCGATCCAAATACTTATTCATCGGGCGACTTATTCGCCGCGGGTTTCGTGGATAATGAAATAGGTCCGGTAGTTTGCGTGGGAGAAGCTACCGGTGCAGGCGGGGCGAATGTCTGGACGCATTTTGACTTGCGCGAAGCCCTGCGGGGCACATCCTTTGAACTGAACATACTGCCCCCGGACGTGGGGTACACTCTCGCAATCCGCCGGGCGTTACGCTCTGGCGCTGCTGACGGGTTGCCGATCGAAGACTTGGGCGTTCCCGGAATCGCGTATGAAATGACACTTGACGATCTGCTCTACGAAAACCGCGACCTCATTGCTTTTTGTGCCGGCCTTCTTTCCGGAATCCCGCGCACGGCGATGAAAGTGCAGATTGACGAGCGTACCGTGAGCATAACAACAAGAGGGCTGGATGAACTGGAAACGTACATGAACGGACGCCCGTTTGAAGCAGTACGCCGGATCAGCGATGGAGCCCATCAGCTGCCCCGGCCTGATGCGGAAATAATCGAGTTTGTTGGTCGTGGCAATGGCGAAATCTGCCAGCGGCGAAGGTTGGTGTTAAATGCCGGCTGAGGTGGCGTATTCACAAGGAGGGACTGGAGAAGGGCCTGTAATCACGCAAACCACGCAACTGGAAATCCTCGACTGGCAGGATGTTTTAGCTGCAGATGCAGCGACCGTAGGCGGCAAGGCATGGCATCTCGCACGGTTGAAGCAATTCGGCCTCCCGGTACCCGAGGGACTGGTTATCCCGACTGGATGGCGCTCCCTATATGACGATGAGGGGCTCGCTCCCGAATTGTCGGCTGCATTACACGAAGCCCTTGCCGCCCGTAGCTGGTTGAATCTGCCGTTGGCAGTACGGTCTTCGGCTGGCGGTGAAGACTCAGCCACGGCCTCGTTCGCGGGTATTTACCGTACCTGTCTGAATGTATACGGTATCGAACAGGTACAGCTCGCGGTCCGGGAGGTGTGGGCCTCGTTATCCTCCCCCACCGCTATTGCTTACCGTCAAAGATTGAACCAAGGCGAGTCCCTGCTAGGTATGGCTGTAATCGTCATGCCGCTGCTACCCGCTATTGCTTCCGGCATTGCCTTCACCTGCGACCCGCTTACTGGCCGCGATGACAGACTGGTTATCCACGCGCAGTGGGGGTTGGGCGAATCGCTGGTCGGGGGGCAGGCAACCGGTGATGAATACGTTTTTGCCGAAGATTTGCTTGATGATCACTGGGTATTACTGCACGAGCAGATAGGCAGCAAGGTGGCCAAGGCAGTCGCGCGGCCGGAAGGCGGAACGACAATGATCGCGACATCCGCCGCCGAAGCAACAGGGTCTGTTCTTTCGTCCGATCAAGCCCTAGCCCTGGCTGAACTGCTGCGCGACGCGGCGGTGGCCTTGGACTTCACCCATCCATTCTATGATCTGGAATGGGTATGGGACGGCGAACAGTTCTGGTTGACCCAAGCCCGGCCAGTCACTGCCCGGCCCCATTACACCTATCCCGCACTGCAAACACAGTCGACCTACTGGACGCGTGGCAACACCTGCGAAGTAGTTCCCGAGCCGCTATCACCAATTGACTGGTGCAATGCTCGCAGGCTGGTTAACGAACTGCTCACACAGGGCTACATTCTGGCGGGTTATCCATTGCTGCCAGGATTGCAACGCGCGGGACTTTTCCACGGCCGCCTTTATTTACAGCTTTCCCTGTTGCAGTGGGAAGTTTTCGATGCATTAGGTGTGATTCCCAAGCTAACGAATGCGCTGATTGGCGGAAGGCAGCCAGAAATCACGCTGCCGCCTGCAAGTCCTGTCGATGGCTTTGCACGCTTGCGAAGGGCGGTGCGTTATATGCTGCGCTCTCCAGCTCACCGCCGCAGCGGGCAGTGTGCTGTAGAGCGGGCCATGTCTGAGGCAGCTCAATGGCGTAAGCAGCCGCTTCCCGAAGATGCGGCAGGGCTGCGGGCAGAAATTCTCCGTCATTTTCACGTGGCCCGCACGGCGGTCGATTTGTTTTTCTTGCAGGGCTCAGGTGGCGGAAGCCTAGCAATGCTGGTCGAGCAGTTGGATAAGTGCTTTCCAAGTGAAGGATATGCATTGGCTACCGCTTTGCTCGCCGGTGGAGAACCGAGTGTTACTGCACGCCAGTCATATGAGCTGATGGCTGTGGCGCGTTTATGGCGGGAAAACGTTCAGAAGGAAAGGGGGAGCGCTTCCAGCCATCCTCTGCATTCGGAGAATCCCAAGTTTCAGGATGCCTTCAATGAGTTTCTTGAGCGTTACGGGCATCGTGGATTGTATGAAAGTTATTTTCGGAATCCAAGATGGCGGGAGGCGCCGGAATATTTACTATCGCAACTGGAGCAACTGGCCGAGGTGGATGAGGCGTCGCTGCAGGCTCGCCAGAAAGCAGCCGTGGCTGAAGCACTGGCGCGCATCCGTTCCAGCTTACCCTTCTGGAAGCGGGCATTTATCCTGAAATTGGCAAAAGCAGCGACGCAGGAATGCAACCAGCGTGAAGCTGCACGCAGTGCCCTGACGGCACTGATGGAGCCGGGACGCCGGCTGCTGCTCGCAGCCGGACACTATCTGGTCGAACGTGGAGTGCTGGCTCAGGAAGCGGATATTTTTCAACTCATGCTCTCCGAGATATTGCGTGTGCTGGAGGGCGATATTCCCGCGGCCGGCGTGAGAGCTCGCGTGAGCGAGCGGAAGAGGCTTTTCGAACAATGGTCGCAGGAAACAGCACCGGATGTTCTGGTCGAGGCTTCGAGGTACTCAAGGCAGGGCTGGCGGGCACATGAGTCCGCGGCAGCCTCAGTCACGCCCTCAAATAACTCGCGTCGCTACCAGGGCATACCGACCGGCACAGGCTTGGCGAGAGGTAAAGCGCGCCTTCTGTTCCACCCGTCTGACGGCTACAAATTACAGCAGGGTGATATTCTGATTGCTCCCTCCACCGATCCCGGCTGGACACCGCTTTTTCTCAGAGCAGCAGGACTGGTTGTAGAGACGGGCGGTTATCTCTCGCACGGGGCGATCGTTGCCCGTGAGTTTGCTATCCCTGCGGTCGTTAACTTGACAGGAGTGTTGGCCGAACTGAAGGATGGAGATATGGTGGAAGTTGATGGCATGAGTGGGGTGGTGACGTTGC
>DATEEZ010000060.1:0-6118 GCA_035280905.1 Nitrosospira sp.
CACTGACTTCCACCACGCCCAGCTTCGTCAAACGTAAGGACTGGCAATGGGGAATGGAGGAATCGACATTGAAAGCGTTTGCGGAAAATCTCAAACGTGACTTCAGCACCACTATGAAGCGATTTCTTACCCTGCAGGTGAGCGGGGGAGGAGATGCGGGGAAGGTATTGCCCCAGATGCGGAAACTTTTGTTCGAGCGCAATGTGCCGGAGCCGGAAGCATTGCAAGCTGGGTTACAGATCGTGCTTACGAACGACCTTCGCCCAAAGCTGTGGAACATCGTTCAATCGGCATTGCTGATACACGGCGAGAACGACGTCATTGCCTACCCCGAAGCAGCGGGATGGATGAAGCAGCAGTTTCAGGATGTCGAACTAGTCATGCTACCGAATTGCAGTCACGTACCGTTCTTGTCCTATCCGGATAAATTCGTTGGGAATATCGTTCGCTTCGCCAAATGAGTTCAGTTGAGTTTACAGTGAATTACGACTATTTCATCGATAAGCGCCGGGTCCGTAACGCGTTTGAACGAGCCGCACCTTTATATGACCAAGCGGCGATCCTTCAGCGCGAGGTGTGCGACCGGATGCTGTCCCGCCTTGAGTACATCAAATATACGCCCGATGTTGTTCTCGATGCCGGAAGCGGCACAGGCTATGGCACGCGCAAACTGCTTGAACGCTACCCGGACGCGTCCATGCTCGCCATCGATATTGCTCCGGGCATGCACCGGCAGGCCCGACACAGAGTGAATTCCACAATCCCGCGCTGGCGCCAATTGCTCGGAGTGGGCCACAAACAGGGCACAAACCGCATCCGTTATGTCGCGGGCGATATCGAGCAGCTACCGCTGAAAGATTCTTGCGTCGGCCTTGCGTGGTCCAACCTGACACTGCAATGGTGCAATGATCTCAAAAAAACCTTTGACGAGATACGGCGTATGCTGCAAACCGGCGGCTTGTTCATGTTCAGCACTTTCGGGCCCGATACACTGAAAGAGTTGCGGCAGGCTTTTCGCCAGGCGGATGATTACAGCCATGTAAATCGCTTTACGGACATGCACGACATTGGCGACATGCTGGTGCATAGCGGCTTTGCAACACCGGTTATGGACATGGAATATATTACGCTTACCTATGATGAAGTAATCGGGGTGATGCGTGATCTCAAAGCCATCGGCGCCCATAACGCCACCGGGGCCCGGCGCCGCGGCCTGACCGGAAAAGATGCGTGGCAAAAAGCTATCAGCCATTACGAAACGCTGCGTACAGGGGGAAAATTGCCAGCGACTTTTGAAGTGGTGTATGGCCATGCCTGGAAACCGGCGCCTCGAACATCCCTTCTTACACCGGAAACACGCCGTCACATCGGTCTGAAATAGGGTATTTCGCTTTATGGGAATGGGGAACGGGTATTTCGTCACCGGGACAGATACCGGGGTGGGCAAAACGCGCGTGAGCTGCGCCCTGCTGCATGCATTTGCTGCCGCGGGAAAAACTGTGGTGGGCATGAAGCCCATCGCAGCCGGATGCGAAAACGGGACGTGGGCTGATGTCGAATTACTTGGTGCGGCAAGCAACGTTTCCGTGGAACGCGAGCATATCAATCCTTATGCGCTGGTTCCTCCGATTGCTCCGCACATTGCTGCAAACAGGGCAGGCATTGAAATCGATCTCGAAGTCATTCGTCAGGCATACCTTGAGCTGAGAAAAAGAGCGGATATCGTGATCGTGGAAGGAGCAGGAGGATTTCTCGTCCCATTGAACGATCATGAGGACAGCGCAGCCCTGGTCCAGGCTTTGGATTTGCCAGTCCTGCTGGTGGTGGGGATGCGGCTTGGCTGTATCAATCACGCGCTGTTGACGGTCCATGCAGTTCGAGCAGCCAGACTCCCGCTGGCGGGATGGGTGGCAAGCCGAATCGATCCCGAAATGGCGGCTTTCGAGGAGAACATACTTGCCCTCGAGCGGCGGCTCGGCTGTCCATTGCTAGGCGTATTGCCCTACGATCAGAATCATAGTGCCCGGGATTTGCCGCCCTTGCTGGATATTGCAAGAATCAGGATGAGTTCCTGACTAAATAGGGAAGTACGTTCTGCGAGGATCTGTTCAGGTTCCTTATCACTATGCCTGTACGAGAGTGGGGCGCGAGCTTGTTGGTTTATTGGTCTCAGATCCTCACGCCTTTTTGCTCAGTGGGTATCTCGAAATAATTTTCTTCGGATTGAAATACCATCATGCCGACGAACAGGCTGACAATTGTGACAACGATGCTCGCAAAAAAGGCAGTCCAGAATCCAGAAAGTCTGAATCCGGGCACGAGTGCCGATACCAGCAGCATCATAAGGGCGTTGATAACCAGCAAAAAAAAGCCGAAGGTGATCAATGTCAACGGGATGGTCAGAACGATGATGATTGGTTTCACGACAGCATTGACCAGGCCCAAGAGCAAGGCGGATATGAACAGGGATTTTTTACTGCTGAATGAAATCCCATGAAACATCAGGCTCGCAACCCACAGCGAGAGTGATGTGACGCCCAAATGGGCGAGGAATGCCATTACGTTATCCAGCATTTTCCAGTCCTGATTTCGAGAGCATATTGCATCGATGTCTGGTTGGAGTGGTTACGGATGGAGGAGTGCAGGAAGCGCAATGATAGTGCATTTTGTCATCAGTTGTTATCGGTACATTTTACAGCAGCATCGCTGTCAACCGGCAAGAATGGCGCGCCAAGCCAGGGTCAAGGAGATGGCACATATCCTGCTTGTCTTTAAAGGACGACTCTTCGGTCTATCGGCTTTGCTGTATTTCGAGCTCTTGTATTTACGGCTTTTGCAGAAGTTGTAGGACGGCACGAACAGGATTATGATGCGACGTCTTCTCCTCATTCACGTCAGGGGCAATCATCCGGCATGTAAGCGGACAAGACTCTTTCTGCTTTCATCCGGGTTGAAACGGGAGCAGCAATACAAGTGAAGCAACAGATCGGGTTGGGAGTCAGAGCAAAAATTTATTAGCCGTGGATGGTGGCAGCGTTAAACAAGTATTAAAACGGAAAATTCGATGACGCCTTCTTCCGATATTCTTAATGCCCGGATTTTAGTGGTCGACGACCAGAAAGGTAATGTCGAGCTCCTTTACGGCATGCTTTCGAGCGCGGGCTACACTTCAATTGCCTGCACCATGAATCCACGGGAAGTGTGCGATCTTCATCGCACAAATCGGTACGATCTCATCCTTCTCGATCTGTTGATGCCGGGAATGGATGGATTCCAGGTGATGGAATGTTTGAGAGAAATAGAATCGGAAGCCGGAAATGAAAACGGGGCGCAGGTTCCATCTCAAAGTGAACGCGCAGCTCTTTCCGTTCTGGTAATCACTGCCCAGCCGCAGCATAAGGAGAGAGCCTTGCAGGCAGGTGCCAAAGGTTTTATTACCAAGCCTTTCGACCGTTTGCAGATGTTGACCCATGTTCACGACGTGCTTGAGATCAGGCTGTTGCAGAAAAAGCTGCAGAAATTTGCCGGACGCCGTGAGGCCATGCCAGGTAAGACGTCACTTCTTCAGAAAACTGAAGAGCTGTTTGATCAGCTTGCAGGCAACCTTCCCCAGGTCTTCTGGATCTGGGATGTCCATGATAAAACCTTTCGCTACATTAATCCGGAATGGGAGAAGATGACCGGGCAGCAGGTTGGCCAGGGAGATAAGCTGGAAAAGATTTTCGAGCCAGTGCATCCGGAGGACATGGAACGCGTCCTGCGCGAGGCGGCTGACCTGCCGCTCGGCGGTGTGGACCATGATTACCGCCTGTTGTTGCCGGATATGTCGATACGCTGGGTCCATTCGCGTACTTTCCCGATCAAGGATTCAGCAGGCGTGCATCGCATCGTGGGTGTAATGGATGACATCACCCAACGCAAGCAGGCTGATCAGCAGTTGCTCCAGGTTTCCCATTATGACGCGCTCACGCACCTTCCCAACCGCGTCCTGTTTTACGAGTCACTCCGCAAGGTAATCAAACAATCGGAAATGAATCACCGGATCGTTTCGGTATTGTTTCTCGATATTGATAATTTCAAAAATATAAATGACACGTTGGGGCACGTGGTGGGAGATGAGCTGTTGCGCGAGTTCAGTCTTCGTTTGCTGGAATGTCTGCGGGTAACTGATATCGTTGCCCGTATCGGAGGAGATGAATTTGGGTGCATTCTTGTCAGCGCTGATGGTTCGGGAAATGCTGGATTGGTCGCAAGCAAGATAAGGGAAGTTTTACGTCAACCCTTCGACTTGCAGGGTCATCAAATCACCATAACAGCGAGCATCGGAATCAGTGTTTACCCGATAGACTCGCTTGATGCCGATACGCTCGTAAAAAATGGGGATACTGCCATGTACCGGTCCAAGACGGCGGGCAGGGATACCTATCGCTTTTTCACGCCGGAAATGAACGCGCGGGCAATCGAAAAACTCGACCAGGAAAATGCTTTGCGGAAGGCGCTCGATCGGGATGAGTTTGTCTTGCACTATCAGCCGAAGGTGGATCTCATCAGTGGCTGGGTCACTGGCATGGAAGCCCTCCTGAGATGGAAACGGCCTGAACATGGCGTGGTGGGTCCACTGGAATTCATTCCCGCACTCGAACAGACCGGATTGATAACCCAGGTGGGCGCCTGGGTTATCGAGAGCGTATGCAGACAGATTGCGGAGTGGCGTCATGCGGGGATAGGAGAAATCCCGGTTTCAGTCAATGTCTCGGGAAGACAGTTTTCGGGGAGTACCTTGAACCAGGATGTTATTCGGGCAACTCAGGCCAATGGCATCCAGCCCGGCCTGCTCGAATTCGAATTGCAGACGGAAAGAGCATTGCGAGAAAACAGTATCGATTCCGATCTGCTGGAATTGGAACTGACGGAAAGCTCTTTGATGACGCATGCAAAAAAGACAATAAGTATTCTCCAGAGATTGAAAGTGCTCGGAATCCAGATCTCGATCGACGACTTCGGAACCGGTTATTCAAGCTTGTCATACGTAAAACGGTTTCCAATAGATGTGCTGAAGATCGACCGTTCTTTTATCCAGGAGATAACCACTAATTCCGCCGATGCCGCCATTACGACTGCAATCATCGATATGGCGCACAGCCTTCATGTGAGAGTGGTAGCGGAGGGTGTGGAAACCGCCGAACAATTTGATTTTCTGAAAGGAAGAGGCTGCGATGAAGTGCAGGGTTTCTACTTTTCACCTCCGCTCCCGGCAAACGAAATATCCCAGTTGCTGCTGAGCGGAAATCGCCGGCTTAAACCCGCTTCATGCCGGCCCAATGCCGGCGAGTCTGCCTGTAGTCCTTGATCTCCACACCTGAGTGCCTGGCAGATTCTTCCACCACCTCCCACTGGATTTCAACATACCCCACACAAAGAATTTTCCAGGAACATGAACTGTCGAGATGACTGTTAGAGGGTAATAAATTCAGGATCAGGACGAAGAGCATTACTGCTGAGGCCTGGAACGGGTAAAATACGTACCTGTTACTTTCTGTTATCTGTCATAATTTTTCTTGTTCATGAGCATGCGCTTTGCCTGTCTGGGAAGTGGTTCGCAGGGCAACGCTCTGGTAGTCGAGGCGGGTAACACCCGGTTGTTACTGGATTGTGGCTTTACACTCCGGGAAACCGTTACTCGCCTCGCCCGGCTTGGCCTCGAACCGGATACGATAGACGCCGTCGTCGTGACCCATGAGCACAGCGATCATATCTCCGGTGTGGCACGGTTTGCAAGCAAGTTCGGCATTTCTGTCTGGTTGACGCATGGTACCTTGCGCAGTGCGGGGAAGGCCTTCGGAAGACTGTCAGCGGTCAATATCATAGAGGGTTACCAGCGTTTTTCCATCGGGGATATTGCGGTAGAGCCTTACCCGGTCCCGCACGATGCACAGGAACCCGCACAATTTGTGTTTGGAAATGGCGCACTGCGGCTGGGCGTATTGACTGATACGGGTTGCTCGACTCCGCATATCGAAGCGGTCTTGAGTGACTGCGACGCTCTTGTGCTGGAATGCAACCACGATGCCCAAATGCTGGCAAACAGTGATTATCCGGAAAGCCTGAAGCGAAGGGT
>DATEEZ010000061.1:0-3189 GCA_035280905.1 Nitrosospira sp.
GTATTCGTCGGCGGCGGAGACTATTTTGCACAGGAAGTCAGCAATTCCGACCTCTCAACAAAGTACGGCGTTACGGCAACGCTGGTGGCAGGCGTCGTCCCCGAGCCCGAAGTTTATGCAATGTTGTTGGCAGGCCTTGGGCTGATGGGCGCAATGGTGCGCCGAAGAAGCATGCGCTAATCTCCCCTGTTGAATATTGCCGTCCCGATCGGGGCGGCTTCATGCAGCGGAAGCTGATCATTCCGTTCTCATCTACTGCAGAGCGGAATCAGTTCTTGTCCCACATTACATCGCAGTGCTTCTTCGCCGCTGCTGTGAGTAGCTCAATCAGCGGTAATGCCCGATACTTCAGGCTGACGCTCTGGTCATCCGCCTGTTCGGCATTGCCCCGCGGCTTCTGTGCCTCGCTCGTTCTTTTCGCCTCGACGGCCCGCTTCAGGCGGTCGAGCGCTGCAGGCACTTCTTCCGCCACCATCGCACTGGGTACGGTACCACTATGTCCCATCATCTTCAGCAACTGTTTCGCAACGTCACCGAACATAATGATGTCAGCATGGGCGGGAGTCTTGAATGTCACTAACATGGGAATAGAGATATCCGGAAAATTCCTGCAAATACTGCTTCACCTTCTTGCAGGAGCCTGTTTACATAGATATACGGCCTTTTGTCTCCTGCTTACTGCCGAGGCAAGCACCAGTAGGCCAAGCATGAACATAAAGATCGCCGCCGGCTCCGGAACCGCAGCAGCAAAGCCTGCCGCAAGAATGGCATGAGCGCTCGTGGTGGGATGAAAATCATCCCAGAAGAGATGTCCCTCGGGATTGTCGCATGTCAGCCCAAGCAGGGTGAAACAGGGATTGGTCACATCGGTGAGTCCGTAATCGAGCGGATTCTGCACAACGTCATTCAATAACGCGAATGTGTCGAAGCGGTGGATGTTTAACGCCGGAAGAGTTGCGTCGAGACTTCCCAGCTGGCTCGCCAGTTCCGTATTGAACACAACAGAATAGTCGTGCGCCAGTGACACTTCGCCATCCATTCTAGCGGAAGGGGTAAGACCGAGATCAGGCAGGTTTGGCACAAGAAAATTGCGGGCCCCCGCCGCTGCAAGCACATTCACGTAACTCCCTATGTTTCGCGCGGCCTGGACGGGAGAATCATGGATGAGGTAATCGTTGCTCCCGCCCCATACGAGGTACAAGGCATTTGGATCTGCCACTCCATCCGTATTACTCATGTAGAGATTCACCTCCTGCTGCATGCCCGGCAGATTCAATATCCCAAACGGGTCGGCATCGTTGCCGGTGTTGTGGTTGCCCGACGTCGCGCCTGCGACCGCATAGCCCTGAAAATTAACGGTATTTACTCCGGTGGGAAAAAGGCTTTTCGCCAGATGCTCTGAGGCGACCGGCCCGTTGGAGAAGCGACCGTCATCATATGATCCAAATGGTGAGCAGGGATGTAAAGGGTCGCAATTACCGCCGAGACTCTTGTAAAGACTGGTGACGGCGGAAGGATTGTCTCCCGCATCGGACAGGCTGTCCCCGAATACGATAAGACTGCTAAAAGGGGTGGCAGCAGCCGCGCTCCCCCCCAACAGAAACATGAAAAGTGCAGCGGCTATTGTTGGTATTTTCATGATCGACCCTCCTCGCATCCAATCATTCGAGAGGCAGCAAGCTTATCCTTACGGGCAGGAAGCAGAATGATTTTTCAGCAGGACTTTTCTCTGCTCTTATCTGCCCCTACCCAATTCTTGAGCAATTCTCGGGTTTCCCCATATCAAGGCGGAATGCCTAATCCCGCGGGCTTATCAAATACCCGACCAGAATCCCCACCGCAATCGCTAACCCGACCGTCTGCCATGCATTCTCATGTACGTATTCATCAGTAGCACGTGCGGCGACTCTGGATTTATCCACTACCACGTCCTCCAGATTATGTAAATATTCCTTGGCGGAACTCAGGTTTTGGTTAAGCTTGTCCCGCAACACTTGCGCCTTTCCCTCGCCCTCGTTGCTTACAAACTTCATTAATTCCTCTGTATCAGCAATAACCGAACGGAAATCTTTGATGAGTTTTTCTTTGTTTCCCCTGGCGGTTCTAGCCATTACATCCTCCTATAAAGTAACTATATTGAATTCAAATCTTCACTTATCTCGTACACGAGCATAAGTAATTTTTTCTTATTCCAAACCCTATGTCTGTCTGGAAGCGCACATACGGTCTACAAATGGAAAGGTAATCTCTTTGAGATAAACAAAGGAAAATTTTTTATCGGATCGGCGAATAGCGAGGAGCACATGTCACATATTCTTACTCTTACTCCCAGGCAAAACCTTTTATTGGCTGCTCTCCCCGAAAAGGATTATGAGCGTTTGCAGCCCTCCCTCGAACTTGTCGCGCTATCACAGGGCTGGTCGGTCTATGAAAACGGCGGCGAACTGGACTTGATATATTTCCCCACCAGCAGTGTCATCTCCCTGCTTACTGTTTCCGATAAAGGAGAGACAGTAAAAATTGCCGCTATCGGCAAGGAAGGAGTATTCGGTATTTCCATGTTGATGGGGAGAAAGGTCACACCGACTCAAGCCATGGTGGCAACCGCAGGCTACGGCTACCGTCTTAGCGCTGCGAGCCTGAGAAGAGAGTTTGAATTGGGAAGCCCGTTACGTTATCTACTTCAGCGCTATACCCGCACGCTGACGAGCGGGTTTGTCCAGGCCACCATGCCTGGGGTGCACCCCGCAGCAAGACCGAGCATGCCCACGAAAGCACCCTCTTCTTCGGCTGTCCGAGTTTCCCCACGCATATTTACACGTTCCACTCCTGACGAGCGCCCTTGTCGGTTTCCGTCTCGCTCGGCCACAGCTCCTGGCCATTCGCTATGACTTCGGCTTGAGCAGGATTGGCGCCCCTGGAAACTCCATTTCGCTCAACCCGAGCTACCACTTTTTTACCTATACGAGGAGAAAGCGTCGCATAAATCGGCAATAACATTGCCTGGGCGTGCGAGAAAGTGAGTGAGCATTGGTTCCACTATTAAAGAAGGATGCTTTTGTCACTGGCCCGGATGGAACCGGCATAACGGATCTGAATTCATTGGTGGATCTGCCCGAAGGCGTTATCCTGGCCACCGCAACCGGGATCAATAATGTCGGCCAGGTTGTTGCGATCGCCATCGTCCCG
>DATEEZ010000062.1:0-7719 GCA_035280905.1 Nitrosospira sp.
GGTTATATCTACGGGCGCCAGGCGCAGGATTTGAAGTCGCATACCGCGGCTCTCCTTCGCAAATACGAAGCAAATGCGGATGAGAACATCAGGGAGGCTGCCGCTCACCGGCAAATGGCGCTAGAACAGGCGAAACGTGAACTTGCCACACGTGATGGACAGGTTGTGAACGCGGAGAGTCGCGCGCACTCCTCGAAGTAAGCAAAGCAGACAGGAAAAATACAGGAAGTACCTTGCCGCCCGGAAACGTCTTTTTTCAGCCTCTCCAGGCTGGGAAACGCGGCAAGCTCAGGAAAAAATCCATATCGTGATTAGGCCAGAGTTCGCCATTTTCCCTCCTCTCCAGCGCCTTTAACTTGCGAATGCTGGCCAGCGCCAGGGACTCGTTATCCTGCCAGCAATACCCGGGCGCAATTTCCTCGACCAGGTTCTCCCTCAGATCTGCGGCATCTCCACACAGGATGACTGGCGGTCTCTTTTGAAGCTCGATGAAGAGCGACATATGGCCAGCCGTGTGCCCGGGGCTGGTAATTGCCTGCACTCCCGGCGCCACGAGATATTCGCCTGTTTTAATTTCCCACTGATTTGAATTGGCCAACTCGTCGGCAAAAATACTTCCATCTGATCCGGTATGCCCCGCAGCGAGTTCATCCGCTTGGACATGGATGGTGCAACCCGGCAAATCATAGAGGCCCCCAACGTGATCGAAATGTAAATGGCCTATAAACACGACATCCACATCCTGTGGTCCAAGCCCCAGTTTCTTCAGATAACGGGGAATGCGCTGCCCTTCCTGCATGTTGGGCGGCTCAACCAGAGGACGCATGGGATCAAAATGGCGTGCGCGCAAGACAGGATCGAAAATCTTGCGATAGTCGCACCCTGCATCATATAAGATGCGTCCATTCGACGTTTCGATCAAATAAGCAAGAATTGGCGCCTCGATAAATTCCCCATGCCCGCGATTACGAGTCGAAATGGTCTTTTCATAACGAATTGTTCCCGTCAGCAACGGCCAGACTTTTGTGGTATGAGGCATATCGGTTCGTTGCGTGCGATCATCTCTCAGTTGAGCTCAGTTGAGACGAAAGTAAATCGCCCCGCAAGCTAATGATCACCCGGCTGAGAAGATGCCTCTTCCGATTGGGAGGAGCCATGTCCAATACCGGATATCAGGTGAGCGGAAAAATTCATGGCAAAAGGCACGAGCAGTATGGCTGCGAGCAGCACCAGGAGCGCAGCATGGCTGCCCATGCTGGTTTCTCCTCGCGCTATTTTCCGGAGGAACCATACGACCAGTAAAAAGAAACCTGTCAGAATGAGGATGCTGGTCGTTACAAAGCTGCTATCCATTTATGTCTGTCTACTCAGTTTGCTCTGTCTACGCTCGATGAGCCCTACATTACTGCAATTGGCGATAGGCGCGAAAATAGCATTACTTCTCCTGCCGCACGGAGATTGTCAGCGGTACAGGCGGGATGAACCCTTCCTGGGCTGGAGCCGGGTTTTGGCGCCACAACGCCGCGAGCACACTGCCCAATAGCGAATGCATCACGGCAGAGACTGCGCCAACAACAGGTGCAAGCGGCAATAATGGGAAGGCCTGTTTAGCCAGCACCACGGCAAGCCCTGAGTTTTGCATCCCTACTTCGATTGAAATCGTGCGGGCGCTGTTCCCGTAATAGCCAAACAAACGGGCAAAGTAATAGCCGAAGAGGAAGCCTGCCCCATGCAATAGCGCAGTCGCCAGGATAAGCTCTCCGCTATAGGCAAGAATAGCCTTCGCATTGGCGGCAAATATTACTGTGCATATAAAAACCACGCCTGCCACTGAAAGCAGCGGGGCAATTGGCAGAACCCGCGTTACTAGGCGCGGCGCCCACCGGTTGAGCAGCACACCCAGAAAGACAGGGATAATCACAACCTGAAAAGTTTGCTTGAACAACAGCCAGGCATCGACCGGGACGAGAGCGCCCGCGAAAAGCTGGGTCAGCAGGGGTGTGAGCACAACGGCCGCAAGTGTGGAACAGACGGTCATGACGACTGAAAGCGCAACGTCGGCGCCCGCAATGTAGCTGATCAGGTTTGAAGCGGTACCACCCGGAGCACACCCCACCAGGATGAGCCCAACTGCGAAATGAGGGGGCAGGCTCAACGCCTGGGCTACTATCCACGCGGTCAAGGGCATGATGGAATACTGCGCGGCGAAGCCGATAGCCACCGCTCGCGGGCTCCGCGCAATGCGGCGAAAATCTTCTACGGATAGCGTAAGCCCCATGCCCAGCATAATGCAGGCAAGAACCGCGACCATCAGGGGGCCTTGGTTGAACGCGGCCAATGATTCTGGCGCGTACAAGGCAAACAGACCCGCGAGGATCATCCAGAGGGGGAACAGGAGGGTCAACTTCTGCAACATGGGTAAGAGTTTATAGCCGCTATCCGTCGTTTCGGGAAAACAGAAGTGTATGATGCTGGGCATGGCGGCTGATCAGCCGCGTAGAACGAAGCCCCGCTTCCCCGGCCATTTTCCGTAGGGTCGAAAGGCATTCAGGATAATCATGGTCGCGAACATGCGCGCATGCCTCTTCCAGTTGCTCCGGCGGCACGCTCGTCCAATTTTCCCGCATGAAATTAAGATAACCTTCCAGAAAACCCTCACGATCCTCATTTTCTTCGCGCACCACATCCACCAGTATCAGCCAGCCCTCTTTTGAAAGGCAGTCGGCGGCTGCCCGGAAAAACTGCGCCTTCTCATCCAGTTTCAAATGATGAATGGCAAACCCCGAAAAAATAACGTCCCATGTTTGATTCGTAGACTCGATGGTCTGCAAGAGGTCCCCTTGGGTCAGGCTGGTTTCGACTGGCAATCCTGCGAGGTACTCCCTCGCCTCCGCCAACGCAGTCTCGGACAAATCCACGCCTTCGTACATCAAAGGAGGATAGCATTTCAGGCAGGGCGCAAGATAGCGGGCATTGCCACAGCCGAGATCCAGCAGGCGATACTCTCCCCGATCAGCACGTGACCTTAAAAGCTCCCCAACTCCTGCATAGATCTCCCGGTGAAACATGTAGTTGTGCTCGGTGATCAGATCATAGAGCGACCAGGACCGGGTAAAGATGGCAACAGGGTTCGCGGATAGCATGACTCGGGAAGGCATTCGTTGCGATGGTAAAATTTCGACCGATTTTCACAATAGACGGAGAATCGCCTTTATTTTAACCTTTTGAAAATGCGTTGGCGACGACCAACTCATTGATGAGGCAAGCGGCCTTTGCATCCGGCACGCTCATACGCCCCATGTTTTTACTAATGATATGGCGGGAACCGGCGGTAAAGCCGCAATGAGGAGGCGAAATGAGTCCCCCAGGGTTTCCGGATACCAAAATGCATGTAAGATCGATAGGGATTTTGGAGTCGCCCAAATAGGAAAGAGAGAGCGAACGCCTGGATATGAGTGGTGAACACTATGAGTGCAAAGTCTGCGAGAGGCGTCACTTTCTTGATTACGAGGAAATGGAATGAACATACCAGCGGGATTCGATAAAGAAGCTTTGCGATACGTAGCCGACGCTCTTGAGACGGAGTCAAAAACTGTTGAAGTGAACAACGGGACAGATTATCCATGCCATCCAGAGAGCGCCCCTGCGCAGGCGGCTCGCTTTATCCGGGCTGTCATTGCCGATGCCCCGACGCCCCGGGCGCATTCGATTGCACCTGAACCATTCCACGCCGAGAGCCTTCCTGATCAGGAGGACCAGAGCATGGACTGGTGGCAAGATGCCATCAGAAATGCATTGGGAGCCGCGCACGAGCATTATCAAGAACGGATAGAGAACGCTTCGACACTGCAAACACAGAACAGCGAGCATGAAAACACCGAGCGTGAAATGTGGCAGCTTACAAGCGAGCGGGACAGCGCTACGGAATGGGCTGATAAACTGGCTCATGCGATAGCGGAACGTCTGGGCGTTGATATTGGCGAACTCAGCAATGCAAGCAATCCATGGCAGAAGGCGCTGGATTATTGCGAAATGCCAGCTCAGGAGATTGATCCTCACGAGCACATGATAAGACACGTTGCTTCTCATAATGGGTTGAATGCTAGCGATGCTAATGACAAACTCAGGAGAGCGGCGGAGGAAGTTGTTAACTTCCTGGATATGGAAGTTAACGAGGAGCAGCTAGTGGATGGATTGAAGCTACTTGAAGGAGCTATTGAAAAGCTCCGCGACGCGCTCAAGGGAGAATCATGAACCAGAGAAGTTCAGTGTTTTGCCTTTATTCTCTGCCATACAACAGATTACTGCCATTGCCCTGATTCAAATTTTCATCAGATCTCATAGACGGCAAGTGAATCTGAATACTGAGCCCTTCATCCGATTCGTTTCTCGCTACGATTTTTCCACCATGTAGTCGAACAGCCCGATCAGCGATGGCGAGCCCAAGCCCGTGTCCACCTGTTGAGCGATCCCGGGCTTCTTCCAACCTGACGAAGGGTTGAAAAAGATGGGGCAGCATGTCTTCAGGTGCGCCAGGTCCGTGATCCCGAACCTGAACAACAATTCCATCACGACAGGTTGTATTTGCCAGCATGCTCATTTCAACTGCCGTGGCGGGTTTTGTATATTTGATGGCATTGCGTACAACGTTTTCTATCGCACTATGTAGAAGCCCTGGATTTGCCCATACGACCGCTGAGAAAGTATCCCTTAATTCTATCCGACAGCCCATCGCTGATGCTTCGAATTGCGCATCCTCCACGAGCTCTTCAAGTAATTCCCTTATGTCAACCTTTTCGGCATGAGCGGAATCCACCCCTGCTTCCAAGCGGGAGAGTTCGAGTAGACGGCCAATGAGCTCATTCAAGCGTTCTATTTCCGTCTCCATGCGGTTCAATTCCTTTTCAGCCTGCCCGTCTGATCGCTGCCGCGCAAGCTCCAGCGCAGCCTGTAACCTTGCGAGAGGAGAACGAAGCTCATGTGAGGCATCGCTAAGCAATTGCCGTTGCGCGCCAAATACCCTCTCGAGTCGCTCGGTCATCTTGTCAAATGCACTTGCCAGTTCCCCGATCTCATCGCGCCGACCAGCCATGGAGGGAACAACGCGCTGTGCCAGATCGCCGTTTGCAATATGCTGCGCAGCATACCGTAGACGTTCGAGCGGAAAAGTGAGGTAGCGACTAAGCAGCAAGCAGATCAACGCGCTTAGCAGCGCAGCGATAGCTACCGGAAGCGCAATCACTCGCGGACGCTGCAATATCCTGCGCAAGGTGATACTTTGGAAATCGGGAACCATGTAATAAGGACTTCCATCTGCAAGGTATATCGGCTGATGGTGCGGATATCCTCTCCTGTTCATGCGATTGGGATGTTGTCGCCTCCGCTCCAGTCTTGACGCGATATCAGGAGGAATTTCCCGATCGAGCAGATCGCGACCTGTCTCATCGATCAGGAAAATAGGAATTGCTTCACTCCGATCCAGGTAGTCGAGCCATTCCTTGAGGCCTTCAACACCCTTCTCCCTTGCGGCCGTTCGGCCCTGATCAAAATATCCCGATAGACGCTCACGCATATTCCCGACATCCTGCTGTACCCGGTTATGTTCGAGATAGGTGGAAGCAGCAAACATGAGTAGCGCAGTGAAAATGATCAGCGTGAACCAGAAAGACAGGAATATTTTCCAGAAGAGCCTGTGCATGTCAGTTTCGTGAATAAATATAACCGACACCCCGCACCGTCTTGATGCGTTCCTGCCCATCGGACATTGGTCCCAGTTTTTTACGAAGACTGCTTACATGCACGTCCAGGCTGCGGTCGTAGCGGCTCAATTTCCGGCCAAGCGCGCGCTCGGACAAATCTGCCTTCGATACGACATTGCCGGCTTCCCGCAACAGCACGTCGATCAAGCTGAATTCAGTGCTCGTTACAAATACTGGATTGTTGCCGCGGGTAACCGTACGTGAACCAATATGCATAACAAGATCGCCCAAGATAATCTTATCAGGCTCACTGCTTCCATTGCGCCGATCACCTTGTATTTCTGCTCTTCTTAAAATTGCGCGAATCCGTGCCACCATTACACGGGGATTGGATGGTTTCGCCAGATAGTCATCCGCCCCAAGCTCAAGGCCAACAATACTGTCGATGTCGTTCCCCCTCGCCGTCAGCATCAATACGGGAAGCAGAGATTGCATGCGCAGCTCACGTAATACATCGAAACCATTCCGATGGGGCATCATCACATCAAGTATCAACAGGTCATACCGGTTCACCGATATCTTGTTCAACGTCGTGACGCCGTCATAAGCCACATCGACATCGAAGCCCTCGGCAGTGAAGTAATCCACCAGCATCCCACTCAATTCAATATCGTCATCCGCCAGTAATATACGCGCCATCATTTCCCCAGGTCAGAATTTTGCAGGTTTCCAAATGTGATGCATTTGCCTTCTACGAATATTGCCAAATCAAAGCAATCAAATACAGGAACTTCTGGTTTCTTTACATAACTTTACATTCCCATAACCCTAATTGACATTGCTTGATCTTATTCTTATCCAAGCCGTACACATTCACGGCGCGCATTCTCAAACATCACTATCAAGAGGACTTGGCCAAATGAAAACAATCATGAAACTCTCGTTGATCAACGGGTTATTAGTAAGTGGCATTGTTTTTGCTGATTCACATTCTGATGCTTATCAGAAGCATGCATCATCAAGCTACCATCACGGTGCAGGCTCTCGATCCGGGGGGCAAGGTATGGAAGGTAAAAGAGCATTCTGGGACAAAATGGCCGAGCGCCTCCAACTTACTACGGAACAACGCACATCGATTGGAGCGGTTATGGAAAAATCAAGACCGCAAACAGCAGCTATAAGGGAAAAAATACGAACAAATCGAAGGGAATTACGGGAACTGGCAAGAAACACCCGGATTGACGATGGTCGAGTACAAGAATTGGCGCGTGAACGAGGAAATCTGGTAGCCGAATTGGTAACTGAGCGCACGAGAATGCGTCATGCCATTAACCAGATATTAACTGATGTCCAGCAAGAACAGATGAAACAGATGCGTGAGAGAAATAGGCATCATGGTAAGGGCTAAAGCATAAGCGGAGGCTTCATCTGCAACGCCAGAGGAACTCAGGTCTATATCAATCAGAATTAGCTCGATACCCATGGAGTCTTGACGGCCAGGCACCAGAACTGCTTGGCCGTCGCAACCTCCCAGTAGTCCCTCCTATATGGGGAAGGGTTGTAACAGAGCGATGGCTATAGCAAAGTCAAGGCACTTTTTTCTGCACTGCGCACGTTGGAACACGACCCATATCCAGCTCGATCACGTTCTTCGAAATGCCTGCGGCTACGCCTGCTACCGCACGTTGCACGCCCTCTACAACACCTTCGACACCCGCGGCAACGGGCTCTGTAATCACCGCATAACATGCGGCGCTACGAGCATCGATTGGACGCGTAATCGTCCAACTAAATCTTGCCTTTACGCTGTCGCCGATTATTGCGTCGAACTGGTTAAGCTCAATTGCAATTCTGTAGACGATTTGATCGGGGGCACGGCCCCTCCTTGCTCTGTTTACGGCTCCGGTCAAGTTAGCAATACCAGAGGCGAACGCATCTCGCAGTTCATAGTTAAAGGGCGATGACCAGCGATCTTGTTCAAGAATGAAAAGCTGTGTTTCGGGACCAGAATCTCTGGAAC
>DATEEZ010000063.1:0-19550 GCA_035280905.1 Nitrosospira sp.
GATCGCGAGATCGAACATTAAACCAACGGTGAGACCCACTTCCCAAGAGCGTGTGCCGATCGACCCTAGTTGCAGGGAAACCTGCCACTGGAGGTATTCGAAATATTCCACGCGATCGAGATGAGCCTCACAGAATGCAGCCACCTCTGGAGCTCCAGGATCGCGGTATGCTTCGGGCCATACTGGCCACCCCCATACAGAACTGTCTGCGGCCCGGAAATATTCCTGAAGCGCCTCGAACAGCGCCTGCTTGCGAAGAGTTTCGCCATGCTCGGACTGAAAAGCACGAAAAGCACGCGCGCGATCGGTATTCTGCACCAGATGGGCGGTGCGGAAATGCCGGTACAGGCAGGCGAGGACTTTCGATTTCGCCTCCGCAACTCCCTTATAATCCACCTGTTCCGTAGCGCGAAGCGCGCGTAGCCGCGCCTGGAATTGCGGAGCAAGAACAATAGAGCGTGCTTCCTCGCACTCCGCAAACTCGGGTATGGCTTCCACGTCCAGGTAAAGCGAGTTGAACCAGGTGCGGCTGGAGGGACTGTAGGGACTCGTGTGTTCCGGAGCATCAGGGAATAGCGCGTGAAGCGGGTTGAGCAGCAGTGTGCTGCCTCCCGCATTGGCACAGAACTCGACCAGGCGCCGAAGATCGCTGAAATCCCCAATGCCATAATTGCGCCGGGAACGGATACCGTACAACTGCAGAGCGAGACCCCATACCCGCTTCCCACCGTCGATACCCGGCGGCCAATAACAGGTGGCAGGAGCTACGATGAAGAGCATCTCAGCCAGACAGAGGCCATCGCCTCTTTCAATGGAAAAGCGGTGGTACCCCGGTTCCGCATGGAGATCCAGAACCAGAATCCGCCGCACAAATTCCTGCCCAGTCGGATCGTTGAAAGCACCGAGGCCACCGAAACCGTCCGAAGCGGCGAAGCGATAACGTTCGACCTCTTCAAACCCCTCGGGAATGAATTCGCCATGGTCTTCAGCCCCGGACTCCCTGCACAGGCGCCAACGATAGGCCAACTTGTCCTCAGCCACCGGAAGTATGATCGCAATACGATGGGGTCGCGTCCACTCCCGCACTACTTGTACCGGCGGCAACACGCGCTCCCATTTCCGTTTTAAGAATGCGAGCAGGGAGGCTGAAATTTCCTCTTCAGTGGCAGCGGGAACGCGCATTGCTCTAAGCAGGGCGCGCTTTGCCTCATCGGAGGTGTAGCGAGTATTTCCCCAGATGTCGCTGTAGCAGGGCAGCACCCCATACCATTCGCATAGCTGATCAAGCGAATTGCTCATGCTCCTCCTTCGGTATTCCCTTGTGTTTCCCCTTCAGCCTCTTCTCCCTCACGCCCAACGCCAGCTATCGGCCCATTTCCTCCCGACTTCCTTTGGGTGGGTCGATATACAAATGTGGCTGCTGATAGGCAAAGGATAGGCAAAACTGCTCCTATTTTTACTACCGAACGGGTTCGAGCATCCAGACTACCGAACGAGGCGCCAGCGTACTATTCGTTGCACCGGAGGACCCTGATATTGCACCAGGCGATGCAAACACCATCTGCCCGGATGGCTCAGGAGCCGTCGCGTTCACGTCGGAAAAATTCGCCAACAGCCGCAAGGTCGAAGCGTCGCCCAACTGCCAGCAGACCCGGAGGCAATTGGGCGCGAATAGCTCATAATGCGCTGAGTTACCCTTCATTCCGCGAAGGCGAGGCACAATAACTTTCTTGCGAAGCTTTATCAGGCTGGAGTAATACTCCAGCCAAGCACTATGTGCCTCATCATTGAGTGAATCCCAGTCGATTTTCGAGTCGCGAAAAGTCTGAGCAGCATTCGGGTCTGGTATCATCTGTGCGACTGTCTGGCCGAAATGTGTAAAGCGGGCAAATTCCTTACGCCGGCCCTGCGTCACCGCTTCACGCAGATCCCTGCCGAAGTCGCAGAAAAACAGGAAAGGCGACTTTGCGGCAAACTCCTCGCCCATGAACAACATGGGAATGCTGGGAGCCAGCAAATAGATGGCTGCCGCCGCGCGTATCGATGCGTCCCCACCAATATGGGAAATACGCTCGCCGAATGCACGGTTGCCTACCTGGTCGTGGGATTGCAGAAAGGAAACAAAGGCCTGTGGCGGCAGATGAATGCTCACCTCGCCACGCACGGCACCATCGCGATAGGTGGATATCTCCCCCTGATAGGCAAACCCTTCCGTCAGGCAGCGTCCCAGATGGCGTACCGGATTGTCGGCGTAATCCATATAGTATCCATCGTTCTCCTGCGTCGAGAGTACATGCAGGGCGTGATGAATATCATCATTCCACTGCGCGTCGTACCAGCCGTTTGTCAAATAACGAGCATTGTTGGCATCATTTTCCAGGATCAGATGCACGTGGCGCTCTGCATCGATCTCGGCACGTACACGCTCCGCGATCTCGACAAGGATGTGCGGACTGGAATCGTCGATGATCGCATGTACTGCATCGAGCCGCAGTCCATCGAAGTGATACTCTTGCAACCAGTACAACGCGTTATGAATGAAGAAATCCCGTACCTCGCGGCTTGAAGGGCCGTCAAAATTTATTGCCGCGCCCCACGGAGTATGATGGCGTTCGGTAAAGAACTCTTTTGCATAAAGGTGGAGATAGTTTCCTTCCGGCCCGAAGTGATTGTAGACGACATCGAGCAGAACCATCAGGTTCCGATCGTGTGCCGCCTGAACCAATTCCTTGAGATCATCGGGACGCCCGTAACGGCTATCCGGCGCATAGGGCAGGACCCCGTCATAACCCCAGTTTCGTGAGCCCGGAAAATCGGCAACCGGCATGAGCTCGATGGTGGTCACGCCCAGTTCGGCCAAGTAGTCGAGCTGCTTGGAAACGCCTCTGAAGGTACCTTCAGGCGAGAACGTGCCTACATGCAACTCATAAATCACCGCTTCTTCCCATGGCCGTCCACGCCATTTCGCATCCCGCCAGGCGAAGGCCGAAGGATCGATCACCTCACTTAAGCCATGCACATCATCCGGATTGAAGCGCGAGGCGGGATCGGGAACGCGGACACCGTTTATATCGAACCCATAGCGTATTCCTGCCCCTGCTTCCGCTACCATCGACTCGAACCAACCACCTGAACGAGCATCCATGGGGAGTATCAGTTCGTGCTGCTCATTCATTTGTCCGCCTGCAAGGCGCAATCCCACGTGTTTGCACCCCGGCGCCCAAAGACGGAAGCGCACTCCGTGATCCGTGATTTGTGCGCCATATGGCATCTCATGAATTCGAGTCGGCACGCCTTTCCCTATTCCTATCTTCTGCGTTGCATCAGCCGCATCAGGCGCCGCATGGTTCCATCGACTGATTTCAATTGTTGCGCCAGCGCGTTGCTTACGCTCGCTACGGCCTTTTCCACCATGAAGAGCGTAATCAAAGCGTCTGCTACTCCAGTATCAGCGGGAAACAAGGGACTATCCTCCATCGCCCTGCGATAGCTTTTGAAGAAATCGGCACTTGCCAGCGTCTGCCACTTATCGGCCTGTTGTGCAAGCATAGCAGTTGATTCCGGATATTCCTCTGTAATATGCTCCAGTGCCGCTGCCGCCACCTCGGAAAACGAAAACATCATGCCCGCCACATCCCGAAGGGGACTGTACTTCCAGCGGCGCTCCTGCCAGGCGCGTTCGGGTCCGCCGCCATAATTCGTAATCAGAAAATCATTGTTCGAGAGCCACACCTGGCGCAAACTGTAATCACCGTGGCAGCGGGCCTTGATGGTCTCTGGACGTATGACTGTCATACGGGTGATGCGCCGGAAGAATCTCGACCGTGCTGATAGCAGATCGTTAGCAAGCGCCTGCACGGAGCCCGGGAGTTCCGGCAATTCCGCTTCCAGCAATTTGTACATTTCGTCCATCTGCGTACGCACCGCGCCCACCCACTCCGCAAGATCTTCAGCGGTGATGGCCTCGACGCCGAAAGCCCCATCTGCATCAGGTTGCGCCAGAGCCTGGTGAAATTCCGCTGTCCGCAATCCCAGGGTATTGATCAGGGTCATGTAGGCAACATGCCGTGCATCAATGGGACGCTTTTGTTGCGTGCGGCACTCATCCAGGTAGCGTTGCAGATAGTCTTGTGTATAAGCCCAGCCGCTACCCTGATTTTCGGCGTAGTGCTCGAGGATTGCCAGGGTGGAACTGCGTCCCTCGCCATCCATGTACTCCACGGTGCCCGCCAGTTGCGCCATATGCGTAAATTTTGCGGTCTCCGTCAGAAAACGCGACATCTCCAGCTCGGGGTGCACGCCGGGAAGAAGCCAGCGGTATCCTTTCAGTACCAGTCGGTCGCCCATGTTCACAAACAATCGCCCTCTTTCCGAAACTGTCCGTGTCACCGTTGCTGTTCCGTTTGAATCCATGGAGCCAGGAAAAGCGCTGGTTGCATGGAAAGACACTTGCCCACCCTTAAATAGGAGTGCTGAGCCATTATGCATGCTGGAAACCATGGCGCGGCAGAAGCCATCATCCCAGAATGCGTCGAATAGCACGCCTGTCCGCTCCCGTCGACGAACTTTGGCAAGCGTGGCATGCAGCAGCGTGCTCACAATCGTCTCATCCTCGTCCTCCCACACCAGCGCCAGAGGCACAGCAAAGTGATAAGCCTCATCATTGGCCAGCGTTAAAACAACGATGACCAGCAGCCAGCTTCCCTGCTCTGTCGACCACTCGTGCATCTCCCCAAGCTCAAATTTTCTGACGGGAAGGTTCCGCATCGAAAACCAGGGTTGGGAATAAAAGAAGCGCGGCATGATCTGCCTCTCGAGCTGCTCGCGGGCACGGCGAGCCATCAGGCCTTTCATGCCCCCGCCGCCATCGCCCCGATTCAGCAGCGTGCCCCACCCCGACTCCACCAGTACCAGAACAGGCAGATCCGGCGACACCTGCCGCTCCTCATGCCAGGAAGGCGCAGCCATGTCGGTTGCCAGGCGAAAGGCATAAAAACCATGAGCGCTCAAGGTGAGGAGATACGGCAGTTCACCCACGGGGGGAAATGTCGTGCGGCCCATTAGTTCAACCGGTACCCTTCCCTTGAACTGGCTCAAATCCAGTTCCACGGGCTGCGCGACTCGGGACAGATTAGCCACGCACAAAATTGTTTCATCTTCATATTCGCGGAGATAGGCAAGAATCTTGCGATTGCCGGGGCGTAAAAAACGCAGCGTTCCCCGACCAAACGTTTTGTGCGCCTTACGCATTGCGATCAGACGCTTCATCCAGTTGAGGAGAGAAGACGAATTCCGCCGCTGTGAGTCCACGTTCACTGCACCATAACCATATACGGGGTCGACAATGGGCGGGAGGAAAAGCTGTTCAGGATTTGCCGTGGAAAATCCCCCGTTAACGCTGCCCGACCATTGCATAGGCGTACGGACCCCATTTCGATCACCCAGCAGAAGGTCATCGCCCATCCCGATCTCATCTCCGTAGTAGAGAACGGGCGACCCCGGCATGGTCATGAGCAGCAGATTCATCAATTCAATCCGATGACGGTCGTTGTCCATCAGCGGCGCCAATCGCCGTCGAATGCCGAGATGGAGACGGGCCTGCGGGTCGATCGCATACGTCTGGTGGAGATAATCCCGCTCACGGTCGGTGACCATCTCGAGGGTCAGTTCATCGTGGTTACGCAGAAAAACAGCCCACTGGCAGTTCTCGGGGATGTCGGGAGTCTGCTCCATGATTTCCACGATCGGATGGCGGTCTTCTCGCGCAATAGCCATATACATGCGTGGCATAAGCGGAAAATGAAAAGCCATATGGCATTCATCGCCATCACCGAAATACTCGCGCACATCCTCTGGCCACTGGTTTGCCTCGGCCAGGAACATCCGGCTGCGGTAGTGCTTGTCCAGTTCCGCGCGCATATGTTTGATCACTGCGTGAGTCTCTGGGAGGTTTTCGCAGTTGGTCCCCTCGCGCTCGCATAGGTAGGGCATTGCATCCAGTCGCATGCCGTCGACACCTGCGTCCAGCCAGAACCGCATCACGTGCATCATGGCGTTAAAGACATGGGGGTTATCAAAATTCAAGTCCGGTTGATGGAAAAAAAAGCGGTGCCAGTAGTACGCTTTGGCTACCTCGTCCCATTGCCAGTTCGACCCTTCGGTGTCCATGAAAATACTGCGCGCGCCACTATAACGGGTGTTATCCTCGCTCCAGACATAATAGTCGCGCTTGATGGAACCGGGAGGCGCTTGGCGCGCTGCCTGAAACCAAGGATGCTGATCGGAAGTATGGTTGAGCACCAGTTCCGTAATTACGCGCAAACCCCGGCCATGTGCCTCCGTTATAAACCTTTGGAAGTCCCCAATGTTGCCGACATCCGGGTGCACGCTGTGATAATCGGAAATGTCGTAGCCGTCATCCCGCCCCGGAGACGGATAAAACGGAAGAAGCCAGAGCGCGGTGACGCCCAGTTCCGCCAGATAGTCGAGCTTTGAGATCAGGCCAGAAAAATCTCCTATGCCGTCGCCATTGCTGTCGAAGAATGTCTTGACGTGCAATTCATAGATGATGGCGTCCTTGTACCAGAGCGGATCTTCTTCTCGTTCCATATCACTTCGACCGGGCTTTCTGTTTCAGATGAACAGAAGCTCTTCTCGCCGCCTCCGCGGCTTTTACCAGATTTCCTTTTTTCGCTTCCCCGATCGCCTTGTCCATTTCTTCGAACGTCTCCATATCGTGTTCCGCTTTCGGAAACTGCCCGTATATCGATACGAACGGATGTGTATAAGGATGCTCGCGATTTTCCACGATCAGATGCTTCTTCGCTTTTTCGGTATGGTCGATTACGCCCTCCGCATCCTCATTTTCGGCACTCCTGACTGCCAGCTTCAATTCCTGAAGAGCTTTTTCCTCGTGTTCATCCCGAATATAACCCATCGTAGAACATCCTGCGAGGAAAGCAAAAGCGATCAGGAGATACGAAAATGATTTTTTCATGACATTTCTCCTGATAAATGATCCCAAAGGCTCTCCCTCCTGTTTCAATTGTGAAGTGCATAGACAGTACCATGCGGTGCCTAAGACTCCCGCCTGGACTCATTTCAGAATTGAATACGGTTCAGCCGCAACGCATTAGTGACAACCGACACTGAGCTCATTGCCATCGCGGCACCAGCAAACATGGGTGATAGCAGGAGTCCAAACGCCGGATAAAAAACGCCAGCTGCCAGCGGTATGCCGAGCGCGTTATAGCCAAAAGCAAACGTGAGATTCTGCCGGATATTTCGCATGGTGGCGCGCGAGAGCACCATAGCTCGTTCAATGCCCAGCAGATCGCCCTTGACGAGGGTAATACCGGCACTTTCCATCGCCACGTCGGTACCGGTTCCCATTGCGATTCCCACGTCGGCCTGCGCCAGCGCTGGCGCATCATTGATACCGTCACCCGCCATCACCACTTTACGCCCCTCGGCCTGTAGCCGTTTGATGTGGTCCGCCTTGTCCTCGGGAAGCACTTCGGCAAGTACTTCATCAAGGCCAAGATACCCAGCGATCGCATGGGCTGTGCGCCTCGAGTCCCCGGTGAGCATCACGATGCGCACACCTAAGTGCTTAAGTACCGCGATGGCTTCTGGCGTGCTGTCCTTGACAGGATCAGCGACTGCTGCAATTCCAGCAGCAATTTCGTTGACAGCGAAGAATACAACCGTTTTTGCCTCGGCACGCCAATCTTCTGCTCGATGATGCCAGGATTGCGTATCCACCCCGCGCTGCATGAGAAAATCACGGCTGCCTACGAGCACGCGCTTGCCCTCGATTTCGGCCTGGACGCCAAGTCCGTTGACAGCATTAAAATTTTCCGCGGACGGAATCTTCAAACCACGGACCTTTGCGTCCTCAACGATCGCATGCGCTATCGGATGCTCGGAGAGCTGCTCCACCCCTGCCACGAGTGCGAGCGCCTCGTCATGTTCCATGCTTTCTACGGCAAAATCCGTGAGTGCAGGGCGCCCCAGAGTCAGCGTACCTGTCTTGTCCACCACAACGGTATCAATGCCCCGCATGCGCTCGATTGCCTCGGCATTACGGAACAAGATACCTACACGCGCACCCTGCCCCATCGCGACAGTCATTGAAATGGGTGTGGCGAGACCGACGGCGCATGGGCAGGCGATAATGAGCACAGCAATGGCGTTGATGAACGCATAGGTGAATCGTGGCTCAGGACCAAGAAACCACCACGCAAGCACTGTGACGATCGCAATAGCGACAACGATCTGTACAAAGTACGCAGCGATGACATCGGCGAGCCGCTGTATGGGCGCACGCGTGCGCTGCGCTTCTCCGACCATGTGAACGATACGTGCCAGCAGCGTGTCGCTACCCACACGCTCGGCACGCATAACCAGAGAGCCGCTGCCATTAACGGTAGCGCCGCTGACTTTGTCATTCGCCACTTTAACGACCGGTACCGGCTCCCCGGTGAGCATCGATTCATCCACTCGGCTCGCCCCTTCAAGTACGGTACCGTCTACAGGAATTTTTTCTCCCGGTTTCACACGTAGCCGGTCGCCTACCGCCACTGTCTCAAGTGGCACCCGTTCTTCCGTACTGTCATCGCGCAAGCGCCAGGCCTCATTGGGCGCCAGCCTCAGTAATTGCTGAATGGCTCGGCTGGTTTTGCCCATCGCCCGCATTTGAAGGTACTCGCCGAGTATCACCAGAGTAACGATAACCGCCGCAGCCTCGAAATAAGTGCCCACCGCGCCGTCGTGCTCCTGAAACTCTCGGGGAAACCAGCCGGGCATAAACACGGCTCCCAGACTATACAGGTAGGCAAATCCTACTCCCAAGCCGATCAGCGTATACATGTTAAGCGCGCGATGCATGAGGGAAAACCAGAATTTGCGCAGGATAGGCCAGCCCACCCACAGCACAACGGGCGTACCCAGCAGAAACTCGACCCATCCGCGGGAGCGTGGTTCTAATCCGGATAGTTGAGGAATGCCGACCATGGGTGCCATCGTAACTACTACCAGCGGGATCGACAGCGCGACGCCCACCCCCAACCGGCGCGCGAGATCACGCAATTCCGAGTCATGGGCATCGCCCGCACCTCCACTGAAGCCTGTACCGGTAATGGGCACGAGCGCCATGCCGCAGATGGGGCAGTCACCGGGGCCATCACGTACGATTTCCGGGTGCATCGGACAGGTCCACCGGGCTCCCTGCGCCGCCTGCGGAGAAGCTGGCTGCGCCACAGCTGCATGCAGATGGCTGTGATGCGGTTGATCGTGAACGTGCGATGGATGCGAAGAATGATTTCGTTCAGACTGCATTTTGATAACTTTGTGAACCGCTCCTGAATTCAAGCTTGTCGAGCTGTGCGGGTGGAGAGCCCTAACCCTAAGTGGTACTGCCTGATACTGCTCCTTCGCCCTAATTCATATTAGGCCAGCTTTTATTGTTCGAACAATTTTCATGAATTTTCGTGCTGCCTCTTGCCGTCAATACGATTGTTTCACTTCCTCCGCCATTTGACGATGAGGTCTTTGCCATATCCAGATCTGTCTCCGCAACTTGTTCTAACTACTTATCTCCATTCCTTGTTCGCAGATATAACGTTTATAACGTTTTTATATTAGGCGATTTCAAGCTATCAGTTTTTAACATTGCTACGGCCGTGAGCCGACAACGACACAAGGGCATCAGGCCCGGAATGGCGACCGCCATATAGCGATTTCCTTGACGAGCGCAAAGACGGCCGGGAGTACGATCAGCGTCAGTGCTGTAGTGGAAACCATTCCGCCCACCATGGGAGCGGCTATGTGCCGTGTCACCTCGGACCCCGTGCCTGTGCTGAACATGACGGGAAACAGACCAACCACGCTTCCCGCAATGGTCATCATCACCGGACGTATCCGGTATACCGCGCCCTGGATCACCGCCTCGTAAAGATCTTCAACGGTAACTTTTTCACCTGCGGCTTGTCGCGTCGCCGTAATAGTCGCCAACGCCCGATCGAGGAAAGTGAGCATAACCATTCCTGTTTCAGTCGCGATACCGATGAGCCCTATAAAGCCAACCGCCGCCCCGATGCTCATGTTGTAGTCGAGCAGATACATGAGCCAGATGCCGCCCACCACGGAAAAAGGAACCGAAAGCATGACGATCAGCGTTTCGGTAAGTCGATGGAAGTTCAGATATACAAGCAGGAATACGATCAGAACTGTGAGCGGCACGACTACCTTCAGCTTCTCCATAGCACGCTCCATGTATTCGAACTGACCGCTCCAGGTTGCGTAATATCCCGTCGAAAACTGGACTCGTTCACGCACCGCTTGCTGCGCTTCCGCGACATAGCTGCCGATGTCTCGGTCGCGGATATCGACGAAGATGTAAGCTGACAGCAGCGCATTCTCCGTGCGAATACTCGGAGGGCCTTGGAGGAGTTTCACCTGCGCGAGTTGCCCGAGCGGGATCATTAGCTGGTCCATGGTGGGTATCAGCACCTGGGTAGCGATCGCCTGCGGATCACTGCGCAATGCACGCGGATAGCGTACAGTGACAGCGAAACGTTCCCGCCCTTCCACGGTGGTGGTGACTGTCTCACCGCCCAATGCCATTGAGATTACTTCCAGCAAGTCTCCTACGGCCAGCCCATACCGCGCGAGCGCCATGCGGTCCGGCTCGATATCGAGGTAATAACCGCCGGTAATGCGTTCAGCATAGACGCTCGTCGTTCCAGGCACCGTTTTTACCGCTGCCTCGATCTGTCTGGCAAGGATTTCGATTTCATCCAGATCCTTGCCAAACACTTTGACGCCAATCGGTGTACGAATGCCGGTAGCAAGCATATCTATCCGATTCTTGATCGGCATGGTCCAGGCATTGCTCACTCCCGGCATCTGGAGCGCCTGGTCCATTTCGGCGATCAATTTATCCACGGTCATCCCGGAACGCCATTCAGTTTCCGGCTTCAGGTTGATGATTGTTTCAGCCATCTCCAGAGGCGCGGGATCGGTGGCGGTATTGGCACGCCCCGCTTTGCCGAGCACTGATGCCACCTCCGGAAAGCTTTTGATAATCTTGCCCTGCGTCTGCAGTATCTCAGCCGCCTTCGTCACGGAAATGCCAGGCAAGGTCACTGGCATGTAAAGAAGCGTGCCTTCGTTCAGCGCCGGCATGAACTCGGTGCCCAGCTTGAGTGCGGGGTAAATGGTTATCCCAAGCACTGCAAGCGCTGTCAGAATGATCGTCTTTTTCCAATACATCACCCAGCCCATTACCGGGCGGTAGGTCCGGATCATGAAACGGCCCAGCAGATTATCCTGCTCACGTGGGATGCGACCGCGGATCAGAAGCAGGATCAAGGCTGGAACGAGGGTGATCGAAAGCAAGGCGGCACCCGCCATGGCGAAAGTCTTGGTATAGGCGAGTGGCTGAAACATGCGTCCTTCCTGCGCTTCGAGGGCAAATACCGGCAGGAACGATACCGTGATGATCAGCAGGCTGAAGAATAGCGATGGTCCGATTTCTTTACAGGCGGTAATGACAGCCTTTGCGCGTGCAGCTTTGGAAATTCTCGAGGTCCCGGGCTCAAGGTGTGCCAGATGTTTGTGTGCATTCTCGATCATGACGATCGCCGCATCGGTCATTTCAGCAATTGCGAGGGCGATGCCTGCAAGGCTCATGATGTTGGAATTGATACCGAGGAACCGCATCGCGATGAAAGCCATGAGTACGCCGACTGGAAGCATGATAATCGCCACCAGAGTACTCCGCACATGCATGAGGAAGACCGCACAAACCAGCGCCACAATAATGATCTGCTCGACCAACACTTCGCGCAACGTTGTGATGGCGCGGTGGATCAGATCTGAACGATCGTAGAGGGACCGAATTGAAACACCTTCCGGCAGGGCGGGCGTGATCTCGGCGAGCTTCTTTTCGAGGTTGCGTGTGATATCGAGAGCATGTTCGCCGTACCGAGCCACCGCAATACCCGAAACAACTTCTCCTTCGCCGTCAAGCTCGGCTATGCCGCGACGTTCCTCAGGAACCAGTTCCACTCGGGCAATGTCGCGCAACAGCACCGGCGTGCCCTTCTCCGCCTTGACGACGAGTTTTTCCAGATCGTCTATCCCACGCAAATAGCCTTTGCCGCGCACCACATATTCTGTCTCCGCGAGCTCGATCACACGTCCTCCCACATCGCGATTGCTGGCAGCGATAACCTGGGACACAGTCTTTAACGGGATGCGGTAAGCCTGTAGCTGCTGCGGATTCACTGTAACCTGATAGCTTCGTACAAACCCCCCTACACTGGCCACTTCCGCCACGCCCTCCGCCGCAGTTAGCTGATAACGCAGGAACCAGTCCTGGAGGGCGCGCAACTCGTCGAGGGTACGGTTCTTTGCAGTCACGGCATATTGATAAACCCAGCCTACTCCGGTTGCATCGGGCCCAAGAGAGGGTCGAACATTCCTGGGCAGACGACTGGCTGCGAAGTTAAGGTATTCCAATACGCGCGAGCGTGCCCAATAGATATCTGTGCCGTCCTCGAAGATGACGTATACGAACGACACGCCAAAATTGGAGAGACCACGCACCACCTTGGATTTCGGCACACTCAGCATGGCAGTGGTGAGGGGATAGGTAATCTGGTCTTCGATTACCTGAGGTGCCTGGCCTGGATATTCCGTGTAAATGATGACCTGAACGTCCGAAAGATCGGGAATTGCATCGACAGGTGTCTTCCATACCGAATACACGCCCCAGGCCACCACGAAAAATGTTCCGATCAGCACCAGGAAGATGTGTCGCACCGACCATTCGATGATGTTGCCGACCATCTCAGCGCTTCTTTTCCTGCTTGGCAGCGGCAGCACCTGGCTGTGGCTGTATACGAACAATAATGTACTCACCCCGCGATGCTTCCGTTATCTCGAAAGCAACCTCCTGGCCGGGTTTCAATGTTCGTAGTAATGCGGGGTTCAGAACCTTGAAATCCATTACCATCGGGGGCCAATTAAGGCTTGCGATCGGCCCGTGGGCAAGGGTTACCGTTGTATTGGCCACGTCGATCGCTTCGATGGCGCCCTCACCGCTATGGCTCATCAGTGAAGATGGAGACGGGGGTAAAGGTACAGTTCCAGATGAGCCAGGAACGATCTGATGCCTCTCCCTCACTTCGCCAAGCACTGAATCCTGACCGCTGTGATCAAAACTCCTCAATGCAGCCTTGAGGTTGCTTTCGGCATCGATGAGGAAATTCGCTTTTACCACAACCATTTCCCCGGCCTTCAGTCCGTCCAGAACTTCCACATAGCCATTCGCGTGCTTGCCCAGCTTCACGAGCCTCGGTTCAAAGTGGCCCTCGCCGAGATCCACCAACACAGACTGCCTGGTACCGGCATCAAGTACCGCCGATTCGGGGACAGCGAGCACCTTGTCTTTACGTTGGATTGAAACGAACTCCACTTTCCCATACATCGCCGGTTTCAGCAGTTCTTGCGGATTGGGCAACTCGATGCGCACGCTGGCAGTGCGGGTTTCCGGATTGACTGTGGGGTATATGAACGTCACTTTGCCCGGAAATACCTTGTCCGGATAGGCTTCAACCCGGATGGTGGCAGTCTGACCCGGATGTATCGTGGCAAGATCCTGTTCAAACACGTCTGCAAGCATCCATACTTTGGAGAGATCCACGATCTGATACAACATCTCTCCAGCGGTGAAGCGCTGTCCTTGAATCGCCCGTTTTTCCAAAACTACGCCGCTTGCCGGAGAACGAAGTATGACGGAATGAGTAAACTTACCTTCTTGCTGGAGTGTCTTCAGATCGGCCCCGGATATGTCCCAATTGCGCAGTCTCTGCAAGGCACTCTCAGTCAGCCGTTCCATCCCCGCCTGAACCTCAAGGCCGCCATCCTCCACGTCCTTTGTTCCTCTCCGGGCGATAAGATATTCGTGCTGTGCCGTGATCAGGTCGGGGCTATACACATCCATCAACGGATCACCCTTTCTAACGGCTTGTCCCGTCGTATTGATGTGGAGCCGCTCGATCCATCCCTCGAACCTGGGCGCCACGATATGCAGCCGCCGTTCGTCCGCCTGCACTGTCGCTACTGCCCTTACAGTGCGGGTGAGTTCGCGCATGCCGACCTGCTCGGTTCTTACTCCCAGTTTTTGTATTCTGTCGATGCTGATCTTGACTGCCGCATCGACGGAAGCGGATTCCTCGCCTTCGTAAACAGGTATGTAGTCCATGCCCATGGGATCTTTTTTGGGTATCGGCGAAGTGTCCGGCAGACCCATGGGGTTGCGGTAATAGAGAATCTTCCTCTCACGCTTACCGTCGGCTGAAACCGCACTCAAGGCATTAGCCGCAGAGGTCGAAGGCCGGGTGGCACCCCACCAGTACCCTGCGACAAGTAAGGCTGCAGCCAGAGCCACAAAAGCTATTAATTTGACGGCGAGCTTCACATGCGATCCCTTGACATGGGCTTCCGGGGGGTGGGTGATAAGTTGACTGGCGATTTACCAGTGAGCAGATCGATCTCCGCGAGCGCCTTGTTGTAACTTGCTATAGTCGTCGCCAGGCTGATTTCGGAGTTGAATACCGTCATCTGGCTGTCGAGCAGTGTCATGAAATCGACCCGGTTAACCCGATAAGCCGCCAGGGTGGATTCGACGGTAAGCCGGGCCTGTGGCAGGATGGCTGTCTGGTAGAGCCGCGCGGACTTCAGGCTTTGCTCGGCCAGTGCTGTCTGCTGGCGCAGTCTTGCCGCCACCTCATTGCGTTGCGCTTCATAAGTGCTCAGGGCCTGATCACGCATTGCCAGCGACTCCGCTTCGCGTGGCTCGAGTTTGCTGCCGCGCCACACGGGGAGGTTCATCGCCACCGTCAGACTCACCAAGTCCGGCCGCGGGCTGTTGTCCAGCATGTTGTCACGCTGACCGTAGGACATGCGTACATCGAAGTCGGGATAATAATTTTTGCGCGTAAGTTCCAGTGCTTTGTCGTTGCGGGCAACGAGACTTTGCAGTGCCAACAATTGCGGGCGTTGGGTCAGGGCAGCCTCAAGCAACGATTCCAGGTTCAGGGTTTCCTCGCGCAATTGCGGCGGTGCGGGCACTGACAGCGGCTTATTCCCGGTCCAGCCGAGCGCGCGTATCAGCTCGGCTTCGATTACCGGTCTTTCTCTTGCAAGCTTCAGCAGTTCATCCGTCATTCTCGATACCTGCGTCTGGGCCTTTAGCACATCCGCCTGGTTTCCTCGCCCTACCGCATAGTGATCTTCAGCAATGTGGAGAAGCTCTTCCAGGATGAGCTTGTTTTTTTCGACCAGACGGGTCATTTCAAGGGTGAGGCTTAGATCGAGATACGTGACCTTAATATCGCGCACAACACGGTTCACGGTCTCCTGGTAACCATATTCGATAGCCTCTGCATCCCTGGCGGCGACATCTTTACGCAAACCGCGTTTCCCTGGAAAAGGAAATCGCTGGGACAGACCGATCATCTTCATGGTCATGTCCTCACGGTTAAAAGTGGAAGATGCCAGCGGGGCATTGATCACTCCTGCTTCCAGAACAGGGTCATCCAGCGCTTCCGCAGGCGATATTCTCTGCTGGGCAGCTTCCCGTTCCCGCAGTGCAGCCTGGATTTCCGGATTGTTCTCCAGGGCTTCCGCAATCAGGGTAGACAGGGTAGCTAGCGAAGCTGAGTTTTGGGGATTTACCGCCGCAAAGGCTTCCACAGGTTCTGGAGCAGCCTGTATAGACGCTCCTCTACCTGCCTGGGGTGAAACTTCCGCACGGGCAAATGTAGTAAGCATGACCGCGGCAAGCACGGGGGCGATGATTCCGATGGGAATCATTGCGAACTCACCGTCGTGTGGGAGCTTACTTCCGCCATTTTACGATGATGTAATCGGAACCTGATTTTTCGAGGAAGAATTGCACTACATCGCCTTCTTTGACCTGTTCAGCCAAAGTGCTCTCCCTCAGGCGAAAAGACATCGTCATCCTGGGCCAATCCAGGGCGGGAATAGGGTCATGGTTTATCTTGACGAGGGCATTGGCGCGATCAACCTTCACTACTACTCCCCTGCCGGGAATAAGATTTGCAGATGTAGCGGGCTTTGTAGCCTCGGACGCACTCGCAACTATTGTTTTCTGGTCTTTCGCTGGTTCAAGGTTCTGCTCGGGGAATAGCCGATCATTGAACAATACAGGCTCATACATCATCGAAAAGGCATTCTGCCTGGAATCAATCGGAGTCCGTTGAGCGGCTCCGCCTCCAAGTACGGGGACAGATATGCATGCAAGTATTGGCGCCAGTTGCAGCGCAGCAAAGAGTGGCGAAGCCATTCCGGCCTCCTTGAAAATATGTAACACGGGGATTTACCGATTCAGCAATAGAGAAATAGCCAGCAGAATTTTCGGCAGGGCAAATGACCCATACAAAAACCCCGAGCAGCGAACGACCTGCCGTCCGGCTGCTGGTTTAATACGAGTAAGAGATTAAGCTAGAGGAGGCCGTTGCGGCTGCTGAAGAACCAGCGAGGAAAGGCGAGAAATGGGCAGGATGGCGTAAGAAAATCCACCAGAAAGATTGAGTGCAGACGCCGCAGGTGGCAGACCATTACCGCTTATGTGGCAAACGACCCCATCGCAGGAAAGGGTCAAATCTGCCTCACCCTCTGGATTATCACCACCGGGCTGTCTGTCCGGTTGTTTGTTGTGATTGCTACTGTCATGCAAGGGGCAAGCTGCGGAAGGGACTTCATGATCAATCCGATTTTCAGGCCCCCCAGATATGTGTCGGGCTTGAGCGCATAGCGGCATGATAGCGGCTAGAGCACCTTGCAGGGGCAGCGACAATATGATCAGAATCGATAAGAATGTGCGTACACGCAGCATCATATTATCCAGTACGGGGCATCTATCCTGTCAGAACAAGAGTTACGTGTTATAAAGGAAATCCATATCCTACCTTCCGATTCTTCAACAACTGTTGATCTATCATAGTAGAAGGTTGGATAAATTCAAGTTGAACTCTGTCCTATCGACATTCGGTGTCTGTCGCATCCTCTGTGGCGATTCGGATTTTGCACGGAGAAATACCTCATCATGAGCAAAAAGGAAGACAAGAAGGAAAAGGAAGGACGTGCGCCCGAAATATCCAAAGAAGACTACGAGGATACGCTCTACAAACTTCAGATCGAACTTGTCAAGCTTCAACGGCACCTCATCGAATGCGGTGACAAGATTCTGATCATCATGGAAGGACGGGATGCCTCCGGAAAGGACGGCACGATCAAGCGGATCACTGAGCACCTGAGCCCGCGCGAAACACGCGTTGTCGCGCTCGGCAAACCCTCAGACCGAGACCGCAACACGTGGTATTTCCAGCGCTACGTTCAATACCTTCCCGCAGCGCAGGAGCTCGTGCTGTTTAACCGCAGTTGGTACAACCGGGCCGGAGTGGAGAAGGTAATGGGTTTTTGTACCGATAGCGAGTATGAAGAATTCATGGGTTCGGTGATCGAGTTCGAGCTCATGCTGATACGCTCCGGCATCAAACTTCTCAAGTACTACCTCGATATCAGTAAACCCGAACAGGAAAAAAGGCTGAGCCAGCGGAGAAAGGACCCTCTGGCACAATGGAAAATCAGCGCGCTCGACGAGTATGCTCTCGAAAAATGGGATGAATATACATTAGCGCGCGACAAGATGTTGACCCATACGCATAATTTGATTACGCCCTGGATCATCGTGCATGCCGACGACAAGCAACTGACCCGGCTTAATGTCATCAAGGACATGCTCAGCCGGTTGGATTACGAAGACAAGAACGAGCGCTTGATTTTGCCGGACCCCCAAATTGTATCGACATTTACCGCCTCATTCATAGAGGAAGGTCTGCTCGCGGCGTAAGTGGAATGACATTGCACGCGTAACCGCCCTCCAAAAATGCTTTTATTTCACCTGTCACCCCTTCCGGTTAGTCTAGCGGGAGCGGCAGCAACTTTCCGTCATGATCCGTTAAAGGGGCTGGGAATGCGTCTCCTCCCGTCAGATGCAATACCAGCGGAATCACTCCTTGCCTTCTCAAGACTTCAAGATGCCACCGCATTCATTTGCGCAGTCTGGCTGCTCCCCTCATCTATAAAAGCACACGCCCCGCGCAATAAACAAGTTACGATTTTTCAATAAACGTCAAATAAGCGGTTGACTGTGGTTCTGGTTCTAATGCTCGTCTCAATTTTTGTTTTACTCGCCCACCTTCTACTTTACACCTTCTTGAGAGTTGAGACACTTTAGACATAAAAAAGTTGACAAAGTATCTCCTGGATTGGTACTCTGTTTCACAGAGGCAGAACGTCTGCATCGCGCACTTCCTCGGTTCACCTCAGCTTCAGGTCAGGCGCCGTATGACGATAAGAACTTTTCCAGCGGTTGTATTCATGCTCGGGTTATTGGTTTCATGCGCCCCTATGAGCCCGTACGAAGCGGTAAACAGCCCTGCCCTCCTGAAAACGGTGGAGGAGGCCAGAACCTATAAGGATCATTATGCTTTGACAAAGCAATTTGAGAATCTGGCTGAGGAAATGCAGACGAGAGCAGACGAGCAACGAAAACTGCTCGACCATTATCAGGAAAAAAGCTATCTTTACGGACGGCTGGCACAGGACCGGCAATCGCATACCTGGGCGTTGATGCAAAGGTATGAGCAGGCGGCGAAGACAAGCCTTGGCAAGGCGGCCTTGCATCGTCAGATCGCAGCAAAACTCGAACAGGAAGGTTACGTTGCGCCTGCACAGCAGACAGCTGGCAATTTCCGATCCGCAACAAAACAACAACTGGAGTAATTGAAGTACACCAGATACCGCTTGGGCACTGCCTGAGCAATGCCTACAAGCAACTCGCAGGAAGCAAGGGCCTCGGTGGCGAAATCCTGATCACTATCCTTCGTCAAAGCGGCCCATAATCGATGATATAAGAAAAAAGTCCGACATAATGCCAGGGAGGTATCATTGGTAAAGAGGTGGTTCCCGCTGATAATTCTGGTTATCTTTGCGCTGATCAGCATCAGTGCGCTCAGCCGGTTAGCGCGTAACATGGCGCAGAAAAGAGACTTCTATAGTGATCCGCTATGCTGGACATTTTGGGATAAATCGCATCAGAGCGACCTGGATATTCGTCATGAAAGAGCACCGGAAAAACCTGAGGTGATCAGGAAAGGGCGCTTCTTTCACGAAAAGGGGAACTCTTACCGCACAAACCTGAATATTTTCCCAAACCACCCGGAACCAGGGTCAACAGCAGTATAAATAGCATTTAAAACTGCAAACGTCGTACCCCCAGGTAACTTCCGCTGTGCACTTCTTCACTGTAGCTGGTCATTTAGCCTGCCTTGATCTGCCTTAACCTGTATAAATCGGTGCAGTTATAGCTTTCCTGCTCCCCGCAATACCCGTCGACGGGATGCCTTCTTCCCGACACTGCGATATCATGATGGAAGGTCGACTTACACCCT
>DATEEZ010000064.1:0-5777 GCA_035280905.1 Nitrosospira sp.
TACGGCGACGACGCCAGGGCGAAGGAGTTCGTAGCGAAGCTCTACCGGAACGTCCCTGTGCTGGACTCGGGGGCGCGGGGCTCAACCACGACTTTTGTGGAGCGCGGCATCGGCGATGTCTTCATTTCGTGGGAAAACGAAGCATTCCTCGCCATCAGGGAGCTCGGACCCGACAAATTTGAAATTGTCGCACCGTCCATCAGCATTCTTGCTGAGCCATCCGTCGCGGTGGTGGACAAGGTCGTCGACAAGAAGGGTACGCGTCCCGTCGCGGAAGCCTATCTCCAATATCTCTATTCCGACTCAGGTCAGGAGATTGCCGCGAAGAATTTCTATCGCCCCACCAATGCCGGAATTGCGACGAAATATGCAAGCCAGTTTCCCGACATCAAGCTGTTCAGAATCGACGATGCGTTTGGCGGCTGGAAGAACGCACACAAGCTTCACTTTGCTGATGGTGGCACTTTTGATCAGATTTATCAGAAATAACAACACAAATTGTACTGCCTGCACTGAAAACCACAAAAACACCATGCGGACGTCCAGAAATTGAACGTTCAGGAAATTTTTGAAAGGAGATGAAAAGTGAACATTCCTTCATCACAGGAAAAGGATGAATTGGCGCGCATCCAGGAGGCAACCGACTATCCCGTGACACGAGCGGAGAACGGATTTATTGTCGGACATTTCTTCAACTGCTGGCTGTCAAGCGTATTTCAACCGGTATTCGACGCAAAAACGCGCAGTGTGATCGGGCATGCAGCTTATATCCGTTCAGTTATGAACGAGGAAAATCCGTTATCACCCTGGAAAGTCCTGTCTCTCGAGGAAGGAGACGCTCCACTGGTACGTTTTGACCGGCTGTGCCGCGCGGTACATGCGCTCAACTACTTCAGCGGGAGCTCTCATGACGGCAATCTTTTTGTCACCGTACAGCCCCGCCTGCTGGAAAGTGTCAAGGACGACCATGGCCGCGCGTTTAAACGAATCCTCGATATCATCGGCGCGGAGACTTCCCGGGTGGTAATCGAAATTCCGGCTGAGGTGAACCGCAATTGGAAGCTGCTCAAGCACGTGATCAGCAATTATCGCTCGCACGGCTATCGTATAGCGATCAATTACAACGACGCTGGTGACGATTGGATAGCGGAACTTGCCAGTCTGTATCCGCTATATCCGGACATGGTGCGGTTGGAAGCCTCCGCCCTTCAAAGGTTGGGCGACGCAGGCCCGCTGGTGGATGCCATTCATCACTTCGGCGCGCAGGTTTTGTTCCGTGAAATCGAAACAGCGCGGCAATTGACGGGTGCTGTTCGCGCAGGTGCGGATCTTCTCCAGGGACGCTTTCTCGGCGTCCCGGCGCAGGCGATTGAGTTTGACTTGCTCATACCTGCTACGGCGACAGAGTACGGAAGCGCGGAGGCTTCCCGTGGGCCCGTCAGGACGCTTCAATACTATATTGATGCGGCGGGAATTTGAAATGGGCGCTTTCAGACAACACAGCGTTCTGCCCGGATTCAATCTGGCGCTTGGATTTACGTTGCTTTATCTGAGCCTGATCGTTCTGATTCCAATCTCGGCGGCATTTATTCGCACGGCGGAGCTCACCTTGCCTGAATTCTGGAATGTTGTAACAACACCCAGGGTTCTGGCTTCTTATCGATTGACATTTGGCGCCTCGTTCTCGGCAGCGCTGCTGAATGCTGTATTCGGGCTTCTGGTTGCGTGGGTGCTGGTACGTTACCCTTTTCCCGGAAAGAAGCTGGTCGATGCGCTCGTAGACCTTCCATTTGCCCTGCCAACCGCGGTAGCCGGTATTGCGCTGACGGCGCTCTATGCGGGGAATGGTTGGATCGGCCAGTATCTGGAGCCGCTTGGCATCAAGATTGCCTTTACGCCGGCCGGGGTCTTCGTGGCGCTAACGTTTATAGGATTGCCATTTGTAGTGCGAACGGTGCAACCCGTGCTGGAAGGCCTCGAGCCTGAACTGGAAGAAGCAGCGGCCACACTCGGCGCGAACCGCTTGCAGACATTCCTGCGAGTTATTTTTCCCGCAATTTTTCCGGCACTGATAACCGGCTTTGCGCTTGCCTTTGCCCGTGCGATCGGGGAATACGGGTCCGTTATTTTTATTGCGGGCAACATGCCGATGATTTCCGAAATCACACCGCTCCTGATCATTACCAAGCTTGAGCAGTACGACTATGCAGGCGCTACGGCACTCGCCGTGGTCATGCTCGTGATTTCTTTCGTGTTGCTCCTGATCATCAACCTGCTGCAATGGTGGAGCCGCAGCCGGAGTTCATCGTCAGTATGAGCATGAGGATATCCTGATGACTACTATTGCTCTTCCGTTGCCCGTCACTTCGGCCCGCGTGCGGCCCATCGAGGAACCCGCGTGGGTTCGCTTGTCCTTGACCGTGCTTGCGCTGGCCTTTCTGACGCTCTTTCTCTTCGTGCCGCTGATATCGGTTTTCTACGAGGCGCTCAGGAAAGGCTGGGATGTTTACATCGCCGCTATTACCGAGCCGGACGCTGTTTCTGCTATTCAGCTTACCCTGACCACGGCCGCCATTGCGGTTCCGCTTAATCTGGTATTCGGTGTAGCGGCAGCATGGGCGGTTGCCAAGTTTGAATTTCGCGGCAAAAACCTGCTGGTCACGCTCATCGATTTGCCTTTTTCGGTTTCGCCTGTCGTGTCCGGACTCATCTATGTTCTTATTTTCGGCTTGCAGGGTTGGCTGGGCCCATGGCTGGCGGAACACGACATCAAGATCATCTTTGCGGTGCCCGGCATCATACTGGCGACCATATTCGTTACAGTTCCCTTTATCGCACGCGAACTGATTCCCCTGATGCAATCCCAGGGGACCGAAGAGGAAGAAGCGGCCGTGGTACTCGGGGCGAACGGCTGGCAGATATTCTTCCGGGTGACGCTTCCCAACATTAAATGGGGCTTGCTTTATGGCGTCATCCTTTGTAATGCGCGCGCAATGGGAGAGTTTGGTGCGGTATCGGTCGTATCCGGACATATCCGGGGAAGCACCAATACCTTGCCGCTGCATGTCGAGATTCTTTATAACGAATATAACTTTGCGGCCGCCTTTGCCGTGGCGTCGCTGCTCGCACTGCTTGCCTTGATCACATTGGCATTGAAGACACTCGTTGAATCAAAAACCGGGGAAAAACCGGGAACCACAGGAATACAAGAATGAGCATAGAGATCCGTAATCTTTCCAAACAATTCGGGAGTTTTTCCGCGCTGCGCGACGTCAGCCTGGAAGTAAAATCAGGTGAACTGCTCGCGCTGCTCGGTCCTTCAGGATCGGGGAAAACAACCCTGCTGCGTGTCATTGCGGGACTGGAAGCAGCGGATACAGGCCAAGTACTGTTCCAGGGCGAAGACGCAACGGATCAGAACGTGCGTGAGCGACAGGTTGGCTTTGTATTCCAGCACTACGCCCTGTTCCGGAACATGACCATTTTTGAAAATGTAGCCTTCGGCCTGCGTGTACGTCCGAAAAGATTTCGACCTTCTGCAGCGGAGATTCGGCAACGCGTACATGAGTTGCTGAAACTGGTGCAACTGGACTGGCTGGCAGATCGCTACCCGCATCAACTCTCCGGCGGGCAGCGCCAGAGAATCGCCCTGGCACGAGCATTGGCTGTGGAGCCAAAGGTTCTCCTGCTGGACGAGCCGTTCGGGGCGCTGGATGCCAAGGTGCGCAAGGAACTGCGTTCATGGCTTAGAAGACTTCACGACGAGATGCATATTACCAGTGTGTTCGTCACCCATGATCAGGAAGAAGCATTGGAGGTCGCAGATCGGATAGTGGTCATGAACGAAGGCCGAATCGAGCAGATCGGCACGCCGGATGAGGTATACGAGAACCCGGCAAGCCCGTTCGTGTACAAATTCCTGGGCAAGGTGAATCTTTTTCATGGCCGACTGCACCGCGGTCGCGCCTGGATAGGGGGAATCGAAATCGATGCACCGGAGCATACCGAAGCCGAAGAGCTTTCCGCGGTGGCCTATGTACGTCCGCATGACATCCATGTGAACAAGGTGGACAATGGCTTGAATGGGGAGGGAGCAATTGCCGCACATGTGTCCCACATTCTCTCGGTTGGCCCGATAGTTCGCCTTGAGCTGGTACGCGATGACAGCAAAGACAGGGAATTGATCGAGGTCGAAATCAGCAGGGAGCGCTTTCGCGAACTGCAGCTGACGCGAGGCGATCAGGTTTTCATCAAACCTTCCCGCTTCGATCTCTTTCCGGCGCAGGTACACTGACAGACTGACAGACCAACACGTTTGCCGGTATTGATGCTATTTCCGGGAACCCAGAGGGAAACGGGAGTTCGTGGGAAAACTGCATGAGGGCAAGTCGCAACCCATTCAGTTACTCGACAACCTCCAGAACGCCCTCCATTCCGTGCTCCCTGTGGCTCTTGAAAAAGAGCAGCTTCTTCGGGCAATAGAAGGCATATTTGCCTGGCTCGGTCGGGGTAAAAGTGAATGCTTGAGACTGCTGATTCAGATCCTGTTCGATCGAGATATTCGCTTTGGGAGCCTTGAGCACCAGGCCGTGGGGAATAATCCCTTGTTCCACCCGAACCACAAACCTTACGGGAACGTTGACTTTGACAATGATGTGCCTGGGGCGGAAGAAATAGTCGCCCGCCAGAATGTTCACGTGTTGCACGCCCTCACTGTCCACTGTTGCCCGGTAAGGTTCATTCTCCGACTGGGCGGCAACACGTCCCGCTGCGAAGCAGAAGACCAACGTTAGTAACAGGGATAAAAATCGGAGGGATAAAAACCGCAGTGGTTGCATGATGATTTCCTCGCCTGAGGATTTCCTCGTCATGTGGCGCTGAAATTCAATCGCTGCCGCATTGCTTCAGTCGTCAAGGGGACCACTGCGGAAGCAAGCACATCACACTGTACCATACCAAGGCACTTCCTATGACGAATACCGAATAGGTTCAACTGCGTTAGTCGAGCACTTGGAGAAGATCAATCATCCATTTCTACGCTTGGTTCGTTCGTCGTGATCAACCTATGGCGTACCAACAAAAAAAAAGCCCCGACTCTCACGAGTTAGGGCTTTTTTCTATAAGGTGCCTGGCAGTGACCTACTTTCGCATGTGAAAACACACTATCATCGGCGCGACTTCGTTTCACGGCCCTGTTCGGGATGGGAAGGGGTGGGTCCAAAGTGCTATGACCGCCAAGCGTAACTTTTAATGGCATTCGATGAAAGCAGTGAGAAAACCTCGCTTCTATCGAAAACCGCAATCTTGAAGAAGTAAATGGGAAAATGATTGTATCTTATAAACACCTTATCCTTGCTTAAGGTTATAGGATCAAGCCGCACGGTCAATTAGTATCGGTTAGCTTAACGCATTACTGCGCTTCCACACCCGACCTATCAACGTCGTAGTCTTCGACGAACCTTTAGGGGGGTTTAACCCCCGGGAAGTCTCATCTTGAGGCGAGTTTCCCGCTTAGATGCTTTCAGCGGTTATCTCTTCCACACTTAGCTACCCGGCGATACGACTGGCGTCATAACCGGTACACCAGAGGTGCGTCCACTCCGGTCCTCTCGTACTAGGAGCAGGTCCTCTCAAACTTCCAACGCCCACGGCAGATAGGGACCAAACTGTCTCACGACGTTTTAAACCCAGCTCACGTACCACTTTAAATGGCGAACAGCCATACCCTTGGGACCGGCTACAGCCCCAGGATGTGATGAGCCGACATCGAGGTGCCA
>DATEEZ010000065.1:0-3694 GCA_035280905.1 Nitrosospira sp.
TACTATCGCCACAGCGGTTATCCCGGGGGTATATACGAAACGAGTTTCGCGAAAATGCATGCGCGTTTTCCCGGCAGGCCGCTGGAAAAAGCAGTAAAAGGCATGCTGCCGAAGGGTCCCCTCGGCTATGCAATGTTAAAGAAGCTCAAAATATACGCTGGCGCAGCACACCCACACGCTGCACAACAGCCGCGGCAACTTGAAGTCAGGGCTTGATCATAATGAATGGAACCTACAGTTACGGTACAGGGCGGCGCAAAAGCGCCGTGGCACGCGTGTTCATCAAGCCGGGTAGCGGCGTGATAACAGTCAACGACAAGCCCGTGGATGAGTTTTTTTCCCGGGAAACGGGACGCATGGTGGTGCGCCAGCCGCTGGAATTGACGGGGAACCTCAATCGCTTTGATATCCTGGTGAATATTCATGGCGGAGGCGAATCCGGACAGGCAGGCGCGGTGAGACACGGAATTACCCGCGCACTGATTGACTTCGATGCAACCCTGAAACCCGTATTGAGCAACGCGGGATTGGTTACACGTGATGCGCGTGAAGTGGAGCGCAAGAAGGTTGGTCTGCGCAAGGCACGACGCCGGAAGCAGTTCTCCAAGCGATAAGCTTTTATCTATCATAAAAAGCCGCCTGCCCGCTGCTTCTGGCGGACAGGCGGCTTTTTTGTTTGGCGCTTGTAATCGTAAACCTTCCACGGATCTCACGCAGGCGTCAGGTAGATACAGATGCGGCGTGACAAGGAATTTTAACCACACGAAAACTTCCAAGAACCATGCTTAAGATCGGTATCGTAGGTGGAACCGGATATACCGGGGTAGAGTTGCTGCGCATTTTGTCTCAACACCCGGAGGTGAGTATTGAGGCAATTACATCGCGCAAGGAAGCTGGCATGGATGTCAACCAGTTGTTTCCAAGTCTGCGCGGACGCATAGGGTTAAAATTCTCCGATCCCGCGGAGGCAAACCTCGATAAATGCGACGCGGTATTCTTTGCCACACCGAATGGCATTGCCATGAAGCAGGTTCCGTCCCTGCTTGATGCAGGCGTGCGGATAATTGATCTTGCCGCCGATTTTCGTATCAAGGATATCGCTCTCTGGGAAAAATGGTATGGAATGCCTCATGCCTGTCCCGAACTGGTCGCCGAGGCGGTCTACGGTCTGCCGGAAATCAATCGTGACAGGATAAAGACGGCACGGCTCATAGCCAACCCCGGCTGCTATCCCACCGCCGTGCAACTGGGTTTCCTTCCTCTAGTGGAATCGGGCGCCGTGGATTTGGATCATCTCGTCGCGGACGCGAAATCGGGCGTGTCAGGTGCGGGACGCAACGCTGAAATTCATACCCTTTTTGCTGAAGCTTCCGACAATTTCAAAGCCTATGGGGTACCCGGGCATCGCCATCTTCCCGAGATCAGGCAAGGCTTGTCGCAAGCGGCAAAACACCCCATCGGTCTGACATTTGTGCCGCACCTCACGCCTATGATTCGCGGCATCCATGCCACACTTTATGCAAAACTCCTTAAAGAAGTCGATCTGCAGGCGTTATACGAAAACCGCTACGCGAATGAACCGTTTGTCGACGTACTTCCCGCAGGCTCTCATCCGGAAACCCGCTCAGTGCGTGGTTCGAATCTCTGCCGCATCGCGGTCCACCGGCCCCAGGGTGGAGATACAGCCGTCATACTCTCGGTAACGGACAATCTCGTCAAGGGCGCGGCCGGGCAGGCAGTGCAGAATATGAACCTCATGTTCGGCTTGCCGGAAACCCTTGCCATCAGCCACGCCCCCTTGCTTCCGTAATGAATCGTAAATAACGTGCGGAGCCGCATCGCTGTCGAAATTGGGAGCCCCAGACGCGTCCTACGAAGATCCCGCCATGCAACGTAAGGTAATTTTCAGAAAATGCATTGTGGCCACTGTTCCTCGATAAGAGTTAGTCTTTGTCAAGATCGAGGTTCATCGTTAGAATATCCGTAGCCAGTTGGGGGTTTCTCTCGACACTTCCCCTGGTAGTGATCCAGGCCCCAGCCTGCAAGAAAAACTTTTCATTATTTCGACAGGTGCACTTTTGCGATGTTTCGGATACGCCTGGCTGCCGCTTCAAAGTGCATGACACGCGCTTATGATAAAGTCGCGTAAAAGAAGACATAAAATAGCTGCGGCGCCAGCCGCGGTCCGCCTGCAGACTCCCGCTCATGTCCGTTGGGTGGCTCTTGCCATCCTGCTCGTGGTTGCGCTGATTCTTTCCTGGGGGATGTACGATGCCGGGCGCAAATCCGGTATTCCCGACAGAACCGAACCGCCGCTTGAGGAAAAAGCTGAGACAGGACCGGAGATGGAGCGGCTGTCACAGTTGAATGCACGCCTGCAGCGCGAGAATGACGAATTGCGCATAAAAATGGCGGGGCTCGATCAGCAGTTGCAAATGGATCAGGTCGCCCGTCAGGACATAGCAAGCCAAGTCAAGACCTTGCAGAGCGAAAATACGCGCCTCAAGGAAGAACTGGCCTTTTTCCAGAATCTTGGTTCTGCCCCCGGCAAGGCCGGGCAGCGTGTTTCCATCGGGGGTTTGAAGCTTGAAAGAGGTAAACTGCCCGGCGAATATCGGTACAGCCTGCTCCTGGTTCAATCGGGACCGCGTGGCAAGGATTTCCATGGAAACCTGGAACTTGCAGTCAACTTTCAGCAAAATGGGGAAAAAATGGTCCAGTCATTGACTACTAATGAAGTCAACGACGACCCATCGAAGAAGTTTGATGTCAGCTTCAGATTTTATCGGCGAGTGGAAAGCACCTTCTGGCTGGCCCCAGACGCGATTGTCGACAGCTTGCAGGTGAAAGTGTTCGAGAAGGGCGAGACGCAGGCCAAGCTCATGCAAACGGTGAATCTGTCTTTGTAAGGAGGGGAAATGTTTGAGAAAATAAACAGACCGCACAGCCAGATCGATTCGCTTATCGGCGTTGGCACTCACATTGAAGGAAATGTCATCTTCAGTGGAGGGGTACGGATAGACGGTCGCGTTACGGGAAACATTACCGGCTTGAGCGACATGCCTAGCACTCTGGTTTTAAGTGATCAGGCAGTCGTAGAGGGTGTCATCCACGTTTCCCATGCAGTGATCAATGGGACGGTAGTCGGCACGATAAAGGTTACCGAGTATGTGGAACTCCAGCCGAAGGCAAAGGTCTGTGGAGATGTACACTATAAGGGCATGGAAATACATCTCGGTGCATCTGTTCAGGGTATGCTGCTCCATACGGAAATCCTGGAGCATGAAAGCAATGTCGTTACATTATTGCCGGCGGCCCAGGTCAACGATTTGAAGCACATATAACACTACAATCTCTTACCAGGCTATTCGGGAACGCTTATGAACGCCCCTTTCAACGACGGTTCAGGTCAGACTGATTTGATGACGGGCATGCCAACGCCATTGATCTTTACCGACAGTGCTGCAAACAAGGTCAGAGAGTTGATCGAAGAGGAAGGAAACAACGATCTCAAGCTGCGGGTATTTGTGGCAGGGGGCGGATGCTCCGGCTTCAAGTACGGATTCACCTTTGATGAATTGATAAGTGAAGATGATACGGTAATGGAAAAAAATGGCGTCAAACTTTTGGTGGATGCCATGAGTTTTCAGTATCTGGCAGGGGCGGAAATCGATTATCAGGAAAACGCCGAGGG
>DATEEZ010000066.1:0-3897 GCA_035280905.1 Nitrosospira sp.
GCCTGCGCGACAATTTCCGGACCGATACCATCTCCGGCCAGAATTGCTATTTTCATATGATCCTTCTTTTTTCTTTTAAACGGGAAAGTCTGTCAGACGAACAGCCACGGCTGTTCCAGGCGGCGCTTTTCTTCGAACGCGCGGATTTTGTCCGCGTGCTGCAACGTGAGGCCGATCTCATCCAGACCATTCAGGAGACTATGCTTGCGGAAAGAATCGATATCGAAAAAGAAAGATTCCCCGGCAGGGGTGGTCACGGATTGCTGCTCCAGATTGACAAGCAATCGATACCCTTCGGTGGCCTCTACCTCGCGGAACAGCTGACCGACTCGTGAGGCGTCGAGCACGATGGGAAGCAACCCGATTTTGAAGCAGTTGTTGAAAAAAATATCGGCGAAGCTAGGGGCGATGATTACCTGAAAACCGTAATCCTGCAATGCCCAGGGAGCATGTTCCCGACTGGATCCGCAGCCGAAATTGGCGCGCGCAAGAAGTATCTGCGCACCGCGGTAACGCGGCAGGTTAAGCACAAAATCAGGGTTGAGTTTACGGGTAGCAGGGTTGACCCCCCGTTCGCCATGATCCAGGTATCGCCATTCATCGAAGAGATTTTCCCCGAAACCGGACCTCTTGATGGATTTCAGAAACTGCTTGGGAATGATGGCGTCGGTGTCGACGTTGGCCCGGTCCAGCGGCGCCACCAATCCCTCGCATGAATGAAACTTTTTCACTGCTGATTACCGTTTTGCAGCTATTTCCCAGATTTTTCCAGCGCTTCTCCGCCGCTTTGAACGTCTTTGCCCACGCCCTGAATGGTGTGGCAGGCAGACAAACCAAAGACAATGGTCAAAGCAACCATTACTGTCAGCATTCTCATCACAACTCCCTGTAGTATAAAAAAAGACATTATTGTAGCAATAGAATTCTAATATATTTCCCTTACATCCACAAAATGTCCTGCTACCGCGGCAGCCGCGGCCATTGCAGGGCTCACCAGGTGGGTACGCCCCCTAGGACCCTGCCTGCCTTCAAAGTTACGATTGGAAGTGGAAGCGCAGCGTTCGCCGGGTTCCAGCCTGTCGTCATTCATTGCAAGGCACATCGAGCAACCCGGTTCGCGCCATTCAAATCCTGCATCGCGGAATATCCTGTCAAGCCCCTCCTGCTCCGCCTGATGCTTGACCAGGCCCGAACCTGGCACGACCATCGCAAGCTTGATGCTCTCGGCAATACGACGGCCTTTTACCACCTCCGCTGCGGCCCGTAAATCCTCTATGCGCGCATTCGTGCAGGACCCAATGAATATCTTGTCGGGGCGAATTTCACTGATCGGGGTGTTGGGAGCCAGCGCCATATACTTGAGCGCCCGCTCCATATCGTGACGCTTTACAGCGTCCGCGATTTCTGCCGGATCGGGCACCTTTCCATCCACTGTTGTGACCATTTCCGGAGAGGTCCCCCAGGTTACCTGCGGTTTGATCCAAGCTGCGTCCAGTTGAACCACCTTATCGAAATTCGCGCCCTCGTCACTCTTCAGTGTACGCCAATAGGCAACCGCTTTTTCCCATATATCGCCTTTAGGTGCAAAGGGACGGCCCCGGAGATATTCAGTGGTGACGTCATCCACCGCCACCATTCCCGCACGCGCACCGGCCTCGATCGCCATGTTGCAGAGCGTCATTCGCCCTTCCATCGACAGTCCACGAATCGCGCTGCCTGCAAACTCGATCGCGTAGCCTGTACCCCCCGCAGTACCGATCCTGCCGATAATGGCAAGCGCAACGTCCTTGGCCGTAATGCCATGGCCCAGGTTGCCCTCTACCACGATCTGCATCGCTTTTGATTTCTTCGCCAGCAAGCACTGTGTCGCCAGCACATGCTCCACCTCGGAAGTGCCTATGCCAAAAGCAAGGCAGGCAAAAGCGCCATGAGTGCTGGTATGCGAGTCGCCGCAAACCACTGTCATCCCTGGCAAGGTAGCGCCCTGCTCGGGTCCGATGACATGCACAATACCCTGGCGTCGATCGTTCATCCTGAATTCGGTAATGCCCAATTCCTCGCAATTCTGATCGAGCGTTTCCACTTGCAGGCGTGATACCGGATCGCCGATGCCATGATCTCGCCCAGTGGTCGGCACATTGTGATCTGCTACCGCCAGAATGGAACTGAGCCGCCACGGCTTGCGCCCGGCCAGCTTCAACCCTTCGAACGCCTGAGGGCTGGTCACCTCGTGTACGAGGTGACGATCGATATAAAGCAGTGCCATGCCTTCCGGATCATCGGATTCTTCGTGCACCACATGGCTTTGCCAGAGCTTGTCGTATAACGTTTGCATTTGTGTAAAATGGGAATAACGGCTTCAAATTACAATTTTTCATTATCCCATAACAGGATACTGAGGAACAGCAAGAGCAGTGGGTGTCACGCAGTCTCGTCAATATCCATCTTCCAGACTACCAGTCCCAGGCCGAGCAAAACGGCTATCGCACTGATCGTAAAAGTGAGACTTGCCCCCAGCCAGTCCCACGAGTAGCCGCTGAATATGCCACCGATAGTGCCGCCGAGCCCGAATGTAAGGCTGGTGTAGAGCGCTTGCCCCTTCGCCTGGTGGCGTCCGCCGAAGAACCGGTGCACCACCATCATGGCTGTGGCGTGGTGGGCGCCGTAGGTTGCGGCATGCAGCACCTGGGCCAACAATATGACAAACGGCCATTCGATGCCCCAGCCGATCATCAGGAAGCGCGCTACGGCACAGCCGAAGCTGAACACCATGATCTGTTTCAAACGGAACCGGCGCATCAACTGCGGCATCAGGAAAAATATGCCAATCTCGCAGATGACCCCCGTGGCCCATAGCCAGCCAATGACACTTTTGCTGTACCCGTAATCGACAAGATAAATTGAGTAAAAGGTGTAGTAGGGGCCGTGAGCAAACACCATCAACAGGCAGGCCACAAAAAAAGCCAGTACTTCAGGTCGTCTGAATATTTGGGGGATCGAATGCCCGGTGGCAGAATGCGTTACCGTTTCGATTTCGGGAATCTGGCGTGAAAAAAAGACAATGCCGAGTTTGAAGCCAAGGACTGCCCATAGCAGCGAACCGATGCTGGTTGCATCCAGCAAATAGCCGACCCCGGTTACCGCCAGAATAAATCCCACCGAGCCCCAGACACGGATGAGCCCATATTTTGTTATGCTTTCTCCCAGATACGAAAGAGTCGTTGCCTCGATCAACGGCAGTGAAGCACTCCAGAAAAAGCTCAACAGCGCCATGACTGCAAACAGCCATCCATAAGACTCGCCGAGAAAAACCCCGCAGTAGCTGATCAAGCCTGCGATTGCAGCCGATCGTACAATGAGCATGCGTTTGCCGATGTGATCTGCAAGCCAGCCCCAAGCGGCCGGAGCAAAGATGCGAGTGACATGCAGCAGAGACATGAGCACGCCAATCTGAAAGGCGGCGAAGGAAAGGGATTTGAGGTAGAGAGTCCAATAAGGAGCAAAGGCGCCGATAAAGGCAAAATGGAAGAAATAGAAACCGGAAAGACGCCAGTAGGGGATGGAGTGCATCCGGCTAATTCTAGCAGGATGCCAGAATCAAAAACGATGGAAAGAAGTGCAGTTGAAATGAGAAAGGACTGAGGCAAAGCCGCTGGTAATATTTCATATGGGTATATTAACAGGGGTTAATTCCCTTATACTGAAACAAATAGCGATTAGCCTCGGAGGAGATTGTGCCGCCAGATTTGGGCTGTGATGTTTTTATCAGCTATGCGCATGCGGACAATGAATTTCCGGAAAATTCCGCAGCCAGTTCTGGGTGGGTCACTTCCCTCGCCCGCAATTTAAATATCGGCCCTAATGTCCTCAAAAAAAACCTTTTCATTGACCATCAAC
>DATEEZ010000067.1:0-7952 GCA_035280905.1 Nitrosospira sp.
CGCCATTCCTGCTGGATGCGGAGCATCTGGGACGCGCGCGCAAGGTGTACGTCTCCGCGAGCGGAACGACGCAAGTGACATCCGACCTTCGGAGCTTGGAAAAGGATGTGCGGCAGGCGGGAGCCGCCTATGTGGTTCACTCCGCGTTGAACTTGAATATCGCCGAGAGCATGGTGACGGGCTGCCAACCGGTCGTCGTGCAGCGCGTCTCGGATCAATATTATCTCTCGGCCATCAAGACGCTGCTCATTGGGGCAAACAAAATAGCCCCCAAGCGCGAACTGCTCTTTCCTCCGGCCGGCGGCAGCAAAACGGTAGGCGTGATCGCAAGCATTATCAGTGGGCGCGACGAGGCGCTGCCCAAGGTAGTCCTGCGGGATGATGAAGCAGGAAAACAGATCAATGCAGAATTGAAGTCGGATTTGTACAGCGGCGCGCAAGAGCGCGTCTTTTCGACGGATAATTACGTTCCTTTCAGCGGTTCCACGACGGAAGATCTGATACCTGCCGCTTTTTTTGCACAGGTGATAGACCGCTGGGAGAGGAATGCCGACACCGCCTTTGCGGACGTTCTGGTCAGCGGCAAGCCGGTGGTAGAGCAGGTGCAAGCCTGGGCCGACACACAGGGCGTCGTGCTACGCGACGAGTGGAGAGTTGAAGTTGCCAAACGGGTCAAGGAACAGGCGCTGAAAAAGGGCATCAGCGCGTTTGATCCTGGCACGATTGCCCGCTGGGCAAAGCTCTTTCAGGAGCTGATCCGGAACTGATCACCTCAAGCGAATTGCTGCCAATGCTATTGGTTCCATCGCAAGACGATTTGCAGCACCAAGCAGAAGTCCGTGATTACTGGCGAAGCAGCCGGTCGATGACGTTGCGCGTAATGGTATCGACGTGTCGATTTTCGAGCACTTGGGCCCAGTCGGTGGTTCCCGCGCTGAATACCATGCCGTTGCGCGAAAAGATACCCATTGTTGCCGCGTGAATACCTTCGCCAGCAGAATATGCCTCGCGAGGGGGCAGCTCCTGCCAATCGCCATCCAGCACGCTTGCTGCCAGAACACGAAATCCCCTTGGAGTACCGCTACTTTCGCAATTTGAGGAAAGGGCGACAAGTCCGGTAGCTTTGTCGAAGTCATCCAGCGGCGCCCCGTCGCACTCATACCCGACCAAGGGCGGGGAGGTTTTGTCGCCGAATGCCTCGCCATGCCGCAACCCCGTGCCGGCAAATACCCAATGCTTCGGGTCCTGCACGATATACCCACTCGTGTTGCGTGGCCCATCCCACCAGCCGCCCCCATTCCGGTAACTCACGCCCGTCAGCGAATCCTCGGGGCGCCCCACACCTGTGGATGGCCACCAATGATCAAACGCCCCACGAGGACCGCCTTGATGACATAGCATCGCGCCTCCGCCATCGACAATATGAATGCGCCACCAGCAGAGGTTGGCGCCAAAGAAGGCGACGTTGCCTCCCTTTGACACAAAATCTTCCGTCCGGTCGCGTATCGTCTCGCTCCAGTATTCGTCGTGCCCCACGCTCAGCATAAGCCGGTAGCGATCGCACAGGTCCGGATCGGAGTGAACATCGAGATCGGTGCAGAATTCCGACTCGTATCCGTTGCGCAGAAGCCAGCGAATGAAGCGCGCATCCCAATGTGCGAAAGTCTGGCGCGGCGAGCTCAAATCGTAGTAGTCGAGCGCCCCCCAGGTCTCGCCACCGATGCCTCCTCCCGGACGAAGCAGCGAGAGCTTCGCTCCTGGGGGGTCCTGTGAACGCGGAGGATTGACGTAAAAACAGCCACCGCCGGTGCAGTTATAGGCATGGTAGGTGGCGAGCGGTATCTTGTAGAGCAGCTTGCTGCGTCCGCTGCCGCGGACGACGAACAGGACAGCAGCGCTTTCCATTGCCAGAGACACGGCATTGCCATTCGGCTCCTCCAGATGAGCTATATAGACGGCGGAAGGCCAGTCCTGCGGAAGTGGAAACTCGTATGACGGCCATTGCCAGTCTTCCGCCGCGCTTCGTGGAGGCGCATATTCCCCTCGCAGCCAATCCGTTTCGGACACCCGCAGCAAGTCCTCTCCCCAGCGATAGAAAACCACGCGAAAACGGCGCGCATCGGTGGCAATGTGCAGCACTAACGAGCCTCCGGGAGCGACGCCCGCCGAAGCGGGATAGCCACGAATCACTGATATCTCCTGCTTATGCCACAGGAGTAACCGGATCAGGTTCGGTACGCTTGCGCACGAGATAGGGCGGCATGGCGAGCGCGTGCATTGGCGTGCGGCGAAATGACTCAAGCGCCTGAGCGGGCGTTTCAACGATTGGTTCTTCCTTCCGATTGAAGGACGTATTGAGCACTACGGGAACACCGGTTCGTGCTTCGAATGCTTTCAGCAGCGCGCGCAGGAAGGGATCATCCTGCTCGCCAACGGTTTGTAACCGTGCCGTGCAGTCAACATGCGTGACAGCGGGGATGATGTCAGCGGCCTTGGGCCAGACTGGCGCCGCGAACTGCATGAAGGGGGATGGACGGCGGATATCGAAGAATTCCTCCGCCCGCTCGAGCAGCACTACCGGCGCCAGTGGACGAAACCACTCCCGCTCCTTGACTCTGGCGTTAATCCAGTCGCGCACGTAGCCATGGCGCGGATCTCCGAGAATACTTCGGTGACCGAGCGCGCGCGGTCCGAATTCGCTGCGCCCGCGATAGAGAGCGACCACCTGGGTGGCAGCTAGCAGGTCGGCTATACGCGCGCACAAGTCGGCAGGTTGTTCGATATGCTCCACGACAAGGTCATCCGCTCGGCTTAACGCAGACTCGATATCCGACAGGCGTGGCTCGGGTCCGAGATAGTCGTTCTCCCACCTATAGTCGCAACGCATGCCGCCCAGTTCGGTAAGACCGTAGACGGCGCAGCCAAGCGAAGTGCCTGCATCGCTCGGCGCCGGGGGAATAAAGACGCGCTGAAAGGGGGTTTCACGCAAGAGGCGATCATTGGTGGAGCAGTTAAGACCGGTGCCTCCGGCAAAGCACAAGTTCTCGGCCCCTGTTTGCGCATGCAGCCAACGGGCAACTTCGAGCACTGCCTCCTCGAATGCGCGCTGCCCGGCAGCAGACAGATTGGCGCTATCGGTAAAGCGGGAAGCATCGCCAGCACCATAGCGAAAACGGCTGCGATCACGCAGTATTTCCATCCAGCGAGGGGGAATCGTCACCTGCGGGCCATCCACCTCCAAGGGAGGTAGCCCAAGCACGTTCGGGTCGCCGTGCGGGGCGAGTCCCATCACTTTGCCTTCGTTGCCCTCGCCTGAAAAAACCGCCTGTGTCAGCAGGAAGTAAAACATTCCGAGCCCGACCAGGCGTCGCTCGTTGCGGTCCCACAATTGCTTGCCGATGCATTCAATCCGATCTCTATCTGCCTGGTAGAACGAGGAGACTTCACGCCAATCCGGCGGCGCACTGTCCGAACCGCTCCATTTCTCGGTGAATTCGGAAACCGGACTGCCCTGGCCGTCGATGATCATCACTGCGGCCTCTTCAAACGGCGATGGATGGAACACGCTGTAGACATGAGCGAGATGGTGCGAGATGCGCTTGCGCCGGCAGTCGGGCGAGAACTTCAATATTTCGGCCATCTCCTGCTCATAGGCAGAAAGATTTTTTATCTCGCTGTCGGATGAATAGCATTCGACCAGAACATCGATCGGCTTGCCAAGCTCGGGAAGATGAGGCATGTATGCATTGCGGAAATCGTCGAGCCTCCCCCAGTGGTGCTTCCGCCTTGTGAGCCGTTCCTTTTGTATTGCGTATACGACCTGTGAGCCATGCATCAGACAGATGCTAGCATCCTGCGTGCGGTTTACGCCAAGCACTACCGGTCCATCTCCCATCGGCTTCTCCTTCGTTGTTTAGCGGGCCAGCTCAACTTGAAATGAATACGTCTGGCTGGTTTTTCCAAGTGCTCCAGTGCATTGAATGGGTATGTTTGCGATACTCGGGGGACTCACCTGGCGGCTCAACGGGTGGAGATCCATTCGGGGATCGCTGCTGCCGTATAGCTACCCTTGCGTCTGAATTGAGGGAATTTCGCTGGACAGCCTATTATGACTATAGTAGAGATTGGGTATTTGTAAAGGTTACTTGCAGGGGAGGGAGTGAGCTCGCGGGAGGTTTCATGAAGGAGAAGCAGAAGAGGAGAAGAAAATTAGCCTGTTACCTGCTCACGGATTTCTGTGCACATTTCTTCCCATTCTAATAGCAGGGTAGGGGCCAGCCTCGATGGCAGGGCGGCATTTAACAGCAGGTAAACATAAACCAGCTGCGTGGACAGCAGCACCTATACCGCAAACAGATAGGCTTTGTTCAGTACAGTACTGTTTCCTGCTCGTTATGGTCGGTATCGGCAGCAAGAGACGCAATATCACCCCGTATGCTGCAACTGATGACTTCCACGCAGCTTTTCCAGAAACCTCCGGAGAGCAGTTGCAGGGACCGGAAATACCTGTTCGAGATCTCTGTGGGGGCGGTGTAGCGGCACGTGATCCCCAGGCCTTCTTCATTGAGATTGATCGTTTTATGCCACATCCAGGCTGGGAAAAACAGAACGTCGCCGGGATGAAGATCGAACTCATAACGCGGCGCATATTCCACCAGTGGATACGCATCCCGATCGCTCGGTTCCCCTTCCTTATCCGCACTGAACTCTGCAAACCGGCGCATGCCATTGCCAAGCGCTGCCGGGTATAGCACCCAGGAATATTCGGCTTCTATCAAGGTCCAGCGCTTGGAGCCGGAAACGGCAAGATACCAGTTGGGGCCTTCCTCACAGTGGTAGTTCGCGTTCAGTCCCGCTCCAAGACCGAGGATCAGAAAGCTCAGAACTGGCTTCGAGGCCCGCCCCATGACAGGAAAATAGGCATGCGAGCGCGGGATGCGGAAGTATTCGTAGAAAACAGGGTTCTGATCGAGCAGCAATTGCTGCGGGATATAATTGCACCGCCGATCCTCGGCGATCTCCCGCAGGGAAGTATTCACCATCTTCTTGCTCCGCTTATCCAGAGCCTGAACGATGGTATCCGGAAAATGTTCCGCAAGTTTGTCGAGCGTCCAGTCTGTCGGCGCGTTATCCACGAACCCGCGCATAATGCACGGTACGCTGCGCTTCACATGCTCCCGGTAAAACCGATTCGGCTCTATCTGGCCGGGTTGATATTCTGTGATGGGGAGAACTTGCCTACGCAGCACGCCTTGTTCCTGCAACCGTTGCAGAATGCGCCGCTCGGTACGCTTGCGCGCATCCCGCAGCAGGTTCGGGTTATGAGACAGGTGCTGGCACAACATGATGCTCTTGAGCGCCAGTACATTCCAATATCCCAGGGGCAGTTTCTTCACAGCACGCTTGCCCATACGCTCCACAAGAAAGGTACGCAGAAAAAGCTGCTGCTCCGCCACCAATTGCCACAGAACATAAAAAAATGTCGCAGCTCCAGCGAGAGGTATTGCTAACTTGTCTCGCGCACGTGTCAATGCAGTAGTTTTTTGTGGCTGGCCTGCAATCTCCATGAGAGCCTCCCTCAATTTCCCTTCAAGGTCGATTTACCTCGAGAATCAATTCATGCAAATTCTTATCTTATAAGCTCAGTCTAGCTGGTTCTCGACATATATTGAAAATAGTGGATAAATACGAATTGACTTGCAGCTTCCTCCTCCAATACTAAAAGATGACGGGTTGCAATTTTTGCATTGACAAATGCCCTATCCAACTCACTTGGTAGATTACCTGTGATGCATTCTAAAATCAGAAACCCTTTTTGCGAACTACCCGCTCAGCAGCCTGCATGCGACGACCGACTACATATTCCGTCGAACATCGGCAATCAGATAAAATCTAAAATCTATACCCTGCCAAACAGGAAAGAAGTATAGCAAGTAAGTGCGCACTCCTGCTGGGCAACGCCAACTTTCCTATACGGCAGCCAGGGAATTCTAATGGGCGCCGTTAACGCTGGAACCGCTAGCGCGGTGCGCCAAAAACCTGGGTCCAGTAGATGGTCATCTCGCTTCCGGGGCTCGTGGCATAAGCAGCGCCCATTTCAGTAAAAGTGCTGTTCATGATGTTGGCGCAATGGCTGGGGCTTGAAAGCCAGCCCTCAACCACCTGTTGCGGAGAGCCCTGTCCCGCTGCCACGTTCTCCCCAATGCTGCGCCACGCATAGCCTTCTGTTTTTGCGCGGACCCCTACCATGCTGCCATCGCTGCCTTTATGGCTGAAGTAGTTATGTTCAGCCATATCGCGGCTGTGCGTCAGCGCCGCCTGTCCCAGCTTTGCATTCCACCGCAGCGGTGATACCGGTTTGTAGCGCACGTTGCCGCACTTGCGCCCCTTTGCGCGCGCAGCGTTCACCAGCTTCAGCACCTCGCGCCCCGCTTCCTGCCAGCCGGGAAGATTGGGATCGAGTAACGGCTGGGCCAGCACGATCTGCCATTCCCGGTCCCGTTGTGAGACGCCTGCCTCGGAGTAACGTGGACTTAACAACAGCCGGCAATTGACCTGGGCGGCATAGCGCAGGGCCATACGCGCATCGGATGGACCGAACAGAGTGATGGCTTCAGCACGGGCGGCCTTGTAGCTGGAAGCCTCCATTGCCTCCTGCAATTTCGCACCGCCATCTATTTCCAGTTGAGCGAGCCTCGGATCGGGAGCGAGGGGCGGTAGCGACTTTTTCTGCTTACCCTCACATGGTGGAGGATCGGCGCGGTATTCATTAATCAGTTGGAGCAGCTCGTGGTCGGAGGCAGCGTGTAGGGTGAGAGGTAGTAACACGCCGATCAGTATCACTATTGAAAGAGAGCGCTCCAAGATTCACCTCGTACGAAGCGAGCCGAAAAGAAACTGGGGGAGGAGGCATCCGAGCTCTCAGCACATCCACCTCATGCCAAGTCGAAACCATTCTAAATCGCTCCGCGTTTCGTAGAGGATGTTTGGTTTAAGTTAGGCCTCTACCGTGGCCTTTCCGGCCAGTTGCTGATAATAGTTTGCCTCCGCTTCGGCAGGGGAATATAACCGACAGGTTCGAGTAACCACTCCGCCTGGGTGAAAAACACGCTGGCCAGCCGCAAATCTCGGTGGCTTTGCGTAGCTCCCGAACTTCACGCTCCAAGGCTTTACTCGCTCACGTTCGGCGCTGATCACCTTATCACGCATGCCTGTCTCGACCTCCTGCTCCGATTCTTTTTCACGCTGATCGACCATTCTGCGTTACTCATTCGATGTACCCCCTCCTGCAACGTTTTACAGCCCTTGCTGGAGGAGTAAGAGCGTGCTTCTAGCCTCGCTTCCTCAGCCAGTTGCGAAGTCTTCTACAGCAAGTACAGGCGCTCAAACGCAACTTCTACTCGAATTTACTGCGATAATCTTTTGGCGGCTTGGCTTTAGCTAGAATTTCAAGAATTTTGAGGATTTCTTGCTTGGCGACTGGATCTAGGCTTGTGACCACCTCTGCTAAAACTTGTTTGGATTTCTTCAATTCGTCATTCCACAGCTTTGAAATTTGATCATCCAGTTGATCATCTTCTTGCCCGTTCACACGTTTCATTGTTTCCTCTCTTATTACTAAGTCTGAGCAAGATACATTATTACAGCAAAGGTTTAGCTGATGTGAATCGGTTGTGAAACGCTTGTGAGCTACGCGCAATAGCGATAAAAAAGCCCGGCATGAGCCGGGCCGGAGAGACTGCCTTGAATTCGCTTCCCCGTTTTGAGAGGAGAGAAACGAGCCGCTAGCTTAACAATAGAACCGAAGCTCTACCGTTAAATACTTAACGTATGGAAGTAAAAACCCGCCCAAGCGGTTTTTAAATTTTGTCGAGCGCTGCATAAAATTTCTTTTTGCTCACGCCCGTCTGTCTTGCCATGGAACTTATCAGGTCTGGGGCAAAAGGAGTCTT
>DATEEZ010000068.1:0-4849 GCA_035280905.1 Nitrosospira sp.
AAGTCATCGGAGGAAACCTCACCAGTAGGATCGATAAATTGCTTGTAACTTTCGACTTTGCTGCTTGAAAGATCGTAACCAATGGTCTTCCTTTTTTTTCCGAACTCGACCGCCAAAGGTAATCCTACATAACCTAACCCAACCACTGCTACTACACTCATCAGTTATCTCCCGCTTTATACTTGTAGACGTTATAACGGCATAAACCAGATCCTCTCCATCCAATATCATGAGGCCATATCACCTCGAATACCATTGTACTAAAGGTCAGTTCCCAGACTGTTTATGGCAGCATATCATAGCGAAAAATAGCAAAGGGAAAAGGAAGAAGCTGGCTAGTGGGAAGATCTCTGCTTGACCAAGACACTTTCAACATGCCCAGCCCTCTACCTGGCTCACCATAGTGCAAAACCCTTTGACGCCTTCAGAATCGCCCAAGCTGAAGATACGATCGCACTTCGCCCATGGAGACGGTGCGAGCCGGTGCTACCAGCCGGCCTGCCTCGACTCAGCGAAAGGGCAGAGTTGACCTGCATCTGACTGCTGTGGAACAAAGTCCCTACGTCAAAGTCTCCAGGCCCCTGAGGTTCGGTTCCCAGCTAGATAGTACCGACGACACCGAGGTTATTCGACGCTTGCGGGCGATATTTTTAGGCGTTTTTATGCTGTCCTACACTATCGTCCAGTTCGACAGCAGATGCAGACCCGACACTTCGCCGTGTGTTCGCCACGGCCTCCCCCCATATGCGGTGTAATGCATCCCACATGCCTGTCCGAACTGTGCTGAGATAAAGGGTATTATCGCTCAACCCGCTTACAAGGCGCCGCTGAGCCTCAGCCAGGTTGTGGTAAGGCATGCTCATGAAAAGATGGTGCGTTGCGTGATAGCGCAGGCCCACCGGAGCCCACAGGCCGGTAATGAAGCTGCCCGGCACATTGATGGAGTCGAGATATTGCTCGGCAAATTCCATGGGCCGGTCACCGGGATTACGATAGGCATGCGCACTCAATGTACGCAGAGAGTTTATAAAAAAGATGAACATCGCAATGACGTACCAGAAGACCAGGAAGTAAGGGGTCAGGACACCCAGTGCAATACAGGTAATCACCCCGGTGATGAATAAAAAAGCGCCGAACTCCTGAATTTTCCAATGCCTGTCGTTGCGGATCGCATTCACTGCGCGCTTATAGTTCATGTCTATGGTGAGTGAGGAGGCTCGCTCCCACAGAATCCGACGCAGCGGCGGGATGAAATACGACAACGGTGTGAGAAGCAGGAAACGGACGATGAAGAAAAGCGGCAGGATCAAGGACAGCAGCACATAACCCACCATGACGATAGGTTTCAAGGTTGCAAAAGGGATATATTCGCCATCTCCGGCAGTACCATACACGTCCCTCCTGTGATGATCATTATGCACGCCATCATAGGTAAAGGAAGGAATCAGCAAAGGTATACCGCACGTCACATTCCAGATAAAGCGAAACAGCCCGAAGGTGCCCTTTTTGAGATGGGCCAGCTCATGTACAAAGATAGCAGCGCGATAAAAGGCGAACGTGGCAACGGTTCCGGCCAGTAACTGCCAGAACGAAAAGAGCGGCATGGACAGGACGATCAGAAAGGCCCCCCAGCCAAGAGAGATATGGAAGAGAAAATCTAACCAGTAGATCAAGGGGTTGGGCGTCATGAGATCGCGGATAAGGTTGTGAGCTTCCCGCAACGGAAATTCCTGTCCTGACTGTATTTGCATCATCACCGGATACTCACCGTTTCTTTCTTTGTCTGGTACCATGATCGGCCTGACGCGCTATCTACTCCCTTTCCACGTTCCGCCATTAATTTCACTGCTTTGGAACGCGCCATGACATCATTCGAACACCTCGGCGTCAGCCAGTCTTGCTGCCTTCTCATCCTTGCTGGAAACGACAGGACTTGTACCCGCCTCGATGGGCCATTCGATTGCAATTTCCGGATCATTCCACACAATACCGCGATCAAAATCAGAAAAATAGTACTCGGTGGTTTTATATAAGAAATCCGCAATGTCACTGAGGACAAAGAACCCATGCGCAAATCCTGGCGGCAACCACAACTGGCGGTAATTGCTTTCGGTCAATTCGACCCCAACCCAACGCCCAAAAGTGGGGGATGATCTGCGAATGTCTACCGCTACGTCGAATACTGCCCCACGAACGACACGTACCAGTTTTCCCTGCGGCCGCTGGATTTGGTAGTGCAAGCCGCGCAGCACGCCCTTGACAGAGCGACTATGATTATCCTGTACAAACTGCACGTCAAGCCCGGTCGCCTGCTGGAAATTTCCCTGATTGAAGCTCTCGAAGAAAAATCCCCGATTATCCCCAAATACTTTGGGCTCGATTATCAGGACCTCCGGGATAGAGGTGGCGATAACCTTCATGTAACCACTCGTTCCTCTAACAAGCGTTTCAAGTACTGGCCATAACCATTCTTAGCCAGGGGTTGGGCCAGCTTCTCAAGCTGCTCGCCACTGATGAAACCCTGGCGAAAGGCGATCTCTTCCGGGCAAGCAACCTTGAGCCCCTGGCGGTGTTCGATGGTTTCAATGAAATTGCTCGCTTCTATCAGGCTTTCGTGCGTGCCGGTATCCAGCCACGCATAGCCACGCCCCATGATTTCCACATTGAGTTGATTGTGTTCCAGATAAATGCGATTGACATCGGTGATTTCCAGCTCGCCGCGCGCAGAAGGCTTAAGTCCACTGGCAATGTCGACAACCTGATTATCGTAGAAATAAAGGCCCGTCACAGCGTAGTTGCTCTTGGGTTGGGCAGGTTTTTCTTCCAGCGAAGAAACACGATGATTCGCATCAAAGGCGACGACCCCGTAGCGCTGCGGATCCTGCACGTGATAGGCAAATACCGTCGCACCTTCCTGTCTTTCCATGGCGCGCTGTAATTGCAGATGCAAATCGTGACCATAAAAGATGTTGTCACCTAATACAAGCGCGCTCGAATTTCTTCCAATGAACTCCCTGCCAATGATAAAAGCATGAGCGAGCCCATCCGGGCTGTTTTGCACCGCATATTGCAAGTTCAAACCCCAATCGCCCCCATCACCTAGAAGCTGCTCGAAACGTGGCGTATCCTGAGGGGTAGAAATAATGAGAATGTCGCGAATACCCCCGAGCATCAGAGTGCTGAGCGGATAGTAGATCATGGGCTTGTCGTAAATAGGCAGCAGTTGTTTCGAGACCACCTTTGTGACGGGGTAGAGCCGTGTACCGGAGCCACCGGCTAGAATGATGCCTTTACGCTGGGTCATATTGATTCTCTAGAATTTCGGTAAGCATACGCTTAACGCCTATTTCCCATGGCGGCAGGCTTAAACCAAATGTGCTGTGCAGTTTTCTGGTATCCAGGCGCGAGTTTTTTGGCCGCTTGGCGGCGGATGGAAATGCCTTGCTTGTTACGGGGAAAACGTTTTCCGGCGCAACCGTGAGCTTGACTCCTGCCTGCCGCGCAAAGTTCAATACAAAATTTGCATAACCGTACCATGACGTTTCACCTGCGGCAACCAGATGATAGAGCCCCGATATGTCCTGCCGCTGCGCGCTTGTCCGGATGGCGTGAGCAGTGATGTCAGCCAGAAGCTCTGCACTGGTGGGAGCGCCAACCTGGTCATCGATGACGTTGAGGCTGTCGCGCTGCTGGGCCAAGCGCAGCATGGTTTTTGCGAAATTGCTGCCGCGCGCTGCAAAAACCCAGCTCGTGCGAAAGATGAGATGGTTGCAACCTGATTTCAGAATCGCCTGCTCGGCTTCGAGCTTGGTTACGCCGTACACATTTAAAGGACCGGTGGGGTCGGTTTCCAGCCGAGGAGTATTTCCACCCCCGTCAAATACATAATCGGTAGAATAATGGATCAACCATGCACCAAGCTTGCCGGCTTCGCGCGCAAGTGCAGCGGGAGCAAGGACGTTGATGATACGGACCTGCTCCGGCTCGCTTTCAGCCTTGTCTACAGCGGTGTGTGCGGCGGCATTCACGATTACATCCGGCGCAACTGTTCGAACAGTATCCGCAATTCCATCGAGGCGTGTGAAATCGCCACAGAGTTCCTGACTTCCAAAATCCAGCGCTACCGCCTCACCCAACGGCGACAGGCTGCGCTGCAGCTCCCATCCAACCTGCCCGTCTTTTCCAAACAGCAGAATTTTCATCAAGCGCGCTCTTTGTAGTTCTTCTCCACCCAGCCTCGGTATGCTCCGGACTGAACATTCGCGACCCAAGCGGGATTGTCGAGATACCACTGCACTGTTTTGCTGATTCCTGTTTCAAAAGTTTCAGCAGGCCTCCAACCCAGTTCACGCTCGATTTTACTCGCATCGATCGCATAGCGCCGGTCATGGCCTGGACGATCCGCTACATATTTGATCAGATTGCGATAGGGCTCGCCCGACCGAGGGCGAGCCCTATCCAGAAGGCTACAGATTGTTTCCACAATTTCGATGTTGGGTTTCTCGTTCCAGCCGCCGATATTATAAATCTGTCCCGGAATACCGTCCTCCAGCACGCGGCGAATGGCGCTGCAATGATCTTTTACATAGAGCCAGTCACGGATTTGCTGCCCATCGCCATAGACCGGCAATGCCTTTCCCGCCAGTGCGTTGACGATCATGAGCGGGATGAGCTTTTCGGGAAATTGGAAAGGTCCATAATTGTTGGAGCAATTTGTGGTAAGAACCGGTAATCCGTAAGTATGATGATAGGCGCGCACGAGATGGTCGCTCGCTGCCTTGCTTGCTGAGTAAGGGCTGTTAGGTTCGTAACGATGAGTCTCGGTAAAAGGCGCCTCCCCTTTTAGGAG
>DATEEZ010000069.1:0-10726 GCA_035280905.1 Nitrosospira sp.
GTAGTCTTTTATTTCCGATGCCGCCGTTACCCGAACCAGAAACTTAGCGATGCTACTTGCCGGGCTTGGTTGGGTAGGGGTAATTTCGCGCCGCGAGTAGAAAATTGCATAAATTTTCATATTAGCCAAAATCAAAATGGCCTGACAGCAAATGGATACACGTCGTTTAATCTCCTGCTGCTTCCTTCCGCCAGCAGCTGCTCTCTTCTACTGCTGTTATTTCGGGTGTTCGTCTGAATCAACAACCACGCCTCCTCTCCGGTGTACCTTGGTCCAATAGCCAGAGAACTTGAATTAAACAAGAATAACAAGACGTACCAAGTGGCGTGCGCTACACTGAACTGATAATAATGTATTTATTTAGATTGGTTTTGTTAGTTGTTTCTGTTTCTTTCCCCGTGGTTTCACAAAGCCAGGATAACACGAGCAGCCCTCACCCAGGGCCAGGATGGAAAGTTGTGGCGACAACTGACAAGGAAGTCTTTTTTGTCCATATGCCGAGCATCAGGAGGCATGGCAATATTGTGGATGTTTGGGAATTGTCCGACTTCCCTAATACCAGGGCCCCCTCCAAGTCGACCAAGTTTCTATACAGATACGATTGCAAAAATAGATCATATTACGCTAGGCAAAGCACACACTATTCGGAGTATGGAGGTAGAGGAGATATTATGTCCTCCTCAATAGAGGAAGAGCCAGTAACGAAGGTGATAGCAGGCACTGTAGGGGAGACATTGCTGGAGCTGGTGTGTAAGAAGTAGTGTGCCGCGTCGAACTATATAGTGTGTCACGGGAGCTCGATGAGCCGCTCCAGCCAAACTCATAGAAGTGCAGCCTTTTTGTAAGTGGGTTGCGCTTGAAAGGACACGCCGTAATGAAGAAAAAACTTGTTCTCATTCTTGCGGCAATACTCCTCTCTACTGCAGCCATCGCAGAAAACTTGATGAAATACCTTCCGCCGGAAATTCTTGATGATCCCGATAAGCTGGAACATGCTGCGAGAATCGCTCAAGAAGAAGGGTTTGGAGACGATGCAATTCCTCTCTTTGAACGTGCCGCTTTTTTAAGAAAGAAAATACAAGACCACGACGGCGGGGGCAAACCTGGGCAAATTGAAGAACGTCAGCGAACCGAAGAAGAATTCAGGGATAACTTCATTATTAACGAACTGTTGGCGCCAAGACTGTAAATATAAATGCAAACATCATATAGCCTTTATTCATGCTTGCATCTCTAGCATGTGATTCAGAAGCTGGGGTGAAAAACAAAGGAACTTATATTGCATCAGACAGTTATACCGCAACTGCGAATAATTAGTGCCACTGTTAGCCTGCCGTTCTACATAGAGGGTTTGGGTTTCAATGTTGATTGGAAGCATCAGTTCGAGCCAGGTTTTCCTCTATTTATGCAGTTGACGAGGAGAGATCACATTATTTTCCTGACGGAGCATAATGGAGATTGCCAGGTTGGCGGTGCGGTCTACTTCATCGTTTCGATGTTGACAACTGTTATAGTGAATTTATTGGTCGAGGTATTACCGCTATCCAGGCGCCCCAGGACACACCATGGGAACCCGAGAAATGGTGGTAACAGATCCGGACGGTAACCGTTTGAGATTCGCAACGCATTAACCCCCCTGCCACCTTTGGCTTTGAAATTTCCGCAAAGGAAAGAATGCCGCTGCGGCTCGAGCAACTTCCCTTTAAAGTAATGATGGCCTCGGCGATCATTGCGCTCTCAAGCCTTATTGCCTTGCCTCTTTCAGCCGCTGATTCTGCCGATGAAATAATACGAGCAAAAGCAGTCAGCATTGTTGATGGTGACTCGATCAGCGTTGTTATAAATCAGGAGCTGGTAAGGGTACGCCTGGCAGGGGTAGACGCCCCGGAAGGGAATCAGCCATTTGCTATTGATTCCAAGCAATCCCTCCATGACTTATGCTTCTGGGTAGAAGCAGAACTCAGTTCGATAAGCAAAGATTACTATGGGCGCATGTTGGCAAGAGTTAGGTGTAATGGAGTGAATGTTAACGCGGAGCAGGTGCGGCGAGGAATGGCATGGGTAGCAGACCAATCGGTGGAGGATAGGGAACTCGTTCAGCTTCAGGAAGAAGCGCGCGCTGCAAAGCGAGGATTGTGGTCATATGAATCACCCATACCACCTTGGGAATGGCATTCACGGGAGTGGCGTCCGCAGCGGAATTGGTCTGGCCGGTCCCCTACTCTTGCCCAACTTGAGCGGCACGAAAAATATAGACCCTAGAGCGTGTTCACAGTAGCCAGATATAGGCGCAAGCCAGATGCAAGAAAGCGTTGAAGCGGTTGGCGAGTTTGTCGTAGCGTGTCGCGAGGCGACGAAATTGTTTGAGCCGGTTGAAGAATCGCTCAACCAGATTGCGCGCTTTGTACCGCTCCCGATCGAACTCGCGCGGCCTGAGTCGGTTGCTACGAGGCGGGATGGCGGCCTCAGCGCCCGTCTCGGTGATTGCTGCGACGAACCCATCGCTGTCGTATCCCTTGTCGGCGACAACTGCATCGGTCTCGATGGAATTGAACAGTGCCGGCCCTTGCGTAATGTCGGGCGCTTGGCCACCGGTGAGGATCAGGCGCAATGGATTGCCCAAGGCATCCACGCATGCATGGATCTTGGTAGTCAGCCCACCGCGCAAGCGGCCGATCGCCTGATCGCTACCGTTTTTTTTGACGCGCCGGCCGAGTGCTGGTGCGCACGGACGACCGTCGAGTCAATGAATAGCTCTTCCAGATCGGCCTCGCCCTGGAGCGCCTCGGCAACACGCGACCAAACGCCGCTGGCTTCCCATCGCGCGAAGCGCACATGCACCGAATGCCAGTTCCCAAACTTCGGCGGCAGGTCACGCCAGGGGCCTGGGTTTCCAACCCGCGCCGTGTATAGCACCGCCTCGACGAACAATCGGTTATCCGCCGCTCGCCCACCCTTGTCGGTTGACTTGCCCGGCAATAGCCCCGAAATCCGCGCCCACTGCGCATCGCTCAACATGTCCCGGTCCATTGCTTACGCCCAAATCCTAAAATGTAAACATAAATCAACTACTGTGAACAGGCACATCAACATATTGAACTGAGCTGCTCCAATCAGGAAATGAGGACACCATGTTTATCAGTCAGCGAACGCATTAATTCCGCACGCGATCAACGAATTGAGCACTCAAAAAGCAAGGCAAATCATCCGCAGACTAACTGCATTCTTGAAGCATTCGTTTAACAATTGCAATTCAAGCCTTAATACCCCTTGGCACGCATGCAGGAAGAATAGGCGCCCTGATACTGCCCATCATGCGATTTGGTCTCGTTGAGTCCATAAAGAGTTCCGCCCGCAACGCCTGTTATACTGCCAATCGCAGCGCCCTTGCCGGCGCCTTTTCCGCCCCCTGCGATTGCTCCACCCGCAGCGCCTACAGCCGCGCCCAGCGCTGCGCCGAGCGCTGCATTCTTGAGCACTTCTTCGGCTTTGCTGTTCACCTGCTCGCTTGCATAGCGGTTGCATTCATTCATGACCGACTGAGGCGGGTAGGACGAACGCACTGGCTGTGGAGGATATGCGGCCGGGGGAGCGTAGGACGGGGGAGGCGGGACCGCAGCCGCGGTATTCTGGTTCGATTGCGTTACTCGGGAGCGTTTTGGAGGCTCAGGTGCAGCTTGCGCGGTTTGCGCCGGTTCGGGAGTTGAAGTAACAGGCTTTTTCTCTGCCTCGGAAACTGCAGTTTCGCCAACAGGGGAAGCCGCTTCGGTCTGAGCCACAGAAGCTGCAGGCTCAGTCTCTGAATCGGAATCGCGTCCCGTGATGAAAAGAGTTGATGCAACGCTTGCGCTTACCAGCAATATTCCAATCGTTGCAAACTTCCAATAGTTAACCGCTTCGTTCGACATCACATCTCCTTCCAAAAAGTCTTTTTCTGCTGTTGTTCCTGGTCTTTCCCATCGCCTAACGGCGATTCCTAGTAATCCGCACCCTTGCCGTGGCCTTTGTGGCCACTGTGGTTGTTGTGGTTGCCGTGGTTGCTATGACCTTTGTGTCCCTTATTGGATTTATCCTTCTTGCCCTTGTCGCTGCCCCCATGATCATGATGACCCTGATACTTGCCTTTTCCGGCGTGATCTCCATCGCCTGCTCCATGCCCATTCCCCCGCTCATCCTGGTGTCTCCAGTCGGCACGATCCTGCCCGCGTCTCCCATCCGTAGCCCACTGCGCGTTTGAATTCTCCATGCCGTGCTGACCCATGTGCTCGGATGCCATTCCTCCGGGGTTTCCATGTTCAGCCCCCCCTCCCGTTTGATGCCCCTCGTGCTTCCCGCCGCCATTCCGTGCAAGTGCCGGGTTCGCATAGACAATTGCCGCAGCCAGCAATATTGCCAAAATTCGCATTTTTTCTCCTCTTGTTATTTGAAATATCAAGTTCGTATCTTGCTTGCGGCGATTATCTTCATGTGTTGCCGCGATGGCTATTGGACTTAAGTACAGTGTTACAAGGCAGGCTATCTGATAAATAACTCTGGCCGCTCCTCCTGCACTACCCAATAACGTGATACTACCTCGTCCGTTTACAACCAGAGAGAATATTGTGAAATTTTTGTGAATTTTCTGTAACCGCAAGACAACCGATTCGAAAGTGGCGCGTTATACCTTTGCAGGTTGAAATAGTTGAGGCTTGGCTCTTCGTTAATTACTACTTCGGAATGGAGACCTTCATGACAAAAACAAAATTCGGGTGCGTTGCACTTATGCTGCTCGCTGCAGTTCCCTTTAGTCCTGCGTGGGCCGGCAGAGGGCATGGTCACGGCCATGGGCATGGGCATGGCCGTGACCATGGACACCATCACCACCATGGGCATCATCACCACCGTCATGGTGGAGGTGGGGGCTGGGGCTATGGAGTCGGAATCGGTCTAGGGCTGGGCCTGCTGGGTTACGGTCTGAGTTCTTATGCCCGTAGCCCCTCATATCCCCCCTCATATCCGCCTGCTTACAGTTATCCTCCAGCGGGATATGCGCCTGTCGTCTCGGTTCCTGCTGCTCCGCCTGTCTATATCCAGCAAGGGGTCGTGCAAGTGCCGCCACAGGCTCAGGCCTCAAACTACTGGCATTATTGCCGGAATCCGGAAGGCTACTATCCTTACGTGAAAAGCTGCCCGGGTGGATGGCTGCAAGTCGCGCCCCAGCCTGTGCAATAGCGAAATTGCCATGACTACTCCCCCTGCGCCTCCACTTCGGTAGGGTAAGGTTTTTCAGTTTTGATAGACCTTACCATCGAACCGCTGCCAATCCTGAATATACCCTGAGCCAAACAATGCGCCGCAGTAAGTAAGGCGGCGCATTTCAGCAGCTTGCCGCAAATTTGCTTTAATGAATGAATGGAACGGCCATTTGCGGCAGCCGCTTTCGGCGCATTGATTTATTTCGGTTGTGTTATTCCGCTGCCAGCTGCGGAATATGAGGCCTTGCGCCAGGAAATGGTCAGGGAAGTGATTGCCGCATCCGGCAGTTCCCCTCCCGAAGCAAGTGTTATAGCGGCAATGGAAAAGGTAGAGCGCCATCGCTTCGTACCCGCCTGGCTCGCCACATTTGCCTATGGTAATCATCCGCTTCCGATCGGCCACGGGCAGACGATCTCGCAACCCCTCATCGTCGCGCGGATGACCGACCTGTTGAAGCTCAAGAAAGATGACAAGGTTCTTGAGATCGGCACGGGCTCGGGCTATCAGGCTGCCGTCCTGGCGGAGATCGCGAGATCGGTTTATACCATTGAAATCATCGAGCCACTCGGAAAAGAAGCTGCGCGACAATTAACGTCGCTCGGTTATGACAACGTAGAAACCAGGATAGGGGACGGCTACTACGGCTGGCCGGAGGCAGCGCCGTTTGATGCTATCGTGGTGACGGCTGCCGCCAGTCATGTGCCTCCTCCTCTGCTCAAACAACTGAAGCCCGGCGGGCGCATGGTGGTGCCATTAGGCGCACCTTTCATGACCCAGTACCTCATGCTGGTGGAGAAACAGCTAGACGGTTCAGTTACCACCCGTCAAATTGTCCCGGTTCGTTTCGTCCCGCTCAGGGGCGGGCACTGATCATCATGCCCCTGCCACGTCCGCCCTTTGTTGCCATCGGACTGCTCTCCGCCTGCGTACTGGCGTATGAGGTATTGCTCACGCGCTTGTTCAGCATCGTGCTTTGGCACCATTTTGCCTACATGATCATCAGCGCGGCTATGCTGGGCTATGGAGCGAGCGGCACCGCTCTCACACTGTTAAGAGAAAAAATTGCCGGGTACATAGGACCTATCTATCTCGCGGCGGCCATCGGCTTGGCTTTTCTCATGCCCGCGACGTTTCTGCTGTCGCAGGAAGTCCCGTTCAACCCCCTCGAATTGCTATGGGATCCATTCCAGTTGACGCGCCTGCTCTCCATTTATCTGCTCATGATGCTGCCCTTCTTCTGCGCGGGAACGGGTATCGGCCTCATCCTGTCGCATTTTGGGCAGCAGGCGGGACGCGTCTATGCCTTCGATATTACGGGGGCGGGTATAGGGAGCGTGTGTGTTATCGGCGTGCTGTTCCTTATACCGCCGCATAAGCTGCTTATCGTCCTCCCCGCACTGGCCCTATTTGCCGCTGCTATAGCCGCAGTCGAAATGAGGATACAACCCAGGTGGCTGTGGATTGTCCTTCTCGGGCTGGCTTTCCTGGTACTGGTGGCAGCTCCCCCTGGCTGGTTCCATGTGCACCCTTCCCCTTACAAGGATTTGAGTCAAGCCCTGAATATTACAGGAGCCCAGGTGATCGAGGAACGTTCAAGTCCGCTGGGACAGATTGCGGTCGTGGAGAGCCCGCGCGTTCCTTTCCGTTATGCGCCGGGCATGAGCCTTAACGCAGTGGAAGAACCTCCGGAACAGTTGGGCATATTCGTGGATGGAGACGGACCCTCCGTGCTGACCCGCTTTGATGGCCAACTTGAGCCACTATCCTATCTCGACCAGCTTACCTCGGCGCTACCTTACCATGTGCTGCAACGGCCTCACGCAGGCCCGCATGTGCTGGTGTTGGGAGCAGGAGCGGGCAGCGACGTTTTGCAGGCTCTCTACCACGGCGCGATCAGGATCGATGCGGTAGAGCTCGACCCCATTGTCATCAAGCTCGTAAAGGAGCGCTTCCGCGACTTTGGAGGGGATATTTACACATTGCCGCAGGTGCATATACATGTGGCGGAAGCGCGCGGCTTTGTTAACGCGACCCGCGGCCGCTACGATCTGGTTCAGGTCGCCCTGCTGGATTCATTTGGAGTTGCCGCCGCGGGTGTTTACGGCCTGAGCGAAAGCTACCTTTATACAGTGGAAGCGTTTCGAACCTATTTGAGCAGGCTTACGCCGGGCGGAGTGCTGGCCATTACGCGCTGGCTGGCCCTGCCACCGCGAGATGCCCTGAAATTATTCACGACAGCGGTAACCGCATTGGAGCGAAGCGGCGTAGACGATCCAGGGGCGCGCCTTGTAATGATAAGGGGCTGGAAAACAGTCACGCTGCTCGTGAAGAACAGCGATTTCACGGCGGCGGAGATCGAAGCGATCAGAAAATTCTGCCGCGAGCGCTCATTCGACACAGCCTATTATCCAGGGATGCGGCCTGAAGAGGCAAATCGCTACAATGTGCTGGCGCAGTCCTACTTCTTCGAGGGGGCAACGGGGTTGCTGGACCGGAACCCCCAAGCCTTTATCGACCGGTACAAATTCTTTATTGAACCCGCTACCGACAACCAGCCCTTTTTTTTCCATTTCTTCAAGTGGGATTCTTTGCGTGAACTGCTCGCCTTGCGGGAGCAGGGGGGCATGCCGCTTCTGGACTGGAGCTATCCATTGTTGGTGGCTACGCTGATCCAGGCGTTCGTTGCGAGCGTTGTTCTCATTCTGGCGCCACTCCTGGTCTCAAAGGCACGTCGAGCGCTGCCTCCTGCGCGAGTCGCTTTGTACTTCCTTGCCATTGGCCTGGCTTTCATGTTCATGGAAATTGCGTTCATCCAGAAATTTATACTGTTTCTGGCCCACCCGTTATATGCCGTCGCAGTCGTACTGTGCGCATTTCTGGTATTTGCCGGCATGGGAAGCTGGCTCGCCGGGCGGTTGCAAAAGCGGTTCCACAGGAGTGGACATCTGACTGTTGCAGTAATGGCAATGGGATCGCTGGCACTGCTCTATCTCGCCATCCTGCCCAGTTTGTTCGATGCACTGATCCATTTATCCGATCTGGCAAAGATCGCTATTTCGGTAGCGCTGATCGCGCCGCTGGCGTTTTGCATGGGGATGCCCTTTCCAACCGGAACCATGAGGTTAGCTTTCACTGCACATGAGGCGATCCCCTGGGCCTGGGCAATCAACGGTTTCGCCTCCGTCGTGGGAGCGGTACTTGCCACTTTACTCGCTATTCACCTGGGGTTCGCCTTCGTGATCCTGTTGGCGGTAACGATCTATGGCTTGGCTGCGTTTGCGTTGAGGGGATTTCCACAGGGAGTCGCGGAGTAGGTTGGAACTCCTTTACGCCGGCAGAACCCCACCCACTATTCCTCCTTTGCAGCGAATCAGTGCAAGGGGTAACAGCGCGGCGTGGACTGCATGGAGTGTAAACCCCCCTATCCACGCAGTTCTCCCACCTGACGAAGCCAGTTCACCGCGTCCGCGGCTGATTCCCGAATGGGGCGAGGATTTAGGCCCAGCTCGGCAAGACTCCTGGAAGAATCGAAGTGCATACGTCGCCGGGCCAGACGAACGCCAGTGACTGTAGCCTTGGGATGCCGGCCGCTTACGTAATCAGCCCAGAACTCACTCATATACGCTACAGTCAGTCCCACCTGATAGGGCACCTTCCATTTCGGTACGGGAATGGAGGTCAGCTCCGACAGCGTTCCGACAAATCCTGTCAATGTAAGATTTTCGCCACCCAGGAGATAACGCCTGCCCGGACATCCGCGCTCCAGCACACGGATCAACCCTGTGGCAACATCGCGCACGTCGATCATATTCAACGTGCATTCCATCAGCGCGGGCAGTTTCCCCTGACAAAAATCCCGTATGAGACGCGTTGGAGGAGAGAGTTTACGGTCTCCCGGACCGACTGGCATGGTCGGGTTGGCCACAACGACAGGATAGCCGGCACGGGCCTTTTCCATGGCCGCGTTTTCAGCGCGCAGTTTAGACAAGCAATAGGGCCCGGCCGTATCACTTTCCAAAATCCGGATATTTTCATTAATAAGACCAACAGCGCCCTCGCGGGTCAATATGCTCTCGGTGCTGGTATGCAAGATGCGTTCGGCACCAGCTTCGATCGCGGCTTCCAGAACATTGACCGTTCCGACGTGGTTGGTTGTATCGAACTCCCTGCGGTCCCTCACCCACAAATTGGGATTGGCTGCCAAATGGTAAACGCATTGCCCTCCCTTCAAAGCCCGCATTACCGCAGTCCGATCGCGGATATCAGCGTAGACGACCTCAACCCCTGCCGGCAGGTGGTTCACCTCAGCCCCCGGTTGCTCGATTACGCGGACCACGTGATCTGATTCGGTTAACTGCCTCACCAGGTGACTGCCGATGAAACCGGCACCACCGGTTACTATGTTGATGTGACCCATATCTCGAATTAACTGACGGTCCCGAGACCGGGCTTCGCCTTTCTTCTTTTAATAATCAAACAGGATTAAAACGAGTGACAAACAGAGTGAGAAGGAGATTCCAGGGAAATTATTGCCGGGCTCTTTCTCAAGCTCCTCTGTAAGAGATTATATACATCCAGATCAAAGCTCAGGGATGGGCGCGCCTGTAAAAGATCCTCAAGCTCTTCGCCGTTTTGCACGGTTCCGAGGTGACACCACTTGTCAAACACGTGAAGTTGGCTGCGGGCAGTAACTTCATTAAATTCACGAAAGCCAATTCTGCCAGGATAGGGCCAGGGCTTCAGGCGAAGCGGGATCAGTGCCTGTTTGAGACGCAGATAGTGAAGCTCCGGAGATTCCTTGCCGGCGCAAACCCCATCACAACGTTTAATCTGATGGGCAAAACACGGGCTTCGCAAACGAACGCCTTGGGCACCGGCACCCTCGACTCCAATCGCGCGCGGACACAACCTGTTGTCGAGGGCAATCTTGCGAAGCGCGTCCGTGGCTGCCTTTTTCGAGCGAAAGAAGCCGAAGAGATGGTCGAACATTGCCGGATCAACGTCATCCTCTGTCACGATGTTTATCAAAGGAACTTGATCGGGTCCACCTGCCAGGCTCAGGGAAAACAGGGTGCGCGTAGAACGTAAACGCCGGTTATGGATCGGCTGGCGTTCCTTGATCAGGTTCGATTCAAGCAACAGGGCGCCCAACTCGCCTGCAGTTTCTATCCATTCCACGCGGTATACCTGCTGGCCGATGCGCATTGCCTTGCTGGATGCATGGTCGCCGCTGAAGTGCGACATGACACGCGAGCGGAGTGTGACGCTTTTGCCGATATAGAGCGGCAAGTTGTTTTCGCCATAGAAGAGATATACGCCCGCACTATCCGGAATCTCATCTAAAAAGGCAGCATCCAGGCCAGCGGGCAGGCTCGGCCCTTTCAGCAAGGCGGCAACCTCGTCCAGAACCCGCTTTTCCCCTAATTCGCGTTTGGCCAACTCGAGATAGGCCACCAGCAGATTCACATCCCCCATGGCGCGATGACGCTTG
>DATEEZ010000070.1:0-12926 GCA_035280905.1 Nitrosospira sp.
GGCGTCGAAGAAGCCAAGCGCCTGGAAGCTTTGCACAAGCAGATAAACTTCGACCCGGTCACAGGCTTGGCCAGGCGGGAGTACTTCATGAATCAGCTTAGCCAGATTTTAATTGGCAGGGAAGAGAGCCATGAAATAGAACAGAAATCTGCGGCTGCCAGCGAAGTGCAGGACACGGGGCAGGATGAGGCCAGCGAGGGAGAATATCACCCTATGGGTGTACATGGCGAAGTTGTCTTGCATGAGGAAAAGCCTTCCGCTTCAACTGAAACTGCAGACGCAGCGGCAGGGCAAATACAGGACGTGCGAGGAATTTTTTTCCTCATACGCATCAATAATCTGGAAGAGATCAACCGCAAACTCGGCAGAGCTGGCGCAAACGAACTGCTTCACCGGGTCGGTTCACTGGTCGGCGGCATCACTGACGAATTCGAAGAGATCACATCTTCTCCGCCACTTGCTGCGCGCCTGAATGGCTCGGATTTCGCGCTTCTCACTCCGGACATGAGAAACGCGGCAAAATTCGCCACTCGATTAGCTGAGGAGCTCGCCGGGCTCCCGTTGCGAGACGGTGACAAGATTACTGATTTCTGCCATATCGGAGCCGTCCCCTACCAACGCGGCGATACACTCAGCGAGCTTCTTTCCAGAGCAGACGCAGCGCTGGCTACGGCGGAGCAAACCGGCGTAAACGCGTGGCATCTCGCGGCCCGGCTACCGGGACAGCCTTCCCCAGCCACCCTCAATATCGCTGACTGGCGCCATATTTTCAGTGATGCCTTAGCTGCCAAGCGCTTCATGCTCGCTTTCTATCCTGTTGTCGACCCCACTGGCGCGTTAATTCATCAGGAAGGCGTTGCACGCATGCAAGCTCAACCGGAAGGCGGCTGGCTGGACGCGTCCGACTTTATCAACATCGCTGCTCGCCTGAACGTAACGGGTCCCATTGACGTGGCGGTATTGCGTCACGCACTGGAATTCCTGCAATCGAATCCCGGCGAGATCGCGGTTAACTTGTCGGTTGAAACGATCGCGGACCTTCGGTTCCGCAGCAAACTTGACGGACTGCTGCGCTCGCATCCCGAACTGTGCCAGCGGCTCTGGATCGAAGTGCCGGAATACGGCGTTTTTCGCAAGTTCGAAGCCTTCCGCGATTTTTGCCACATTTTTGGGCAGTTAGGTTGCCGCCTTGGTATCGAGGATTTCGGGCGCCATCTCGACAGCATTCAAAGTCTCGCCGGGGCCGGGCTAAGCTATCTTAAAGTAGCTGATAGCTTTATTCACCGCATAAACCAGAATAAAGCGAACCAGAAGTTCCTGAAAAATCTGTGCGAGCAAGCTCACACCTTGGGTATAAAAGCGATCGCACTGGGCGTCCAAAGTGAAGCCGAGCGAAAGGCACTGATAAAGCTGGGTTTCGACGGCATGACCGGCAGCGTCATAAAATAGCTCTCCGATTCAAAAGTGCGACGCTGTGAACGGTGCCAATTGCGTTTAGCGTGAATGTAAACGTAATCCTTTCCCGGATACGGCGTTATACCTACTGTCGCCGCAATCTTCATCTTTGGAATGCTTTTCCGCACTACCACCCATATATCTTGTAATACAAGCATGTTACGCCTATAAATTCGATATAAGGCCACAGTTCAGATAAAACCAATAAAAAATAAAGGAGATACCATGGCTACCATGCACCAGTGGAAATTTTTCAGGGCGGGCGGTTTTGATCAGGTACAAATTGATACTGGTGCCGACCTGCTGGCATTAAAGGACCTGGATCAGAAATTGTGGGTAGCGTTGAGCTGCCCTACACGCGGCATAGAATTTGACACGAAAACACTCGATCTGATCGACCATGACGATGACGGGCGTGTGCACGCAAATGAGGTGCTCGCAGCAATCGCCTGGGCAGGTAAGTTGCTGAGGAATCCAGACTTACTGGTCAATGGCTCTGGCATTATTGCCCTGGCCGATATAGACAACAGCACAGAAGAGGGGCAGCAGGTGCTGGCATCAGCACAATACATTTTGAGCAGTCTTGGCAAGTCCGATGCGCCGGAAATTTCTCTTGCCGATATGGCTGACATCGAGAAGTTTGTCGCAGGGCTGGATTTCAATGGCGATGGGGTAATCATCGCGAGCCAGATTTCCGATCCAGCACTGCGCGCAACCGTGGAAGACATCATGAAGTGCCGTGGATCAGTAACCGACGTGAGCGGGAAGTCAGGCATCAACCAGGAAATCAGCAATGCGTTCTTTGCCGAAGTTGCAGCTCATTCCGCCTGGCAAACCAAGGGTGAAAGTGACGACAGTATCTGGTTCCTGGGAGACAAAACGCAGGGGGCAGCCGCTGCCTTCCGTGCGGTCAAAGAGAAAATCAACGATTACTTCACGCGCTGCCGAATGGCTGCTTATGACATACGCTCAGCCATTCCCTTGAGCCGCTCTGCTGACGACTACAAAGGCATTGCTGCGCAAACATTGTCGGCAAAAAATGGAGACATCGCCAGCTTTCCCCTGGCCATCGTGGAGCCGGATAAACCCCTGCCATTGGTGTCAGGGATCAATCCTGCCTGGCAAGAAGAAATCGATGCATTCCGCAACCTCGTGGTCGTGCCATCACTTGGTGAAAAAGAAAATTTATCGCTTTCGGAATGGGTAGCGCTATGCAACAGGTTTGCAGCATTTGAAGCCTGGCAGGCAAACAAGCCTGCCTGCTCTGCAGAACCTCTTGGAGAGGCACGCTTGCGTGAAATTTCTACCGGCAAGCACAAAGAGGAGATCGATAGGCTGATCAGCCAGGATAAAGCGGTAGAAGAGGAAGTAAAGGCAATCCATTCGGTGGAAAAACTGTTGCGCTACAACCGTGACCTGTTCACTCTGGTCAACAATTTCGTATCCTTCCGCAGCTTTTATATGGGCAGGGATAGGGCGCTCTTCCAGTTGGGGACACTATACCTTGATGGACGAAGCTGCGATCTGTGCGTGAAAGTGGATGACATTGCCAAGCACGCGGAGTTTGCAAGCATGAGTGGGATCTATCTGGCGTATTGTGACTGTATACGTAAGGGTGGTACCGAGAAAATGAGTATCGCGGCAGCCTTTACCGCCGGCGATTCCGATTTTCTGATGGTGGGGCGGAACGGCATTTTCTATGATCGAAAAGGTCAGGATTGGGATGCTACTATCGTGCGGATCGTCGACCACCCCATCAGCATCCGCCAGGCTTTCTGGTCCCCATATAAAAAACTGGTGAAATTCATCAATGAGCAACTGGAAAAAATGGCTGCCCGGAAAGCCGCCGCCGCGGACGAAAAGCTAACTGGGGCGGCGGTTGGAGTCAGCGCTCCGCCGACCCCCGGCACCCCTCCTCCGCCACCCGCACAACCGTTCGATGTAGGCAAATTTGCCGGCATCTTTGCAGCGATAGGACTTGCGCTTGGCGCAATCGGCGGTGTCGTTGCTTCCATTGTCACGGGCATATTGGGACTGGAGTTCTGGCAGATACCGCTTGCAATAATCGGCCTGATATTGCTGATTTCCGGTCCCGCTATGCTGGTCGCATGGTTCAAGCTCAAAAAACGCAACCTCGGCCCGGTTCTGGACGCAAATGGATGGGCCATCAACGGGCGTGCACGCATCAATATTCCGTTTGGAACCTCACTTACCAAGCTCGCCCGCTTGCCGGAAGGGGCTCGCCGCTCAATGGCGGATCCTTACGAGGATAAAAGAACGGTATGGCCATTCTATCTTTTGATCATCGGAATCCTCATTGCCTTGTTCATCGTGTGGCAACTGGGGTTTTTCGAGCCGCCGCCCGTCCGATAAACCGGTAATCATGGTGGAAAAATCACATCGCATCACATCGCCCCACTACCCATCCTGAATCTGCACCTATTAAGGAGGATAAGCTCATGAACGTCGATGAACTCAAGTCAGTGGCGGAGGCCATTGTTGCCAGGCAGAAAGGGATTCTGGCAGCGGATGAAAGCAGCCCCACCATAAAAAAGCGTTTTGCTTCGATCGATGTAGAATCCACCGAGGAAAACCGGCGCCGCTACCGTGAGATACTTTTCACCACCGAAGGCATCGAACGCTACATCAGCGGCGTCATCCTTTATGATGAAACAATACGCCAGAGCTCGAAGCACGGGATACCGTTTCCACAGTTGCTCTCAGGCCGCGGAATCATACCGGGCATCAAGGTTGATAAGGGCGCCAAGCCGCTGGCACTGCAACCCGGTAACAAGGTGACTGAGGGATTGGACGGCTTGCGCGACCGGCTGGCGGAATACAAACAGTTGGGTGCAAAATTTGCCAAGTGGCGGGCCGTAATCGAGATCAACGGACTGGACGTCCCTTCGCCCCATGCCATCCGCGCCAACGTCCACGCGCTCGCCCGCTATGCCGCGCTGTGCCAGGAAGCCGACCTCGTGCCGATTGTCGAACCCGAAGTCCTCATGGACGGAGAACACGATCTCGACCGCTGTGAAATCGTCACCTCGGAAACCCTGGAAAGCCTGTTTCTCGAACTAAGCGCGCACGGCGTACTGTTCGAGGGCACGCTTCTCAAGCCCAATATGGTCATCGACGGAAAGAAGTGCCCGTACCCGGCAACCCCATCTCATGTGGCTGAGGCGACCCTTCGATGTCTGCGCCGTTACGTGCCCGCTGCGATTCCGGGGATCGTATTTCTCTCAGGCGGCCAGAGCCCGGAGGATGCGACCAACCATCTCAACATCATGAATACGATAGAGCGTAGCCCTCCGTGGCAACTCAGCTTCTCCTACGGCAGAGCGCTTCAGGAGCCAGTTCTTTCGGCATGGAAGGGAGAGGAAAAAAATGTCGCTGAAGCACAGCGTGCGTTTTTCAAGCGTTGCCAGTTAAATGGCTTGGCACGGGAAGGACTTTATAACCGCTCGATGGAAGATAGCTGAACTTGCAGACACTGATGTAAACAATGGGGGTCTATACATTCACGGCAGTGGGCGCGGGTGCAGCGCTGGGCGCATGGTTGCGCTGGTGGTTTGGGATGACATTAAACCCCCTGTTTCCAACCCTTCCCCTAGGTACTCTGGCAGCCAACCTGACCGGAGGTTATCTTATCGGCATCGCGATCGAGTATTTTCATCACAATAGCTTTCTCCCCCCCGAGGCAAGGCTATTTGCCATCACCGGCTTTCTCGGCGGATTGACAACCTTCTCCACCTTTTCGGCCGAAACCGTTACGCTGCTGTTGCGTGGACAATATGTCTGGACGTTTGTCATCATATTTTCACACCTGGCTGGCTCCCTCGTGATGACTATACTGGGAATAATGACAATCAAATGGCTGGCGCAGTATTGAAAGGGGACTGTCCGAATCCGGGGAAAGAATGGTACGGGAATGAGAGGAGCAAACGGAGGAGGATATGCAAGGGGTCTTTCTTAAATTCTACGTAAGCGAATACCGCGAGCATAATGGCATACTGCTGTATGAGTGGCTGCTGGAGCGCGCAAAAAAAAGCCGCTTTAATGGTGGTACCGCAACTCGGGCGCTGGCCGGTTTCGGTCGCCACGGAGTGTTGCACGAAGAAACCTTTCTTGAACTTGCGGCAGACTTGCCCGTGGAAGTCAGTTTTGTCCTCAGTAAAGAAGAAGCTGAAGGTTTTATGAATCTGCTGCAAGCGGAAAACATCGACCTTTTTTACGTCAAGTTCCCGGTCGAGTACGGTTTTTTGCCGGAATAAGCAACGCAGGGGACATACTGCAGCGCCAGTAAGCGAAGATACCGCAATCCGAAAGTAGACCGGGCTCTGCCGGGGATTTCTACGACGAAAAATCCGGTGCGATGCCGGAATCAGTATGACAAGCAGGCGGGATTAGTTTTACCAATCCAACTACCGCCTATTTCCCCCACACCTTCCCGTCCAGCATTGCAGTGAAAAGGGGCCAAACCACCGTGCTGCTAGCGCCATTATCTGACACCTTTCCTCCCTTCCACACCAATCCAATCACCAGAGCGACAATTATGATTTTTATACGCACAGCGAACGTTTTAAAAGGAATGATAAGGTTATAGGTTACCCAAGAAAAGGCCCGGAGCAGGATGCCTGCTGCCGGGCCAACGGCGTTTGCTTCTACTACTTCTACATCAACTTCTACTTCTACCTCGTTTACTGCCACTGGAGAAGCTGTCTGTTTGCGATCCATCCTTGCTTCCCCGATTTGCATATTACCAGCTTGAACAGCCTTGCCTATTGGACCAAAGTACAACCTGGGGGATGTAACACCGCTTACGTTTTTCAAAGCGCAGCATCTCCAGTCAAAGCCTTCAGTCAAGACTACAAGCGATAGGTCAGCAATACACCTCCTGCTATCACCCGTCTTCAGATCTCTGCCCTTGTGTCAACAGCTCAGCTACCGCGCTTATTTAGCATTTATGGGCGTTTGTGCTATACATAATTGCAACTGCCGACTCCCAAATTCGCTATGGCGCGGCCTTAAAACCGGTCAACCGCCGCTTGCCCCGCCAAATGAAAGGTTCATCACATGGCGGAACAACAGGATGAGAAGCCAAAACTGCCACTCGCCGGAATCTTTGCGCTATTGGCGATGGTCAGCAGTTTCCTCATCTACCAGGAAATCTCACTCCAAACCTCCCGGCCCATTAGCAAGGGAGTCAGCTCCCATGTTTTCGCGGAAGAGGGAATTGTCCAATCGCGGCTCTGGCAGGACCCGTTCGAGGCGGTAGACGCATATCGGCTTGGTGAAGCGAAAATACCAAAGGAGACAGGCGAAGAAGCCGATGGCCCCCATCAACTAACCAGGCTTGTCGAAGTTCTCGCAAAATCCGGTATCTCATCCCAGCTCCAGGTCTTGCCGGTGTTCGTGGACGGAAGCCCGTACTCCAGCGGTGCGGAAACCAGGCTCAACGATCGTTATGCTCTGATATCGGCGTTGGGCGCGGCGGGGTACACGCCGGAATCGGGCGAATACATCCGTTTTTTTGTTTGGGATCGTGCGAAAGAGAAAAAGCAGAGCGGCCAGCAAGAGATGGCAGCAACCAGATCTGTCGTAATCCCTGCCGAGCTATTCATCCCCAAGGAAAAACTGGAAAGCAAAAAAGATGTTATTGTCATATGGCTGAAAGCCCAGGATTTCGGCCGCAACCCATTCATGTCGCTAAACGAGTTGATGAGGTATCTCGACAGCAAATTTGACGAACATGAGATACAACTGACATATAACGTTTTAGGTCCCAGATTCTCTACCGGCCTGCGAGCAATGGTGCAGGAGGTAAAAGACAAGCTAGGCGAAGAGGCAAGGCAATCCCGAGGGCAATGCCCTTCCTCCGACCCGCCATTCGATGCATTAAGGAACGTTCATTTTTATTCACCCTGGGCGACGGCGGAAGACACATTCCTGCTTGACGATTCGCCCTTTCCTGACAAAAGCAAAGCAGAAAAAGAAGCAGAGGAAGCAATCGACAAGATCTGCAGTTGTCCCGGTCGAACACTCAGCAGCAATGGCGGTAGCGGACAAACGGGAACTGCAAAGAATCCGGCGATTATGGAGCGCCTGTTTTCATGCGCAGGTATTAAAAACTTCAGCAGGACGATTGGCACAGACGCAGTACTGGCCGAGCACCTGGTTCAGGAACTGGACCGCCGCCAGCTCAAGTTGAAGAACTGTTCAGGAAGCAAGTCCGGGAAAGATACGGAAGAACCTTGCGAATTCAAGGTGGCACTGATTTCAGAGTGGGATACCCTGTACGGACGGGCTCTTCCACGCACCTTTGTGGCAGTAGCGGCAAGTGAAACTGGCTCCGGCAAATCCGGCCCCGAGCTGGAGGCGGAAATGAATAAGCTGCGGAGGGACGAATGGCCAGAATGGGTGTCGCATCACTCCTATCTTGCAGGGCTTGACGGCGAACTACCGGCCACGCAAAGCAGCAAAACGGAAGGCAGGAGCAGCGATAAAGATACCGAGGGTGTTCTGGCGAAAGGCAAGGCATGGTACGAAGGACGGGCGGCGGCAACCAAGAGAGATGCGAACCAAAGACCTGAAGGACGGAGCCAGATCGACTATCTCGTCAGACTTGCGGAGGCGCTGAAACAGGAGGAAGCCAAAAATGGAAAGTTCAAGGCAATTGGTGTGCTGGGAAGTGATGTATATGACAAACTTCTGATTCTTCAAGCGCTTCGCCAGCAGTTTCCAGGTGCCATATTTTTCACGACCGACCTCAATGCCAGGCTCGCGTATCCTGCCCAATGGGAATTTACCCACAATCTTGTCATCGCCTCACACTTCGGGCTGAAGCTGCAACCCGAACTGCAAATACCCATTCCCCCGTTTCGAGATAGTTACCAGACATCTCTATTCTATGCAGCTTTGATGGCGCTCGGACATCTCGCCCCTGTTCATGCAGATGAAGTGAATTGCCCCGATTGCGTCAGGCTGAACATAGAAGCGAATAAAGGGAACAGAGATAGCGAGCCGGATAATTTTTTTGCAAATACAGGAACGAGGTTGTACGAGATTGGAAGAACTGGAGCTTTCGATATCAGCATCGATCCTCGCTTGCTATCACCGAATTATGCAAGCATCCATCCTACCCGCCCGGACCTGGACGCCTATTTCGACACCCAACGAAACCTCAGGTGGCTGGCAGAAGCATTCGCCGCCATCATCATTCTCATTCTGGGCATCATACTGATCAGTACCAGAGTAGCCGATTTTTTTCATGACTTGGTCATGACCAAATTATTCTGGGCAGGCTTGGCTGTCACAGTCACGGCAAGCTTGAGCCTGGTCAAATGGGTGCCCTGGAAGGCGCTCGATGTCGCAGGAAGCGAACCGTTCGTGCTGACCGAAGGGATCAGCGCATGGCCAACGGCAGCGATTCGCCTGCTCGCACTGGTTATGAGCCTGCTTTTTTTATGGTATTCCTGGCGGAAGATGAAAAATAATGAAAACGTTCTAACGCACGAATTCGATCTCGGAGATAAAAGCACAGGTTTTACCAATATTTCCTCACCCGATCCTGGAAAAGGCCCCAGTCACATCAGACTCCCATTCAGGATCTTTTCCGAAGCCATTCGTCGCATTCTGGGACTGCACGTATGGCGCCCACAAAGCACTGACGAGATCGATGCTGTTCGCCTCTGGCGAGAATACATCTCCCTTGGCAGCCTGAAGAATTTCGCCATCCGCGGGCTCCCGCAACTGGCAGTCGCATTAGGTTTTGCCTGGCTGATAATGATGCTGTTCGGCTTTCCAAATACCCCATGCCGTGGTTCGGGCTGTTTCCTGATAACCAATACCCTCATAATCATGAGCCTCACGGCCATGATGATATTGATATTTTATGTGGTGGATGCCACAAGGTTGTGCCGGCGCTGGGTCAATTGCATTGCCACGAATAAAATCCATTGGCCTACCGGCACGCTCGGGAGAATAGCCAGCAAGAGCGGCATTAACAAGGAGAACATGGATGAATGGCTGGGCATCGAACTGATTGCCGAGCGCACGACTGTCATCGGTAATTTTCTTTATTTCCCATTTATCATCATTGTTCTTCTTGCTGTTGCGCGCCATGGTTATATCGATAACTGGGTATTTCCCGCCTCGCTGGTCATTATCTTCTCTCTCAATGCAATCCTCGTTGTCGGCAATGCGTTGGCATTGCGAAGGTCGGCTGAAAAAGCCAGGCGGGAGGCTATCAAGCGCCTGGAGAGCAAGCTTGTCCAGCTATCCAGTCAGACGCCGGAAGAAACAAGACAAAGGCAGCAGATCGAATGGGCGATTCATACGATCAAAAATAACAAAAGAGGAGCGTTCCTCCCCTTCACACAGCATCCGATATTCGGAGCGGCAATCGCATTGCCATCCGGGGGTTACGGGCTTCTACTCCTGCTGGAATATATGGCGACGGGGCAATAATGACTATTTAGGCAATTGAAAACATAGACCTGTTTCGCGGGACAAAATGGGTTAACAACATGAATAATAGAAAACTCCTGTCTATCCTCGCTCTTCTTCTGCTCACGTCCTCGGCCTATGGTCAGCAGACTGTTCCGCCATCCAGTATTAGCCAGAGCCGAATGAAAGCCTATGCCGACCTGAAAGCGCAGCTACAGCCTCAGCCACAGCGACAACTCTTACCTCAGACCCAGGTTCAACCGGCGGGGAAGCAAGAGGAGTTTCCACCTACCCCTGTTCCTGTAAAATTCGAGGGCATTGTCGTTCAGGCCGACCCCCTGGCGGTTAAATCCGTTAACGGAGATGTGCGTACATTTGTTCCTTCGCGACAGGAAGCGTCGGCCAAACTCAAGGCTGCGTGGCCCAATTCAGGCGACCTGGTTTTACTTACCTACGTACCGAGTGCGAGGGGTCATGCGCTCATTGATATCGAGATAGTGGGTAAAACCATTGTCGGCACAATCAAGGAAATCGCGGCGGATGACTCCTGGATCATTGTACGCACGCAGTTGCCTGAAAAGCGGGAGTACGAGGTGAACATACCGCTCCAGACAAGCGCCGATTTCAAGCCTCTGGTATCCGCTATGCGACAGAGCGATGGCATCAGGGCCATATACGTGCGCGAGGGTGGCATAAACTCATCCGATGAGACCGCTCAAGTTAAAGTCAATCACGTCAAATCGCTCGAGTGGCAGAGCGAACCCGTAGGGCGCGCTACCCGCTGGGCATCACTGCTCATTGCGGTCTTTGTACTTTTCATCCTTGCGTACATTTTCACCGGCGGACACCCTACATATCTTTACCTGGGAAGCGATAACCGCTACAGCAGCTCCAAGTTCCAGACGTTCCTCTGGTTCTGGCTGGTTATCAGCGCCTATATCGCCATCGTATCTCACCGGATTGCAGCGGCAGGCTGGAGTTATGTAGGCGGAGTGGATATTCCCCCACATCTGCTCATTCTTTCCGGGATCAGCGTCCTCACATTTGCCGGAGCAAAAGCGATCACAGTCGGCAAGGTGGATGAAAAACCTGAACTGAAACAGCCTGCAGTCAAACCAAAGGCCACCGATCTCATCTGTGACGACAACAATAGACCGGATCTCGGAGATTTTCAGATGGTGGCGATCACCGTCCTCACGGTAATCATTTATGCCGTATCCGCGGTCGAATTCATGGAGAACATCGAATTCCGCCGGGTGGTTACCATGCCGGACGTGGATGCGACGCTACTGTCGATATTCGGCCTGGGCCAGGCAGCCTACCTCGGCAAGAAAGCAGCGGGAGAACAGTAGCTTTGATAGTTCTCACCAGGTAGAACAGTTGCAAGGGCAAGTAAAATGCTGGTCGCACCAGTTCGGACAGCGGATGAAGGGACGAATCCGTGCTGGCCACTGCTCTTGATCTCGCAATTAGTCCTGGAGCCCGTAGTCATGACAATCCTCCTTTTCTGAGAGAGAAACAGGGAGCAGATCAGCCTGCTCCCCTGGTCTATCCCTTACTTCCCTTGGCGGGAGGTTTGAGTACGCATTCACCCATGTCGAAGGTGAGCCTGTCACCTCCGTAACCCCAGATGGCGGTAAAAGGCGCCTTCTTTTCATCTGCGCCACTCTCCATTTCGCTGGTTTTTATGGTCAGAGAGACAACAAGCGGTTTGTTTTTCGGATGAACTACCGGGATCAGCCGACCGATAGCGGTAATCGCACCCCCTGCTTTCACAGTAAAAGCTTTGGTTTTAGCCGAGTAGCAATTGGTCCAGAGGCAGGCCGACAGCTCACTGGTTTTTGCGTTATAAAGAAATGACTCCTCGTGCTGAAAATCCTCCGTTACCCGCTCGCATTGATCCGCGGTGCATTCATACTTGACACTCGCTCTGCAATCGAACTCCCCCTTTTGCTGCGCTAAAACTCCCGGAGAGAACAGCAACGATACCAACAGCGCCGGGTATGCAAACGGTGAAAGGCGCCTTGGGTAGGAATGGAAGCAGCAATCAGGGCTCTGCAATGGTAAATCCCCATTCCCGCAACTGGGAGATAAAAGATGGCAGATCCCTTGCTGTTCCGGCAAGTACATGCATGAGGACATTGAATGAGACCCTGCGTGGCATCTGGGTAAACTGCTCCTCGATATAGGCTATCTTTTCCTGACCCAGCCCCTGAGGGGCTTTCCAGTCCTCGGTATCGATATCCCAGGTGACGATAGTGAGGGACAACTCCTCGGCAACCCTGACAAGCTCGGGATCGAGATGGCGGCGAAAACCGCCCGCCCCATAAGGTGGACGGATTTTGGTGGGTCGAACGCCAGCCACTTCTTCGATAATATCCTGCGTTCGTTCAAGTTCCCGGCGCACTTCCTCCTCCGTCTCCCGTGCGAGATTGGAATGGCTCCAGGAGTGATTCTGGATATCATGCCCCTGCTCGGCAATCATCCTTGTTGCCTCGGGAAATTGCCTGACTTCATCGCCAAGAACGTAAAACTCCGCCTTGATGTCATTTTCGCGCAGCGTTTCCAGGATACTTTCCAGTGCACTTACAGACCCCGGTCCATCGTCAAAAGAAAGGACTATCCGTTTTCCGTCACCCAGCATGTTTCCCTCCTGATAAACCTATAAGCGCTGGAATTCTTCAAGCTCCTTTTCTCCAGCTTCGAACGGGTGGACTTTTGCTGCTATATTACCGATATAGACGATATTTTTATGTCCTGCCCGTCTTTTAGCTAACAGACCGGAACCGCCGGGCAATCAATCAAACATCACGACCTTCAGCCTGCGCAACCACAGGGGTGACCAAACCAGGTCACATTTGCCCTCTTTTTATAAGGAGATCTGACATGGGCCAGTATCAAATTGCTGTTGTGGTAGGTAGTCTTCGCCGCGAATCATTCAACCGTAAGCTGGCTGACGCCCTGATAAAGCTGGCCCCCCCGGAGTTTACATTCAAGCACCTGAACATCGGCGACCTGCCGCT
>DATEEZ010000071.1:0-6275 GCA_035280905.1 Nitrosospira sp.
CCGATCCTCATCGGACGCGCTGCCAGGAATGACTTCATCGTCCTCTGTTTTGCCTCCGCACGCTCCACATCTTCCCGGCATCACGGATTATGAAAACGGCATCAGCGCCATTGACGCTGATTATTTGCGTCCCGGCCTGGCCGCAATTCATCTGATTGTGGAAAACGGCAAAGCTGCCCTGGTGGATACCGGAACTTCATCTTCCGTCCCCGCCGTTCTGGAAGTGCTGCAAAAAAAGAACTTGGCTCCCGGAGATGTAGCGTACGTGTTTGTCACCCATATCCATCTCGATCATGCGGGCGGAGCGGGGGAATTCATACGTCATCTTCCCAATGCCAAACTGGTGGTGCATCCGCGTGGAGCCCGCCATATGGCAGACCCGGCGCGTCTTGTGGCGAGCGCGATGACCGTATACGGCGAAGCGGAATTCAAGCGCATGTACGGGGATATCCATCCGATAGATGCGAGCAGAATCATTGAGGCGCCAGATGAATTCAGACTGGATTTCAACGGCAGGCCACTGCTGTTTCTCGATACGCCGGGACATGCGCGTCACCACTACTGCATCTTCGATGAGCGAAGCAATTCCTTTTTCACCGGCGACACATTCGGCCTTTCCTATCGGGAATTCGATGTAGATGGCATGGAATTCGTGTTTCCGACGACCACTCCCGTGCAGTTCGACCCCATTGCAGCGCATGCCTCACTGGATCGACTCATGAGCTACAACCCGTCTTACGCCTTCCTCACGCATTACGGCCGCATCGGGCATCTCCCGCGCCACGCGGACGAGCTGCATGCCCTGATTGACGCGCATGTTTCGATCGCCAGGAAGCTGCGCGACGTGCCTGACAGGCATGCAGCGTTGGTAGAGGAACTTGGCGAGCTGTTGTTGCGCCGGATCGTCGTCCATGGCTGCAAGTTGCGGGAGGAAGAAATTCGCGATCTGCTGAATCTGGATGTCGAGCTTAATGCCCAAGGTTTGGAAAACTGGCTGGATCATTCCGAGGGAAAAGGTTAAACCCCACCAGTCAGACAGCTGCCGGAAGCTGCTATAGCAGCTATATTAACGGCATGAGGAGGGAGTAATAAAAAGCGGGGGCTTATGCGATTCCCGCTTCCATCTGCCTCACCCTCTCAAAAAAACATACTGCTGCCGCAGCCGCCGCATTCAGCGACTCTGCACCTCCCGGCATCGGGATAGTAATCCGTTCATGGGCAGCCTGTAGCAACTCATCCGTCAAGCCGGCACCCTCGTTCCCGAACACGAAGGCTACTGGGCCGGTCAATTGCATTTGGTAAAGGCTTTTTTTCGCGCCCAGGATGGTTGCGATTACCTTGCCTCTGAATGCGCTTGCAACCCCTGCCAAGTCGGCGCCTTCGTGTATTCGAACAAGAAAATGTGCGCCCATGGCGGCACGAAGCGTCTTTGGCGACCACGCGTCCGTGGAACCTTCGGACAGATAAACATCGCTTGCTCCCGCGGCGGCAGCGGAACGCAATATGGAGCCTACGTTGCCGGGGTCCTGTATGGCTTCAAGCAGTACGCAGAAGCTTTCTTCCTTCCGCTCCTTTTGCACTGGAATGGCTTCAGGAGAAGGGATCTGTACCACAGCCATGAGGCCGGTTGCGGTCTTTACTGTGGAAACGTCGCGGAACAACGAGTCCGGTAAAACTATCACTATCGCTTCCCGGTTGACGCTGCCTTCTGTCACCTTTGTCACTTTTTCCAGCAGGAATCTGATTTCCGGGTTTTCACGCCCGGTCTCGCTCACGACCAGCTTTTTTGGCTCTCCCAGCGCAAAATAAGCTTCAACCAGATGAACGCCGTCAAGAAGCGTTAAGCCGTCCACTCTCCGTTGTCGGGATGATTCCTGCAGTTTAACCAGTTCTTTGAAGGTGGGATTGTCGCGAGAGGTAATAAACTTCATTGAGGATTGGAGTCATCGGCGGGATCTGCGATCGCCCTCCCATTCCCGAACGGTTCCATGGGGATGGTCTGATATCTGACTTCCAGAATCTCCAGTTCTTCTGTCCCCCCAGGCGCATGTAATGTCACCACATCACCTTCGCGCGCTTTGATCAATGTACGCGCTAACGGGGAAACCCAGCTTATGTAACCCCTGGTGGTATCGATCTCATTCACACCTACGATAGAAACCGTTTTCTCCTCACCTTTCTCATTGGCATAGGTAACAGTGGCGCCAAAAAATATCCGCGTCTCATCTTCCCGCGGCATGGAAGGATCGATGATTTCCGCCATATCCAGCCGCTTGGTCAGAAATCGAATGCGCCGGTCGATTTCGCGCAAACGCTTTTTTCCATAAATATAATCGGCGTTCTCAGAACGGTCACCATTTGCGGCAGCCCAGGAAACCGTCGCGGTTACCTGGGGGCGTTCCCTGTTCATCAGCCATAAAAACTCGTCCATCAGCCGCTTATGCCCCTCCGGGGTAATGTAATTTTTTGTACCGGAAGGTAATGATGGCAGAGCATCGCCATTGCCTTCTTCTTCAAGGTCGTCAGGCTCGCTTTCTCTGATAAATGCCTTGCTCATGTTTACTCATTCAATCGATCAACAATCGGAATCTCGTCTTGTGACAGACAGGCACATGCCTGCACCTGTTTGACCAGAAATCTACACTCCCAATGTTTCTGTCTAGTTTTTACACCTCGCCCAGCATTCTTCGCGCTTCTTCCGCAGCCCCAAGCAATCCGACTTTTGGATTCATCACCACATGTACCGGAATTTCCTCCATTAGCTTGGAAAAGCGTCCCTTGTCGCGAAATGCTTTCATGAAGCTGCCTTCTCTCAACTTGTCGATAATTTTTGGCGCAATCCCTCCCGCCACATACACACCGCCGCGGCACAGGCCCGCAAGGGCCAGATTGCCGGCATAGGCTCCGTAAACCTCAACAAATAAATCCATTGCTTTCACTGCTACCGGATGCTTGTGGTTGAAGGCGAGACCGGATATACGAGCGGCATTATCTTCTTCCAATTGCAGTGGCATCCGTTCGCAGCTGTCACCCGATTCTTCCTGCAGAAAACGAAAAACATTTGTCAGCCCCGGTCCGGATAGTACGCGCTCGACCGAGACATGGCCGAACCGCTTTCGCAGGTGATGCAACAACCGGTCCTGCAACTCATTGGCCGGTGCAAAATCAATATGTCCAGCTTCGGTGGGCAGTGATGAATAGCCTTCATCTTGCCAGGCGAGCCATGCCACCCCCATCCCGGTACCTGCGCCCAGCACGACTCGCATGCGTCCGACATAAGGTTGACCTGCCTGCAACGTCATCAGGTCATTTTCTGGGAGGATACCCACACCCGATGCGACTGCTGCAAAATCATTGATAAGCTTGACCTTGGGAATGGAAAATTCTTTGGAAAGCTTCGCCGAGCTTATAACCCAAGGCAAATTTGTGGGAGCTACTTCCTGCCTGGCAATTGGCCCCGCTACCGCGAAACAGGCGCTCCCAGGATTGGCATCGATATCAAGCGTGGAGATTTCATCCATAAAGTCCCCGAGCATATCGGAAAAACTCGAATAGGCAGTACTCTCATAGCGCCGTTCGCAACACACTTGGACATCGCCGTCTTTCAGTTCCGCCGCTTGCAGCAAGGTCTTGGTCCCGCCAATGTCGCCACTGATGAAATGTTCGTTCAAGGTTCGCTCCATTGCTGTGCGGGGTCCTGACGATAAAACAGCACGAGCTGTTCATATACTACCGGGAAGTGTGTCTTGACAGAAAGAGGCATTTCAAAAAAAGCTTCGCTGATTACGGCGAAGAATTCTGCTGGACTCTCGGCTGCATAAGGGTCGATTTCCATCACCTCCCCCTCGTCGATACTTCTGCAAAAATCCGCGTAAGCTTTACTGAATGCGTCGCTCCATGCCTGCCGACTCATGTCCGGATGTATAGGGGGAAAACCGTTGGCCTCCCCATTCAACATATCCAGCTTGTGGGCAAATTCGTGTATGACAACATTGTATCCCTGGCTGATCTCCGTTCCTGCCATGGCTGCACCCGCCGTGTCTTCCCATGAGAGAATCACCGGTCCGCCCAGCCAGGATTCGCCGGATGCTGGCTCCATTGCATGATGCACGATGCCGTCTTCGTCAACATATTCGTAATCGCGGATGAATTCGCCGGGATAAACGATGATTTCGACCCAGCCATCGTAATAATCGAGATCGAGATTCAGGATCAGAATGCACGCCTGTGCCGCGATCAGCACCCGCATTTCATCGGTAATCACCAGTCCGTGGGCACCGTTGACTTGCTTGGCGTGGAGAAACAGTATGACGTATTCCCGCAAGCGCTCCAGTTCAACCGGGTCGAGCGTGCGGAGGAACCGCAGGTGTGTTATCACATTCTGCCAGATGTCATCGGGAACAGGTTGATTCTCGATGATCCGGCGGCGATACCAGGTTTTGATGTTCGAGAGCATGGGGGATTTTCTGGATATATCCTCCTGCATGGTGGTGCCGCCAGCAGCTTATCTGGAGATTCCCTCATCCGCCGGTTCCAGCACCGATGTTTCCGTTTCCCGTTGAGCCGGTTCGAGATCTACGGCCTCTATGCGGGCAAAACGCTGGGTTATCTTCCGACTTGAAACATGCACCTCTTCGACATCCTGATTGGCCTGGCGGATATGGTCTGCAAGTTTTTTCATGCGCTCGTCAAACCGCGCGAAATCCTTGCCCAGCCTGGACAGTTCGTTCTTGATGATGTGTACCTGCTCGCGGGTTTCGATATCCTTGAGCACTGCGCGCGCCGTGTTCAGCACCGCCATCAGGGTTGTAGGCGAAACTATCCAGACCTGCTTCTGCATCGCGTAGTCAACTATGTCTGAATGGTAGGCATGAATTTCGGCGAAAACAGCCTCCGCCGGTACGAACATCACCGCCCCATCGCAGGTTTCGGGCGGCAGGATATATTTGCCAGCAATGTCATCCACATGTTTTTTCACGTCTGCCTTGAACTGCTTCTGGGCCAGCGCACGGCTCGTGTCATCAGCATGACGATCGAACATGCGATGAAAATTCTCCAGTGGAAATTTTGAATCGACCGCGACCATACCTGTAGGGGGCGGCAGTTTCAGCACACAGTCGGCGCGGCTGCCGTTGGAAAGCGTATGCTGCATTTCATACGCAGATGGCGGAAGGATGTTGCGAACCAGCGCTTCCAGCTGCACTTCGCCAAATGCGCCGCGCGAGCGTTTGTCGCCCAGGAGTTCCTGCAGGCTCACCATATTGGTGGTCAGACTATCGATCTTTTTCTGGGCTTCATCGATGGTCGCAAGCCGCGTCATGACGCTGGTGAAAGTCTCGTTGGTTTTCCTGAACCCTTCGTCGAGACGTTCCGCCACCCGGCCACTGATCTGGTCCAGCCGCGCTTCCACCGTTCCCCGCAGTTGGTCGGAATTCCTGCCCAAGGCCTCGGAAAGCCGGTTGCCCTGGTTCACCAGCCCTTCATGCAAATCCTTGAGCATGTCCCGATGCTTGTCTTCCATCAACCTTGACTGCTGTCCCAATAGTTCGCGCACCATGGTCGACAGAATGCCGAGCCTGATCACCAGGTAAGCCATGGTGACCAGCAGAATCGCGGCAGAGGTAATGATCAACAGGTTTTCGGGCATAATGTTCTAGAGTATACCGGAGAATTTACCTGCCTGCTTTTACTGATAAAAAAACTGTTGAGCGCCTTCGACGAAAGGCGGTCCGTCTGAAATAAATCCATGAAAGCGTACGTGGCCGAACAATGACAAAGTTATTAGGCAGAACCTGACCTACTGCCCCCCTTACAAACCCATCAACACGGCGTCTACCTGCGCGAGCGGGTATCCAGTCTTAAACATTGCCCTAAAAATGAATGTACTACACCTTAAATTCTTTCGAATTTTCAATCAATTTTATTCCATAGGGTGGTGCGAAAGTTGGAAACCGGAATCGGTGACTGAAGACAACATGCTGCATTTTCCAATGCTGCAAAGTTATCTTACACGCCCGGCTTGATACAATTCGCTTTGCATCTGGAGCTTACGCCATCTCTCCTGGCGCTGCCTGGAGCGCCCCTCGTAACTGCTCATGCTCAATCGTTCCTTGTTTTCATGGCTTTTGTCGGCCCGCTCCTTCCGCGCCTTCCTGCCCAACCGGCGCCTGCCCTCGAAGGAATTCCTCTCTTCTCCCGGCCTGACCTCTTTCGGTCTCACCTCCTCCGAAGCCTCTTCCCACGGGCGCGACTCCCTTGGATTCGGCTGCAAAGGT
>DATEEZ010000072.1:0-20328 GCA_035280905.1 Nitrosospira sp.
CAAACATTGGGGAATATAAGACATTGGCAAATCGAATGGAAATACGACGGTATTCGTGCCCAGTTGGTGCAAAGAGATGGGGAGAGGTGGCTATGGTCTCGTGGTGAAGATCTCATTACAGATCGTTTCCCCGAAATAAGCTGCATCCTGCTGCCCGATGGCACAGTACTGGATGGTGAGATTCTGATATGGAAAAACGGGAAGCCAGCGCCTTTCGCAGACCTGCAAAAGCGCATTGGCCGCAAGACATTGTCTTCCCGGATGCTGAGCGAGTTGCCTGCCGTGTTCATGGCATTCGACCTCCTGGAATACAACGGGCGCGATATGCGTGGGGTAGCTCAGCATCAGCGTCGCGCCCTGCTCGAGAAAGCGGTAACAGGTATTGATTCCCAGAGCCTCATATTGACTCCGCTGATCCACGCTTCCGATTGGGAAGAACTGCATGCTGTCCGGGAAGGTTCGCGCGCACAGGCGGTGGAGGGCTTGATGCTCAAGGAGATAAACGCGCAATACGGCATAGGCCGCACCAAGGAACAGGGTATCTGGTGGAAATGGAAGGTCGATCCGTACAGCGTGGACGCTGTCTTGGTGTATGCTCAACCGGGGCATGGCAGGCGCGCCTCGCTCTTTACCGATTACACCTTCGCGGTGTGGGATAAGGATCCCTCTGCTCCCGATCGTCAGCTGGTGCCATTTGCAAAAGCCTATTCAGGATTGACCGACCGTGAAATTGCCCGGGTCGATGCGATAATCCGTAAAACAACAGTAGAGAGATTCGGGCCGGTAAGAAGTGTTACACCTGCAATGGTTTTTGAAATCGGTTTTGAAGCAATCGCGCCATCGACACGGCATAAGGCGGGTGTCGCGGTGCGATTTCCTCGTATGCTCCGTATCCGCGATGACAAAAAAGTGAGCGAAGCTGATACGCTGGATACGTTGACTGCCATGTTGGGGGGCGCGCGCTCATGAAAATCCCGCTTGAGGAGCCACCTAAATTGCCGGGCAGGCTCAACCGCGCCTTACCGATGAAGTGGGCGGTGAAGAGCGTCCTCAAAGACTTGAAGTATGCACGGGACCTGTCCTTTTATCTGCTTAAGCGAGAGAAGGCAGATGAAAAGCCGCTGGTCAGGTTGTACGAAAAGGCTATATCACCCCGTTATGATCGTCCTGTTTGCCTTTTTTGCAGCTTTGACAGGGATAACGTTGTCAGGGAGAACGTGTATTACTACCTCAACGCTCTGATGCTGGCCGGCTTCGATATCGTATTCATCAGTTCGAGCAGCATGATTTCCGGAACTGACCTGGAAAAATTGTCCCGATGCTGCGTGGCAATAATAAACCGTGAGAATAAAGGATACGATTTTTATGGATGGAAAACTGCGCTGGAAAAATACCCCGAATATCGCGAGCACAGCGGTCTTCTATTAGCCAACGACAGCGTACTGGGTCCGTTTTTCAGCATCGCCAATATCATCGCCAGGCTCGAAGGCAGCGAGGCTGATATCGTGGGAATGACCGATTCTTTTCGCTTTTATCCGCACTTGCAATCATATTTTCTCTATTGCAAGAAAAAAGTCGTGTCCTCCCAAGAATTTCTTCACTTCTTTGCGGAAATCGAGGTTCTGGAATTCAAGATGGCAATTATCCGGAGATACGAAGTCGGTTTTTCCCGCTTTCTCAGCCGTCGCTTTCGTCCTGCAGCGCTTTACGGCCTGGAACAGGTTCTTACTCAAACTGATTACTATCAGAGGCCGATCGGGTGGATCGAGCCAACCTTTCACCTGTGGAAACCGCTTATTACCGAGCTTAAGTTCCCGTTTCTCAAAAAAAGCGTGCTGACAAGAAGGGGTGTGAGCATCAAGGAAGTTTCAACGATTCTCGCAGAGGCCGGCTCTTCCTACAATACGGACATTCTCAACGACTGGATTTCGCCCCGCGGATAAGACACGATTTTGCTCGACGGCAATTCCCCTTCGTCATTCCCTGGAAAGAGGGAGTCCGGAAACTATCAAATGGCGATTCCGCTTCCGCGGAAATGACGAATTATTAGCTGTAGAGTGGAGTCGCTCACCATGCTGATGATCCGCCAGCGAGTTACAGCAAAAATATTTCGACTGGGACCATAAACCGGATATCCTTCGCCATTCACCTGTTTTCTTCCTACTAACAAAGTTACGGTGGCGCACATGTCTTCATTTTTCATAAATGTTTTATCCGGGTGCGCGGTAGCGCTTTACGGATTGAAGGGCGGTTATACAAAAGTAAATGTCAAGGGCCAACCCATCCGTATCGCAGTGGACAATTTTCGAACCCTTCAGCGGGCAAAAACGTATTCAATGAAAGAACCTGATACCCTTGACTGGCTTGACAGTTTTGAATCGGGATCCTGCTTCTTTGATCTGGGTGCGAATATCGGTCAATATTCCTTGTACCCCGCCAAGAAATACGGGAAGGACATCCAGGTGTATTCGTTTGAACCGCAGTGCGCCAATTATTATTTATTGAATAAAAACATTTATCTAAACAAACTTGAGAAAAATATTACCTCCTATTGCGTGGCTGTTTCCGGAGAGGAGGGCTTTTCGAAACTTTATATTCCCAAATTCATAGGCGGCGGGAACCGTTCCCAGTTCGGAAAAGAAGACTTGAAGAATATGAAAATACCCGCCACGCACATTCAGGGCATGTTCGGCGTAACACTCGACGACTTATGCTCGAAATGGGGATTTCCCTATCCCAACTACATCAAGATCGATGTGGACGGCATCGAGATTCCCATTATCCAGGGTGCCAGGAATGTGCTCAGGAGTCCAGCGCTGAGATCTGTCATCGTGGAGCTGGGAACAGTCGAGGAGCAACAGGAGGCGGTAGCACTGATGGAGCAGGCGGGTTTAAAAGTCAAACTCAAAACTACCAGGAATTGGGGTGAAACGTGTTTTGTCTTCGCCAGACAGGACTGATCTCTTTCTCCTTGTTCAACCTCCGGCACACCTGCCTGAGCCTGTCGAAGGGGCCAGTCCTGAACACACCGTTCGACCCTCCGATCCTTCGACAGGGCTCAGGATCAGGGCGAACAGAGACGAAGGTTCGGGGCGGAAGGTGTCTGGTGACGCTTAACGGGAAACGGAAGCTGCTTCCCTGCGAGGCAACGGGGAAATTTCCCGCTCGGCGGGTGCGTGACGAACTGCTTCCGCCGGTTGCACCCGTTCCGCTTTTCCTTCGGAAAGGGTAAAGATTACGTCCGCCGCGTTGATCAGCGCGGGCTGGTGAGAGACGGCAACGACCGTGAGTTCCTGTGTCAGGTTTCGCAGCGTTTCGCAGACGAGCCGTTCGCTTTCCGGATCGAGCGCGCTCGTCGGTTCGTCCAATACCAGAAAGAGAGGCCGGTGCGCGAGCGCCCGGGCAATCGCAATGCGCTGGCGCTGCCCTCCCGATAGCAACCCTCCCCGCTCGCCGACAATCGTATGCAGACCCTCCGGCAGCGCACTGACGAAATCCCATGCTCCAGCGTGGCGCAATGCTCTTTCCGCATCCGCTTCGGTCAGGTCGGGTGCGCCGACGAGAATATTATTAAGAATACTGTCATGTAGCAGGACATTCTCCTGAGCGACATATCCGATCTTGCGGCGCCAGGCACGGGGATTGATGTCACGCATGGGTACGCCATCCACCAGGATTTCTCCGGACTTTGGCTCCGCCAGTCCGCACAGGAGATCCAGCATGGTGCTCTTGCCGACTCCCGATGGCCCAGCGATTGTGGTGAACGACTTGACCAGAATTTCCAGGTTCAGGTCCTGAAAAATTGGCTTCGTGTCATAATCGAAATAGACATGGCGCACGCTGATGCCTTTTTCAAGCATCGGTTCGCGCGTACCTGATGTTCTTTCCGCTGCGGCGCGTGCTTCCGCAACAGCGCTGCGCAAGGCCCAGTAAGCGCTTTCCTGCGCCATCAGGTTCTGGTATTTCCTCTGCGTCTTGTTGAGCAAACTGAGCAGCCGGGTCAGAAGAAAGACCATCACCATCACCGAGGGCAGTGAGAGGCCCCATATTTCCAGAGCCAGATAAAGACCAGTTGCCATGAGTGTGGCGAGGATGGGCTCCTGCAGCGCCATCAGCGCTTCACGAGCGATGATTTCTCTGCGGGTAGCCTTTTCCAGTTGCTTGGTCTGGTCGCGAAGGATCGCTTCGGCTACATTGTCTCTCGCCATGGCCTTAAGCGATTTTACCGAAACGAGCACATCCGAAAGATACGTCAGCAGGTTTCGCAGCAGGTGGGTCTGTCTGGTGCCCGCCTTGCGCGTGGCGCGGATCAACTGGTGCAGCACTTGCATCATGACGGCGCCGACCAGAATGGAAGTAAGGGTGGTCTCCCATGAAACAAACATAGCCACGGTTCCGTAGACGACGACTTGTACGACCAGCGCGAGTACGGTGACGCTGTGCTCAAAGCCGTTGGCCGCCCGGTATGCTTCGGTCGCGACGGAATTGGCAAGCGAACCCATCGGTTGGCGCAGGTAATACTGCCAGCGGCTGGCAAGCAACGCATCGATCAGTTCTAGGCGGAGGGTGGTTGCCACATGGGCCACCGCATAGCCGACCTGCCTGTTCGCCACCAATAATATGATACTTTTGAGGATCATTCCTCCCACGATGATCAGCAGCATGATGCCTATCGTGGGTGAAATGCCGATACCCTGGAGGACGTCGACGATGCGTCGACCCATGTCCGTATTGGCGGAATCGCCGACAGCGATCGAAAGAAGTGGAAGGAGGGCTGTGAGGCTCATTCCTTCTGCAATGCCTGCTGCCAAAAGCGCAGCCAGGACGTACACAGTACGTCTCGGGGAAAGCATGCAATAAGCAAGGAGAGTTCGCATAAACTGGATTTGCAGATTGCCGAGTATCATAACCCAAATTACGGACACGGTCTTGAAAAACCCTTACATCAACAAGGAATTTTCCTGACGAGATTGCATGCAGTGACAGCGTATTGCAGGGGAAAAGGGCAGGAGTGAAAGCGGCAGGGAATGAAAGCGGCAGGGAATGAAAGCGGGCCAGGGAGTGTTGGGGGCGGATAAGGTGAAATTGCGAACAGGTCGTGCTTGTGGTACTCCGCATTATTCAATCGGTCTTTCGAACGCCACGGATATTAATTGTTGCCAGGGCAAACTGGAGACCGAGAACTGCGAACGCCTGGACATGCCATCCCCAGATCACCCATAACACATTGCTGAGGAGAGAAAACAAAAAACCGGCGTGCCGCATCCGCTTGGCCTGATAAGTCAGGAGCCAGACCGCAAGGATGTTGATTACCATGGCGGGCCACTGTAACAGATTGACATAGTCCATATCTATTTCACTCTCATGAAAACAAGCTGTGCTGCGATCAATATTATGTAGTTATTATGTATTATGTTAAATTCAATGCATAAAAAGTATCAAAGGCAAGAAATCGCATGTTGTCCCACATATTCTCTTCGTCTCCTTGCTCGAGGCTCAAGGGTCGCTTTCGGCTCGCTTTCGCCTTGAACTGATATCATCTCATCCTTAGATCAACTGTTCCGTTCGAAAGAACACAAACAGAGTGGGGAAAGCTCGTACCTTTCAGACCTTTCAGGGTGCGCAATCGCACATACAACCGGGGAAGGGAAGGGCATGATCTGGATTTGGTATTACCTCTTGAAATAGTTTCACTTCTATCGAATCAATCATGGTTGCATCTACTTCAACCCGGGCTTTATGGAAGGGTGCCATCAGTTTTGGGCTGGTCCATATTCCTGTGGCTCTTCATACCGCAACGACGGAGCAGGGTTTGAATTTCGACTGGCTGGACAAACGAAGCATGGATCCAGTTGGCTATAAGCGCATCAACAAGAGAACCGGAAAAGAAATCGATAAGGAAGATATCGTCAAGGGAATCGAGTACGAGGATGGGCATTACGTGATTTTGAGTCAGGAGGAGATTGCGACCGCTTATCCTAAGGCCACGCAGACGATTGCGATCGAAATGTTCGTGCCGGCAACCGATATTCCCTTCATCTATCTGGAGCGTCCCTACTATGTCACGCCCGCTAATAAAGGCGAAAAAGTTTATGCGCTTTTGCGTGAAGCCCTGGCCAGGACTGAGCGCGTCGGCATTGCCCGAGTGATTATTCAAACAAAGCAGCATCTTGCAGCTCTCATTCCGTCTGGCCGCGCATTGGTTCTCAATCTGTTGCGCTGGGGGGATGAAATCCGCAGTTGGGAAAACCTGAGCTTTCCCGCTGAGAGCGCCAAGGAAGTCGGCATCACTGATAAAGAATTAAAAATGGCTGAGCAGTTGGTGATGGACATGAGCGGCAAATGGGACCCGGATGAATTTCACGATTCGTTCAAGGACGAAATCATGAAACTCGTGAATGAGAAGGTCGAAACGGGCGACATACAGACCGTGGCACAGCCGGAAGAAGTCGAGTTGCAGCGTACAGGTGCGCAAATACTCGATCTCACCGAATTGCTCCAGCGCAGCCTGAAGAAGCGCACAGACAAGGAAGATGGCGACAAGAAACCTGCCAGAAAACCCGCAAAGGCAGGGGCTACCCCGTCTCCACCTGCTCGTGGCGCGCACAAGCGTCGAGCAGTATAGGGCGGATTCCATAGAATGAGAAATGAGGACTCGCTTAAAACCTACCGTGCGAAACGTGATTTCTCGGTAACACCCGAACCCACCGGTAGTGCCGGAGGCAGGGGCGCCAGCGATAATTCCAAAGCTTTGTCATTTGTTGTCCAGAAGCACTGGGCAACGCGTCTGCACTATGACTTCAGGCTGGAACTGGAGGGAACGATGAAGAGTTGGGCCGTGCCGAAGGGGCCCAGCTTCGACCCTAATGACAAGCGCATGGCAGTCCACGTCGAAGACCATCCTATTTCCTATAACAGTTTTGAAGGCGAGATACCTCCAGGGCAGTACGGTGCCGGTAAAGTCATCATTTGGGATAAGGGAACATGGCTTCCGCTGGAGGATCCGCATAAGGGATATCGTGCAGGCAAGCTGAAATTCGAGCTGCACGGGTTCAAGCTGAGAGGGCACTGGGCCTTGGTGCGCATGAGAAAGGAGGAAGACAAAAAGCAGGAACCCTGGCTGTTGATAAAAGAAAAGGATGAATATATCCGGTCATCGCAGGAGTACAGCGTGGTGGACGAAATGCCGGACAGCGTGGCTGAACTTGATCTGCCAGAGGCTTCCAAAGCCCCTGTAACGTCGGGAAGGGGATCAGCCAAAAGCAGCTCGATATCGCGGAAGAGAACAAAAACAGCCTTGCCGCTCAATGCGCGTAAGGCCGACCTTCCGCGCACTTTGTCGCCGGAGCTCGCCACGCTTGTGGACGAACCTCCTGTCGATCCGGAAGAGTGGATTTACGAAATCAAGTTCGACGGATACCGGATGTTAAGCAGGATAGAGGGAGAAGAAGTTCGCCTTATAACGCGAAACGGAAATGACTGGTCTCACAAGCTGCCGCATCTGATAAAAGCGCTGGGAAAGCTCAAACTGAAATCGTCGTGGCTCGATGGCGAAATTGCGGTGCTGGATGAAAATGGCATTCCCGATTTCCAGGCGTTGCAGAACGCCTTCGACAGTGCGCACACCGAGAGCATTATCTATTATCTCTTCGATGTGCCCTTTTACGAGGGATATGATTTGCGGGACGCTTCCCTTATCGAACGTCGCACGTTACTGCAAAAGCTGTTTGAGGCACCCACCCCCAACGAAATACGCTTCAGCGACGTTTTCGATGCCTCTCCAGCAGAAATTCTCCATTCCGCTTGCCGGCTTGGGCTAGAGGGCGTGATCGGCAAACGCAAAACTTCGGTTTATGTCTCGCGTCGTTCTCAAGACTGGATAAAGCTCAAATGTAAAAACCGGCAGGAATTCGTTATTGGCGGGTATACAGATCCTAAAGGTACGCGGAAGGGTATAGGCTCCCTTCTGCTTGGCTATTATGATGAAGATAGAAAACTCAGATATGCAGGGAATGTAGGCGCGGGATTCAGCGACAAGACGCTGCATGACCTCAGGGCAAAGCTGGACAGGATTGCTTCGACGGATTGTCCTTTTGTGAAAGCGAGTGGCATCGATAAAAATGCGCACTGGGTCGAACCCCGGCTGATCGCGGAAGTCTCCTTTGGTGAATGGACGCGAGGTGGTCACATTCGCCACTCTGTATTCCACGGTTTGAGATCGGACAAAAAGGCAGATGTCATCGTTCGCGAGAAGCCTGTGCATTCTGCCACGAACCCTGCGCCTGCAAGCTCCATACCAAAATCCCTGAAAGTGACGAACCCGGATCGTGTGATCGATCCATCCACCGGGTTTACAAAGATCGATCTCATACGCTACTACTCCCTGGTAGCCCCTTTGATGCTGCCCCATCTCGCGCGGCGCCCGGTCTCGCTCGTGCGAGCGCCCCAGGGGGTATCGGGTGAGCTCTTTTTTCAGAAGCATTGGGAGAAAGAGAACATGCCGGGGGTTGACCAGCTTGACCCATCGCTCGACCCCGACCACCCTCCGCTGCTCGAAATCTCAACTGCTGAAGGCCTTCTTTCCGCAGCGCAAATGAACGTGATCGAGTTCCATACGTGGAATGCCACCCGGAATGCCATCGATAAGCCTGACAGAATCACGTTCGACCTGGATCCTGGCAGCGGAGTCGAATGGCCGCTCATCCAGGAGGCCGCACAGCTCGTCAATGTCTTTCTCCAGGAACTGGGGTTGAAGTCCTTCCTGAAAACGAGTGGGGGCAAAGGCTTGCACATCATCGTGCCGATCCGGAGGCTGCGTGATTGGGATACGGTGAAAGGTTTCTCTCAGGCCGTCGTACAGCATCTGGCTAAAACCATACCGACACGTTTCGCGGCAAAAAGCGGCCCGCGTAACCGGGTGGGAAAGATATTTATCGATTACCTGCGCAACGGGTTCGGAGCCACTACCGTATCTGCCTGGTCAGTACGTGCACGCCCCGGATTGGGCGTTTCTGTACCGTTGGCATGGGAAGAACTGCCATCGCTGAAAAGCAGTGCTCGCTGGTCTGCCTCTAATATTCATGAACGCCTGGATAAAGGTAATGACCCCTGGGCCGACTACGAAGAGACGAATCAGTCGATAGTTCCAGCCATGAAAACGCTGGGATTCAGTCCTTCATCCAAAGTATAAAGGGCGGAGATCATGGTTTCATTCCTGTAACCAGGCTGTAGTAACCGAAGGCCGGATGCACTTCGATGTCATGAAATCCCGCTTCTGTCAGCATTGTTGAAAGCTCCCTGCCAGAATATGACCTGCCTTCTGTCCATCCCATCATGAGCATGCTGAAGGCAGCAGCCGCAAACGGGCCGGTCTTTTCATCGTTGTAAAGCATCCCATGGATGATGATGCGGCCTCCGGAAGGAAGGCTGTTGAAGCTCTTAGCGGTGAGAAAGTTACATTTTTCCGGAGGCCAGTCATTGTAGACTGTGGAATAAAAGTGAAGATCTGCGGCAGGCAACATGCCGCTCCACATGTTTCCTTCATGTGTTCGAATACGGTCCTGCAGGCCATGGCGGGCGATGAATTCCTGGGCGATCTCGCAGACGAGTGGAAAATCGAAAACGATTGCCTGCAACTGTGGCCATTTTGATACGGCTCCAATTGAATGAGCGCCTGAACTCCCTCCGATATCGAGCATTGTTCGGTGGTTGGACAGATCAAGGATACCCGGCCAGTAGAACGCCGAGGTAATACTGAAACTGTACATGCCACGGGTAAACTTCCGCACTTGCTCAGCCTGTTCCTCAGGAGATTGATATATACCTGCTCCTCCGTAGACCTGGGGAGTGTCCGAAAGGATTGCTTTTTTCAGACTGGCAAATGAGTGTACCTGATCGTCGTCTATCATCAGATCCCACAAATAGCCGAAATAGTTCGGACTCGTCTCCAGCAGATAGTGCTCCGCAATTGGCGTGAGGGAATAGAGCCCATCCTGAAAGGATAAGAAACCGACTGCGGTTGCAGTGGTTAAAATGGCTTCAGTGGGCCGCGCCTTGATGTTCAGTTTTTCAGAGATAGCGGTAAGCGACAGCGGCCCATCGGCGAGCAGGGGAAATATTTTCAGCTTGTGCGCCAGCAGTAATGCAGGGTAGCCGTAGACTCCCAGCACAACATCCCAGAGAGGGCGGTCGTCTTCTATCTGATCGGTGCGCGTGTTTATGGAATCTTGGGCCATTGCAGGTTCCTCGGAACTTGGGATTATTTGCTGCGATCGTTTAGCGGGAACGATGGAGACACACTTGTTAGCTCATGCGCCTGGTTCGCTTTCCACCAGGCGCTTTATATTTTGTACCGTTCGTTCCGCCCCATTCTGCACCGTTGTCCTGATCACTGGCTCGAAAGGCCGCATTATCATCTGGATCTCGAGCAGTTCGAACGTGAAAAAAAGCTTGGCCGAGCCTCCATCATGCTCGTCCTGCAGTTCGTAGATGCAGCGAAAGGGGTCGGAGATGCCAGCGAATGCCAAGCGGCGGTCCGGCTCATAAATCGTAACCTTGAACTTCGATTCCGAACGATGCCCCTGGTCAACACGCACCTGCCGCGCGATGGTTCCAAGGCAGACCGGACCACTAGTGATTTGCTCGAGTTCCTTCACCTCCGGCGACCATCTGGGGTAGTTCAAAAAGAGATCTTCGCCGATAAATTTGAATGCCTTTCTGGGTGGACACTCAAGAAGAACGCTCGCCTTGCCTACTACTGGCTCGGAAGGGCCCAGGTTGAACATCGACCCTAAATTGAACATCTCGCTCCTCTCTTCTACCTCGAAACCTAGTTTATACGTCTTATTGCTACTAATCGCAATCGAATACTCGCCATCATATCAGGAGTACCTTCTCGCCGTTGTTTTCAGGCGTTTACGATATTGCCGCCATTGGGATGCAGCACCTGCCCGGACATGTAAGAGCAGTCCTGAGAGGCCAGAAAGACATAACAGGGCGCTACTTCATCAGGTTGAGCGGCGCGTTTCATAGGAACATTTTTTCCAAATTCACCCACCTTGTCCGGAGGAAACGTGGAAGGTATGAGTGGGGTCCATATTGGACCGGGGGCAACCGCATTTACGTGTATTCCCTGCTCGATCAGCTGGAGAGACAGGGACCGGGTAAACGCCACAATCGCGCCTTTGGTGGCCGAGTAATCGAGCAAATGTGGACTACCCTTGTAAGCCGTCACTGATGTCGTGTTAATAATCCGAGCGCCTTTTTTCAGCTGGGGAAGCGCGGCCTTAACCAAATAAAACATCGAAAATATGTTGGTGCGAAAGGTCCGTTCGAGCTGCGCGCTATCGATATCGAGAATACTTTCCCGCACGTGTTGTTCAGCAGCATTATTCACGAGGACATCGATGCGCCCGAAGGCTGAAATCGTTTCTGCTACCACTTCCGTGCAGAATTTTTCATCCCCAACGTCGCCCGCTATTAAAATGCATTTTCTTCCGCATTTCTCGACTTCTTCTTTGGTGCGTTGAGCATCCTCATGCTCGTCGAGATATGAGACTGTAATATCCGCGCCTTCTTTTGCAAAAGCGACTGCAATCGATCTGCCTATGCCGCTGTCTCCGCCGGTAATGATCGCAACTTTTGACTGCAGTTTGCCGCTTCCGCGGTATTCTTCCATTGTGGAGTCGGGTTGAGGCGTCATCTCCGTTTCCAGCCCGGGCTGGCGTGGTTGATGTTGCTCCGGAATCTCGCTGCCTTTTTCCTCGTATTTCTCGGTATCGTCGTTGGTCATGGCTCTCTCACTGATCTGGTTTAAATCTGCACCTAGGTGCCTTGGCCCACACAATTGGGCCCCGATTTGCAGTTCTTTTCAGGTAATTGGTGGATGAATAGCAGACAAGCCAGGCTATTGAAGCGTTTTCTTACCATTGCTTGTCATTCCACAGAAAATTGTCAATTTTCTACAGTTGTGATTTTTACTCCGTTCGCTTGCACACCAAAAACTAGAAGGTGGGCTTCCTGCGTGGAAGTGAGTAAGGTAAGTAGGGGAAGCAGGCATATCAGAAATATTCCTTAGTATTACTTTGACTTTGCTTCCTTGGAACGATCCCCATCTTTTTTATCTTTGGTTCCAGCCGCGCGTTTCGCTGCCGTTTCCACTGAAGCAATCAACGCCCTGCAATTGGCATCCTCGGTCAGTCCGGTTTCAATGGTCGGGATGAGGGCAGCGAAAGGTGTCGCAAGAACTCCCAGTACGACCGCTGCTCCCGCGCGTATGGCCAGCATCTTGTCAGGGAGGATTGTTGGATCCTTGAAAGTGCCTTCTATGTGAACAGGGGTGCGGAGGGTCAGGATACTCACATCTTTGGGCTGCGGCGACAGTTTCATGTCGATGGTTTCTTCCACCAAGCTTATCTGGCCTTCGCCGACAATTTTGGTATCGGTCGTGTCGATGACGAACGCCTCGCTGCTCATGATGCCTTTCTTGATGTCAAAGTCGATTACGCTGCACCGCACCGGCACGTTTTTGTCACCGGCAAACAGGAACTTGATGATCTCTCCGGCATCAAGTCCGATCACTTCCAGCAACAAGTTGCTGATCTGGCCGCCGGACATGATCAGCCCAAAGTCGCCGTTAGCCGACGCCAGCAATGCACCCACAGACTTGCCGTGGCTTTTAATGTCCATTGCGCCGCCGATCAGGCCCGCGCTCTCCTTCGTGATCTCCATCTTGGGAAGGAGCTTCGGTAATTGCAGACGCTTGACCGCAACCTTGATTTCTCCCCTGGGTACATCCGGGCGCGTATTGATAGTGATATTCGAAATGATATTCCCGCCCGCCACTGCAAAGTTGGCGGGGTCCAGGGTCAGAAGCCCGTTGTCTATTTTCAGGTGGCTTACGAGATGCTCCACCGGCAGTTCCTTGTTGCGGATTGATTCACCCTTGAATTTTACGTCGGCATCCATCGCCTGAAGACCTTCTACTCCAAACTCCTTATCCGGCAGAATTCGACCTTTCTGGGCCTTTGCCGAAGCTTTCTTTTTCTCTTTTTCTGCTGGGGTGTCCTGTGGTTGCGGCCCGCGTCGAGCCCCAATAAAACCTTGCAGATCGCCCAGGTCGAGTACTTTGGATACCAGGTCGCCGCGAAGGAGCGGCCGCTCGCCTCCCGTGTCGAATACGATATCGCCGCCAAGATCGCTATTGCCCACCTTTCCGGAAAACCCCTTCATGGACCACTCCGTGTCGCGGCCCAATACTCTTCCTGAAATATGGTATGGCGGCGAGGGGAAAATGACGATTCCGGTTACCGGGTAGAGAGCCGATAAATCCTCTCCGTGTAAATCCAGCTTCAAGTCCACTTCCGCCATCTCGGCAAGCACTTTAATGGTTCCGTCTGCACTTGCGCGCGTTGTTCCGACCTCGGCACTCGCTTTGATCGGATAGGGAACCGCCTTATCCGCCAGCGACATTATCTTGCCGCCTTGCGCTCGCGCTGTGAATTTCAGGTCAGTAAATTTACCTTCCGCTGCCACATGAAGGGGCAATTCTCTGGCATCCACTGCTGGATTCGTGAATACATCGGCTGCTATATCTGTCTTTGTCTTCGGATCACGGAAGAGGACTTTTCCCTGATCCAAGGTGAATTGGCCAATTTGAGGCAGTTCCATCTTCTTTTTTTCTTCTTTTTTCAGGTCCCAATTTCGCTTTCCATCCATGCTTTTTTCCAGGAGTACCCGCGGCCGCGTGATAGATAGTTCGGGCAGCACGATGTCGCCGGACAGGAGATCCCATAGACTGATTCGCACAGCAACCTTATCCACGGCAACCATGGGTTGTTCGGTCCCCCACTCGGCATTCGCAAGCGAAATTCCTTCAACGCTGATGAGGGGATTGAGCGAAAGGTTTACATCGAGATCGCCGCGAATTGAAAATTCACGGCCCGTCTTCTCCGTAACCTGCCGTTCAATATATGGTTTTAGCATATTCCAGTCGAACCATATGAAGAATGCGATGACAAGCAGCAGCAATGCAACGCCGGAGATCGATAATATTTGCTTGGTACGCACTCTCATGTTCAAGGCGGGTTTCTGACTGACCGCGAAGCAGAAGAAGATGGTTATGATACTTCTGCCCATACAACGGTTCGGTACGTCAGCGCACACTGGGAGGGCTGCAACGAGTACTTGCAATCGAAGGGTGACTCGGGCGCTTGGAAATAATCGGGTAAATGCGGTAGGGGGAACGCAGAACTTCGGGGAGGGAGACGAAAAGGCCGACGGCTAGCCCGAATATTTCACCAAACCAGCCTGAGAATTGTAGAAAGCGTTATGAACACTCGTATTTAATCACCCAGGCTGAAGTCCAGTTTGTACCCCTCAGCCTTCACGGACACTGACGGGTGTTTTGCGCGGCATCTTTACGTCCCCGTTTCGCGCCAATAGGTCTACTATTGGCTTGGCACGGGATACGCAAATCCACTTCCAAAACACCTCGCCATTATTCCGTGATCCGGGGAAATATCCGGGCTAGGGTTTTCGTACGTCGCGAAACAGGCGCTCAAACTCCTTCTTGACCACGTCATAGCACTCGCAGACGTGCCCCTGCAGTCCCGCACGGTTGAGGACGGTAATATGTCCTCGACGGTAGCGAATGATTTCGGCTTGTTGCAACTTGCCGGCAGCCTCGGTAATGCCTTCACGGCGTACCCCCAGCATACTGGCGATGAGTTCCTGGGTCATGACCAGTTCCTGGGAGTTCAGTCGATCGAGCGTCAGCAGCAACCAGCGGCATAACTGCTGTTCGATCGTATGATGACGATTGCATACTGCGGTCTGTGAAATCTGTGTAATGAGCGCCTGGGTATAGCGCAACAAGACGCGCTGCAACGGACCGCTCTGATTGAACTCCTGCAGCAGGAGGGGGGCCTTCAGCCGGTAGCCGTGGCCGGCAGTCTGAACCGTTGCCCAGGTAGGCGTGTTCTCGCCGCCCATGAACAACGAAATGCCCAGCATACCTTCATTTCCTACGCCAGCAACTTCTGACGATGAACCGTTTTCCAGAATATAGTGCAGGGAAATGATGGCCGACGTAGGAAAATACACGTGGGAGAGGCGCCCGCCGGATTCGCAGAGCACGTCTCCAAGCGGCATATGAATCTGTTCCAGATGAGGTTTTAGACGTTCGAGTTCAGCCGGTGGCAGAGCGGCTAGAAGGTGGTTCTGGTTGAGTTGTGGGGGGGGGCTTTGCATCCGCTAGTAGAGAGAAAGTCTTATGATGTCGGGTGCGGTGTGGGCATGCTGAAAGAGATGTAAATGCTTCAAAAGCTTTAAAAGATTTCACAGGTTTCCCGGCTGCAAAGTGTCCGTGCAGACCTATCATAGCATTTCTTTCCAGGAAATCTCGATCCGCACGGTAGAGTTTTGCAGTATTCCATTTTACCGGCTGCCATATTGTGCGCTAGCGTACATACTACGGATGAGCTATCCGTTTATCATTTTTCTGCCTGAAAAGACATCCGCAAAAAGACGTCTACCATCTGCATGAAAAGACGTTTGCATCGTTCAAGCCGGTTTCTTTATACATCGATCCGATATCCAGAAGGCATTGCAAGAGGATTTGGAGATTGTACCGATGTCCTTGTGAAGTCCCGGTGAAAATTTCATGCGGGCCATCCAGCGATGTGTAACAGGAGTAAATCTTCTTTAGTGAAGAATCCCGATAAAGCAGGCGCCAGACAATACTTCCAGAATCGCTCTCTCGTTTTTCTTTTAGCCATCCGGGTTCTGGAAAGAGCTGCCAATTCCAGGAGGTCTGGGGCATGAACTTCAACTTCCGCTACCAGGAAAAACCGTACGGAACAGGACGTCATGTAGCGCGTAGCCTTTTTATTCGAAGGGTAGGCGATTTTAATTTCGCTGCTGACCAGACACAGCCGGGAGAATATTCGAATTGAACGCTAAAGGCATCACTGTTTCTGAGCTTTTGAGCCCGGTTACCGCCCGGCTTCGCAATATCGGAAAGCCGCGTATTGCGCTGAGTGAAGAACTTCCCTTACGATCCGAACTGTTCAGTGCGGATCAGATGGAGCTTTACGGCGGCATACTTGCGGCTTCTCACGAGTTATCGTTAGCGCGCGGTACGGATCAGTTACTGGCCAGGCTGGATGAGAATGAGGCAACGCTGTTCAATATCTGCCGCGTGCTGACCGAGGCAGTCATGGCGGATAGGCTGCTCACTCCGGCAGGTGAGTGGCTCTACGACAACTTTTACCTCATCGAGGATCAGATCCGCACTGCCAAGCGTCACCTTCCCAAAAGCTATAGCCGCGAATTACCCCTCCTTGCAAAGGGAACATCCGCCAATCTCCCCCGTGTATACGATATAGCGTTGCAAGCCATATCGCACGGGGATGGCAGGGTGGACACAGAAAGTCTCAGGCGCTTTGTAACTGCGTACCAGTCTGTCGTCAATCTGCAACTGGGCGAATTGTGGGCGATACCGATCATGCTGCGGCTATCGCTGATCGAAAATCTCCGCCGTGTCGGCGTACATGTGGCAGCCGGTCGAACTGACCGCAATCTCGCTGATACCTGGGCGGATGAAATCATCCGGGTGGCGGCAAAAGACCCGAAGAGTCTCGTTCTCGTCATTGCAGATATGGCACGATCGGACCCCCCTATGACAACCCCGTTCATTTCCGAGCTGGTGCGCCGATTGCAGGGGCAGGGATCCGCGCTGGCGCTTCCGTTGACCTGGATCGAGCAGCGCCTCGCCGAATCAAATCAGACGATCGACCAGCTGGTGCAATTGGGAAACCAGCAGCAGGCTGCAGACCAGGTTTCCATCTCGAACAGTATCAACAGCTTGCGGACTCTCGGCGCCATCGATTGGCGCGAATTTGTCGAAACCACCAGTGTTGTGGAACAGACGCTCCGGGAAGACCCTAGCGGAGTCTATCCGAGGATGGACTTCGCCAGCCGCGATCACTACCGGCATGCGGTGGAACGATTGGCGAAGGCAAGCCCTTTGTCGGAGGTTGACGTGGCCCGGGCGGCGCTTCGCTTGGCGCGTGAGGCAACGACAAGTACCGCGGAGGAGAACGTGAGGGGGCACGTCGGATTTTACCTGACGAACGATGGCATCGCTGATCTTGAGGAAGCGATAAAGGTCCGTTGGTCGTTACGTGAGCAATTCTGGCGTGCAACGCGCAAATACCCGCTGTTCTGGTATCTCGGCAGCATCGCATTAATTACGCTGGGCTTGGCGGGTGCCCTGCTGGTCGAAGCGCATGATGATGGTGCAAGTGGATGGCTGCTAGGTCTGGTTGGCGTACTCACGCTGTTCGCGATGAGTCAACTGGCTGTCACCCTAGTCAACTGGGCGAGCCCCCTGCTGGTGAAACCTCATCTGCTGCCACGAATGGATTTCTCCAATGGCATTCCCTCCGCATTTCAAACGCTGGTCGTGGTTCCGACCATGTTGTCGCGAGAATCGGAAGTCGCGGCTCTGGTGGAGGCCCTTGAAGTCCGGTTTTTGGCAAATCAGGACGATAACGTCTATTTCGGTTTGCTTACCGACTTCATGGACGCGGATCAGGAAACGCTTCCCGGGGATGATTCCTTGTTGAGAATCGCCCGCACGGGTATCGAGGATCTCAATCGGAAGTACGCGAGCCGTATTGCAGGTGATATGCCCGATGGTACGAATGGCATTCCGGAAGCGGCAGTGCAGAACCAGGAAACGCGGTTTTTCCTGTTCCACCGTCCTCGCCGCTGGAATCCGCAGGAAGGGGTGTGGATGGGTCATGAGCGCAAGCGCGGAAAACTGGCGGATTTGAATACTCTCCTGCGTGGCGGAGGGAGGGAGGCGTTTTCCCTCGTCGTGGGCAATACCGACATGCTCGCCAATATCAAGTACGTCATTACCCTCGATACCGACACCCAATTACCGCGCGAAATTGCCCATCAGTTTGTCGGAGCAATGGCGCATCCCTTGAACCGGCCTCGCCTTGAGATGACCAGCAGGAACGCTGTAGTTACCGAAGGCTATGGCATTCTGCAGCCCCGTGTGGCGGTGACGTTATCGAGCACAAACCGGTCCCGGTATGCATGGCTTTTTGGTGGTGAAGCAGGCATCGATCCATATACCCGGGTTGTTTCGGACGTATATCAGGATCTATTCTACGAAGGCTCCTTTGTAGGAAAGGGGATTTACGAGGTTGATGCGTTCGAGCAATCAGTTTGCCGACGTTTTCCCGAGAACAGGATTTTAAGCCATGATCTCCTGGAAGGCTGTTATGCGCGTGCCGGCCTGTTGAGCGATGTACAGCTGTATGAGCAATTTCCATCGCGTTACAGCGCAGACGTAAGTCGTCGTCACCGGTGGATACGGGGAGATTGGCAACTCGCGAGTTGGTTGCTGAGGCGCGTTCCCGGACCTGGCGGAAGCTATCAGCCAAACCCGCTGTCCATCCTGTCGAGATGGAAGCTCATGGATAACCTCCGGCGCAGTCTTGTGCCGGTAGCTCTGCTGCTGCTTCTGTTGGTGGGCTGGCTGGCACTGGACAATGCATGGTTCTGGACACTGGTTGTAATCGGCTCGATCATTATCCCGAGCGCCATTACCATGACCTCCGATCTGCTGAAAAGACAATCCGAAGTGCCCCTGCGCTCTCATATCGTCACTTCGATACGCACTGGAGGGCGGCATTTTGCACAAAATCTGTTTGCGCTGGCCTGTCTTCCGTATGAGGCTTATTTCAGCCTCGATGCGATACTGCGCACCCATGTGCGGCTTCTCATCACACACCGCCGGCTTCTTGAATGGACACCCTCGCATCTTGTGGAGCGTGAACATGATCCAACGAGCAGGTGGAGCGGTCTCGGCACTTTCTTCAGGTCGATGTGGATAGCGCCAGCAACTGCGGTTGCAGCAGGCACCGGAATGATAGCAGTTGCTCCTTTGGCACTGATTCCGGCCTTGCCAATATTACTTTTGTGGACAGCAGCACCATTTATTGCCTGGTGGGTAAGCCAGCCTCTTCCGCCCCGCAGCACGGAGTTAAGCAAAGAGCAAATACACTTTTTACGTCGGACTTCGCGACGCACGTGGTATTTCTTCGAAACTTTCGTCGGTCCTGAGGATAACTGGCTGCCGCCCGATAATTTTCAGGAGCACCCGGTGCCGACAGTTGCGCACAGGACGTCGCCGACCAACATGGGATTGGCGCTGCTCGCGAATGTGACCGCCTATGACTTCGGCTACATCGGCCCGTTGCAACTCATCGAGAGGATCGGAAACACGCTCGGGTCGATGGAAACCCTGGAACGACACGCCGGCCATTTTTACAATTGGTACGATACACAGACAAAGGCTCCCCTGACGCGTTACGTGTCGAGTGTGGACAGCGGTAATCTTGCGGGTCATCTGCTGACACTGCGGGCCGCTTTGATGGCAATAGCGGATATGCCGATCGTTCACGAGCAGTTATTTCCGGCTCTTGCCGATACTCTGCAGATTCTTGAGGGGACTCCTGGTTCCGAGGCTGCCAGTGCTCCTTTATCACAATTCGGGCAGGTGCTGGCGCGCGCAAGGGAAAGCTCGCCGCATACTCCTTTCAGCCTGCATACCGAGCTGGAGCGGCTGGTCTCACTTTCCAGGGAGATAGTGCATGAGATCGAGAAAGGACGTCGTGCTTCAACCGCACAAGAAGCGCGTGAGTGGGCAGCGGCGTTAAATCGTCAATGTGAGTGCGCTCTTGCTGAACTTGTCAGCCTCATGCCATCTGCCGCTCAGGAGAACTCTGATGTGACCGCGGAGATCCCCTCCTTGCGACAACTTGCGAACAAGGGCGGGGAGGCGGCGCGTGAACATCTGGCTGTTCTCGAACGCTTGATCCTTCAGGCGGGGGAAATGGCGAAAATGGAGTATGGCTTCCTGTTCAGCCCTGCTCAGCGGCAACTTGCGATCGGGTACAACGTGGGTGAGCAGCGACGTGACGCCAGCTACTATGATCTGTTGGCATCAGAGGCGCGGTTTACCAATTTTGTCGCCATTGCACAAGGCGAATTACCGCAGGAAAGCTGGTTTGCGCTGGGACGGATGCTTACAGCTCACAATGGGGAGACCGCTTTACTCTCCTGGAGCGGTTCGATGTTCGAATACCTCATGCCGCTTCTGGTAATGCCCACCTTCGATAACACACTTCTTGACCAGACCTGCAAGGCTGCGGTCAACAGGCAGATCGCATACGGCCGGGAACGGGGCGTGCCCTGGGGTATTTCGGAATCCGGTTACAACGCTGTGGACGTTCAGTTCAATTATCAGTA
>DATEEZ010000073.1:0-13358 GCA_035280905.1 Nitrosospira sp.
TTTCCAGTTTTCAGTTGGAAACCATGGAGAGTCTGGGACTGGATGCGGCTGCTGTATTGAATGTAAGTGAGGATCATCTGGACCGTTACCCGGGAATGCTGGAATACGCCACTGCCAAGGCGCGAATATTTCTTGGCAGTGGCACCGCCACGGGTGGCAAGAGTGACAGCGAGCGCGTTCAGATCCTGAATGGCGATGATCCTCTTGTCCGGCAAATGGCGTTAAAGGGGAGGCCTCACGTCACTTTCAGCCTTGGTATGCCACAAAGTGACCGCGATTTCGGCGTGCTGCGTAAGGATGGAGACACCTGGCTGATGCAGGGGGACACGCCCCTGATGAAAGTCAGCGCGCTTGCCGTCGCCGGGCGGCACAATTTTGCCAATGCGCTGGCAGCACTGGCGCTGTGCCGCGCCCTGGCCATCCCGTTTGATCCGTTGTTACAAGCGTTGCGCGAGTTCCGGGGCTTGCCGCATCGAGTTGAAAAGGTGACTGCTTTCGGTGGCATTACCTTCTACGATGATTCAAAGGGTACTAACGTAGGTGCAACGGTGGCTGCTCTGAAAGGTCTTGGGCAGCCCGTGGTTTTGATTGCCGGCGGAGATGGGAAGGCGCAGAATTTTTCGCCCCTGGCTGCCCCGATAGGCGAGCATGGGCGCGCAGTGGTGCTCATCGGGCGGGATGCGGAAAAAATTGCAGTGGCGATAAATGAGTGCGGAGTGCCTCTGCATCGTGCTCAAACGATGGAAGAGGCGGTTCGGAAAAGTTTTCAGCTGGCGCGGAAGGGCGATGCGGTCCTGATGTCGCCGGCATGCGCAAGCTTCGATATGTTCGACAACTATGTGCATCGGGCAGAGGCGTTCGTCGCGGCGGTAAAAAGCATGCAGGCCGCAAGTGCAGGCGGCAACTCAGTTGCGGTTGCAGGACGGCATTGATCAGATGATTTATCAGTACGGTACCGGAAAGCAGAAAGTTCTGTCTGCGGATTTTGACCAGGCCCTGATCTGGACAGCGATACTCTTGCTGAGCCTTGGGCTGGTGATGGTTTATTCTGCCTCGATTTCGATTGCCGAGGCTGAGGGCAGTGGTTACCCGGCCTATTTTCTCATCCGGCACGCTGCCTATGTCGCGGCGGGTTTGCTGGTGGCCGTGGTTGCGTTCCAGATTCCTATGGAGTCGTGGCAGAAATATTCTTTCCACCTGTTTCTGCTGGGGGGGTGCCTGCTGGCACTTGTGCTGGTTCCCGGCGTGGGCCGCGAAATCAACGGTAGCCGCCGCTGGATATCCTTGCTGGTGGTAAATCTTCAACCGTCGGAATTCATGAAATTGTTCATGGTGATCTACGTCGCCAACTACACGGTACGCAAGTCCGCCTTCCTGGGAAGCTTCCGCAAGGGTTTTCTTCCCATGCTGATCATCACCCTCATCGTGGGGGCTCTCCTGCTGCTCGAGCCGGATTTTGGCGCCTTCGTTGTCATTACCACTGTCATGATGGCGATATTGTTTCTGGGAGGAATGGACCTGAAACTGTTCGCCGGGCTGATTGGTTTCCTGATTGTAGGCCTGCTTGCCCTGGTCTGGAACGCCCCTTATCGCATGCAGCGCTTCTTCGGGTTTCTGGATCCCTGGGACGACCCCTACGGAAAAGGGTACCAGTTGAGCCATGCCCTGATTGCATTCGGACGCGGTGAATGGCTGGGCGTCGGCCTGGGCGGAAGTGTTGAAAAGCTTTTCTATCTGCCGGAGGCGCACACCGACTTTCTTCTGGCTGTGGTTGCAGAGGAGCTCGGTTTCGTCGGCGTCTTGATCGTGCTGGCGCTGTTCAGCTGGGTAATCGCACGCGCGTTCATCATCGGCCGCCAGTCGGCAGTCAGAGGACGTCATTTTCCCGCACTCGTGGCGCAAGGTATCGGTGTATGGCTGGGAGTGCAGACATTCATCAACATGGGCGTGAATATGGGAGTGCTCCCGCCGAAGGGACTCACCCTGCCGTTGATGAGTTTCGGTGGCAGCAGCATAGTTGCAAGCTGCCTCTCGCTGGCGGTATTGCTGCGCGCGGATTGGGAAAACCGGCAGTTGGCGAGAGGTTATCGGATATGAAAAATACAGGAATGGCGTCTTGAGCCATACGATTCTCATTATGGCGGGGGGAACGGGCGGACATGTATTTCCCGGTCTCGCCGTGGCGGAGTATTTGAAGCGGGCCGGGTGGCGCATAGTCTGGCTTGGAACTGAGGGGGGAATGGAAACAACACTTGCGCGGCAGCAGGGGCACGCCCTGGAGACAATTCGCTTCTCCGGATTGCGGGGGAAAAACGTTCGCACCTGGTTGTTGCTGCCCGCGCGTCTGTTGCTGGCATTCTGGCAAAGCGCAAGAGTAATACGGAAGGTTCGGCCGGACGTGGTGTTGGGCATGGGTGGCTATCCCGCGTTTCCAGGGGGAATGATGGCCTCGCTGCTGGCGCGGCCGTTGCTGATACACGAACAGAACTCCATTCCGGGACTCGCCAACAGAATCCTCTCGAGACTCGCCGACAGGGTATTGCTGGGATTTCCCGACGCGATCAAAGGTGAAAAAAAAGCGGTGTTTTGCGGCAACCCCGTACGTGACGAAATCGCCAGATTGGCGCCCCCTGCACAGAGGTATGCGGGTCGCAGTGGAAGTATCAAGCTACTGGTGGTAGGCGGCAGCCTTGGCGCTCAGGCACTGAATACCATCGTGCCGCAGGCGTTGAAGCGGATACCTGAAGGAGTGCGTCCGCAGGTGACGCATCAGGCGGGGACCCGCCATCTGGAAGCGCTGAAGCAGAATTACTCTGGAGCGGGAGTGGATGGTGAACTAGTCACGTTTATCGATAATATGGGGCCCCGCTATGGGGATAGTGATATCGTGATCTGCCGCGCGGGCGCGCTCACCGTCGCAGAGCTGGCTGCCGCGGGGGTGGCAAGCATTCTGGTGCCTTTTCCCTACGCCGTGGATGATCATCAGACTGCGAATGCGAAATTTCTGAGCGAGAAAGGCGCTGCGATATTACTGCCGCAGAGTCAGTTGACGCCGGAAGGACTGGCAGAGCTATTGATGAGTCTGAGCAGGGCGCAACTTATGGAAATGGCATGTCGGGCAAGAGAGCTGGCGCAACCCGATGCTACCAGGTGCGTGGGCGAGACGTGCATGGAAATGGTTGCAGCTTAGAGCGATCATGTTTCCTTCATCTTACAGCAGTTGCACTTGCTTTATGTGTAAACAACGAAAGTATGAAACACAAAGTTAAACATATTCATTTTGTGGGCATTGGCGGGTCCGGCATGAGCGGAATCGCCGAAGTACTGCTCAACCTCGGATACAAGATCAGCGGCTCGGATATACATGATAGTGTGACCACCCGGCGACTGAAAAAACTGGGCGCCGCAGTTCACATCGGTCACGCGCGAAGTCACGTGGCATCGGCTGATGCAGTGGTAACCTCGACCGCGATTCTGCCCAATAATCCGGAGGTTCTCGCAGCGCGGGAGAGCAAAGTGCCAGTGGTTCCACGGGCCATCATGCTCGCTGAACTGCTGAGATTGCGGCAGGGAATCGCCATCGCGGGTACGCATGGCAAAACCACCACCACCAGCCTGATCACAAGCATTCTCGCGGAAGCGGGCATGGATCCTACATTCGTTATCGGCGGCCGGCTGGAGGCGGCAGGTTCTCACGCGAAGCTGGGCCGCGGTGAATTCATCGTGGTGGAGGCGGACGAATCCGACGCTTCGTTCCTCCACCTGCAACCCGTGCTGGCGGTGGTCACTAATATCGATGCGGACCACATGGATACCTACGAGCATGATTTCGGCAAACTCAAACAGGCGTTCGTGGATTTTGTACAGCATCTGCCCTTCTACGGTATGGCGGTGCTGTGCGTGGATGACGTCCACGTGCTCGAGATCATGCCCGCTATTACCAAGCCTGTTACCACGTATGGATTATCGGAAACCGCACAGGTGCGCGCCGCTGATATTCGTCACAGTGAAGGTCAGATGCACTTTACCGCTCTGATAGGAGTTAACGGCAAAACTCGAAAACTTAAAATCGTGCTGAATCTGCCCGGCCTGCACAATGTGCAAAATGCGCTGGCGGCAATAGCCGTGTGCAATGAGGTTGGGCTTCCGGATGTTGCCATCGTTCGTGCCCTGGCGGATTTCAAGGGAGTCGACCGGCGATTCCAGCGCTATGGCGAAATTCCCCTGACTGATCCGGAAACCGGAAGGAGCGGAAGTTTCACTCTGATCGATGACTACGGCCACCATCCTGTGGAAATGGCAGCCACCATTGCGGCAGCGCGGGGTGCATTTCCGGGACGCCGCCTAGTACTGGCATTTCAGCCGCACCGTTATACGCGCACGCGCGACCTGTTCGAAGATTTCGTCAAAGTTCTCTCCACTGTCGACGTGTTGCTCCTCACTGAAGTTTATTCCGCTGGCGAAGCGCCGATAATTGCCGCAGACAGCAAATCGCTCGCGCGCTCGCTGCGCGTGCTCGGCAAGGTGGAACCCATCTTTGTCGAGCGGGTGGACGAACTGGAGGAGGCAATTCACAGCATCGCCAGGGATAAGGATGTGGTGCTGGTAATGGGAGCAGGATCAGTGGGAGGAGTGGCCCCCACCCTTTCCCGGGATTCTCAGACTGAAGCCCGTCTGCCGGTCAGTCCGAAAGAAAACAGGGAACCCGCAGTGCTTTTGTTACAGGGCTCCTGAATGGATATGTCAGAAATCAACCTCTCCCTCGATTATGCCAGCGTTCGCGGCGAGCTGCGCCATAATCAGCCGATGAAGAACTACACCTCCTGGCGCACAGGCGGGAGCGCGGAGCGCATCTATCTACCGGCAGACTTGTGGGATTTTGCGGCGTTTCTGCGCGGTCTGCCCTGGAATGAACCGGTATATGTGATGGGACTCGGTAGCAATCTCCTGGTGCGCGATGGGGGGGTACGGGGCAGCATTATTATACTGCACGCTCGCCTTAACGATTTGCGGCTGGAGCAATCCGATGCGGGCGAGATGCTGATTTATGCCGGCGCAGGTGTAGCATGCGCTAAAGTCGCCCGGTTTGCTGCGCTGCAGGGGCTGGCGGGAGCGGAATTTCTGGCAGGTATTCCCGGTACTGTAGGCGGCGCATTGGCAATGAACGCCGGATGCTATGGGGCCGAAACCTGGGAGATCGTCTCGAGCGTGCAAACTATGGACCGCTCGGGCGAGTTGCGCAGACGATTACCTGAGAATTACGAAATTGGCTACCGGCATGTGGCGTTGAAGTCAGAGGGGGGGGCAGGGAGCCAAAAGGCTGGCGGCGCAGAAAACGTTCCTGACGGCTCTCCGATGGGTGAATGGTTCTCCGGCGCGTGGTTTGCGCTGCCGAGCGGCGATGCAGCGGCAGCCCGCCAGAAGATCAAGGAGTTGCTTTCGTGCCGTATCCATAGCCAACCCTTAAACCTGCCTAATGCCGGTTCCGTGTTTCGCAATCCCGGGGACGAGAAGGCGGCACGGCTCATCGAGTCGTGTGGACTTAAGGGGTTTCGTATCGGTGGCGCCATGGTTTCACTGCGGCATGCAAATTTTATTGTGAACACCGGTGGCGCCACCGCCTCCGACATAGAAGCGGTGATTGCTGCGGTACGCGAAACCGTAAAAAAGCGGACGGGCATGGAACTGGAACAGGAAGTGCGCATTATCGGGACCCCCGCCAAATCTGAACTGCTTGTTTCCCAGACTGCCTACAGGAAGGATGGTGGATATGGCGGGTAGTCATGATTTCGGGAAAGTGGCGGTTCTCCTCGGAGGGCGATCAGCGGAGCGCGAGATTTCCCTTGAAAGTGGCAAAGCTGTACTCGATGCCCTGCGCCGCTGCGGAGTGGACGCTCATCCATTCGACCCCTCCGAACAGCACATGGACGTGCTCTTGCAGCAAGGGTATGCCCGTGCCCATATCGCCCTCCATGGCCGTTATGGCGAAGACGGAACAGTCCAAGGCGCGCTTGAGCTGCTGGGGCTTCCCTATACGGGGAGCGGTGTGCTGGCGAGCGCCTTGGCGATGGACAAATGGCGCGCAAAATTGCTCTGGCAGGCCGCGGGCATCAACACCCCGCGCCATATCCTGCTCAATGAGCAGAGCGACTTTGAGGCAGTGGTAAAAGAGCTTGGCCTGCCGCTGATTGTAAAACCTTCGCGAGAGGGTTCCACCATTGGCCTGAGCAAGGTAAGGGAGGCAGGGGAAGTTGCCGCCGCATGGCGCCTTGCTGCCCGCCATGATGCCATGGTATTGGCGGAGCAGTTTATCGAAGGAACCGAGCTCACCGCTTCCATTCTCGGCGAGGTTGCGTTGCCTCTGGTGCGAATTCAGACCGAGGGTGATCTGTACGACTACGAAGCGAAATACCTTTCGGACAAGACGCAGTATTTCTGCCCGAGCGGCGTGTCCGCGGAGCAGGAGCGCATCATCCGGGAGCAGGCGCTGCAGGCGCACAGGCTATTGGGCTGCGAAGGTTGGGGAAGGGTGGATTTGATACTGGATAAATCGGGCACTCCCTATTTCCTCGAGGCGAACACGTCCCCCGGGATGACCACCCATAGTCTCGTTCCCATGGCGGCAAAAGCGGCAGGAATATCGTTTGACGAGCTGGTACTGAAGATACTAAAACTGGCCCATGTGGGATAACCATCAGGCATTGAATCAGGTGGCGGACTGGTTGTTCGCGCTGGCAGCGCTGACAGTGATCTACCTTGGAGTACAGTGGATGATCAATCTGCCGCTGCTGCCTCTGAAGGAAGTCAGTGTCAGGAGCAACAGCAGCAGCGGCGAGTTGAGACATGTGACGCGAGAACAGGTCTCTGATGCGGTTTATCGCGAAGTGGGAGGAAACTTTTTAACCATCGATCTTGAAGCGGCGCGGCGCACGTTCGAGAAACTGGCCTGGGTAAGGGTGGCAAGTGTTCGGCGGATTTGGCCGGATGGGCTGGACGTAGTGGTCGAGGAGCATGTGCCGCTGGCACACTGGGGCGACAGTGCTCTGGTCAACAGGCAGGGAGAGATATTCAATGCTACATCGGATGAGCCACTGCCGATATTCGAAGGACCAAAGGAGAGCGTTCGTGAAATGGTGCATCAGCATGCAGTTTTTACCAGATTGCTGCAGCCATTGAAGCAGGATGTCGAGCAGGTGGAACTTTCACCTCGTCGCGCATGGCGGGTTCGTCTTGGGAACGGAACAATACTGGAGCTCGGGCGAGAGCAACTGGAGAAGCGGTTGGAGCGCTACATCCAGACCCACGATCAGGTCGCAGCGCGATTGAATCAACGTTTGAGTTATGTGGATTTACGTTATGTCAGTGGTTTCGCAGCGCGTGGAACGCGATAGCAGTGAGGCTCCTCAGGAGCAGACAGACGGTATTTCCGGGAATCCCGTGGAGCGGGAGGAAGCAGGGATTGCAAGGCAAATGAATAGAGGCAGTGAAGCAAAAAATCTGGTTGTCGGCATTGATATCGGCACTTCGAAGATTGTGGCTATTGTCGCTGCGATGAAGCCCGAAGGCGGATATACGGTGATCGGCATGGGCAGCCATCCGTCACGGGGTTTGAAGAAAGGCGTGGTCGTCAATATCGATGCAACGGTGAACGCGATTCAACGCGCGCTGGAGGAGGCGGAGTTGATGGCGGACTGCAAGATCCGTGAGGTCTATACCGGCATTGCAGGCAGTCACATCAAAAGTTTCAATTCGCACGGGATGGTGCCTATCAGGAACAAGGAAGTGTCGCGGCAGGATGTGGAGCGGGTGATGGAGACGGCAAAGGCCGTGAATATTCTGAACGACCAGCAAGTGCTCCATGTGCTCAATCAGGAATTCATCATAGACGAGCAAGAGGACGTTCTGGAACCAATTGGCATGAGCGGTGTGCGGCTGGAAGTCAAGGTTCATATCGTTACGGGTTCAGTATCGGCCGTCCAGAACATCCTGAAATGCGTACGCAGCTGCGGGTTGGAAGTGCGCGACTTGGTGTTGCAGCCTCTTGCTTCCGCAATGGCCGTTCTATCGGAAGATGAGAAAGACCTGGGCGTTTGTCTATTGGATATTGGCGGGGGTACGACCGATATTGCGGTATTTACCCGGGGCGCCATCCGCCACACCGCGGTGATTCCTATTGCCGGAGATCAGATTACCAACGATATTGCGTTGGCGCTGCGCATTTCTCCCAGCGACGCCGAAGACATCAAGTGTCGCTATGGATGCGCGTTGCGCAGCATGGCTGACCCGCACGAAAAGGTGGAGGTGGTGGGAGTGGGCAATCGTGGAATCCGCCATCTGTCAAGACAGACATTGGCGGAAGTCATCGAGCCGCGAGTGGAAGAACTCTACTCTCTGGTACAAGCTGAATTGCGCCGCAGCGGATTCGAAGAATTGCTGTCGTCGGGGATTGTTATCACGGGTGGCAGCAGTTCGCTGGAAGGGATGGTCGAGCTCGGTGAAGAAATATTCCACATGCCGGTGCGACTTGGATTGCCCCATTACGGCGGCAGTTTGGAGGAAGTGGTGGTCACACCAAGATACTCCACCGGAATAGGCTTGATCCTCTCAGGGGTGGATCAGTTTCAACAGCACGAGCTAAGCAGGCTGGAAGGTAATTCATTCACGCGGATTCTGGATAGGATGAAAAGCTGGTTTCAGGTCAATTTCTAAGTCGTTGACTGCATGCGGCATGGAAGAGTTCGGAAGCAGTGCTTTGTACTTGGCAAGTGCAAGTGCGAGCTGCATACCGGTAAAATCTCAATGGGTAACGTTTATTGTTTGAACACATAAAAGGGAGGTGCGTGATGTTCGAAATCATGGATTCACAAACACAGGAAGCTGTTATCAAGGTCGTCGGCGTTGGCGGGTGCGGCGGTAATGCAATAGATCACATGATCGAGCACGGGGTGCAAGGCGTCGACTTTATTTGCGCCAATACCGATTCGCAGGCTTTGAAGCGCAATCAGGCGCGCACTCTGTTGCAATTGGGATCAACGATCACCAAGGGATTGGGGGCAGGCGCAGACCCGGAGATCGGACGGCATGCCGCATTCGAAGACCGCGACAGGATTGCCGAGCTGCTTGAAGGGGCGGACATGATGTTCATCACTGCGGGCATGGGCGGTGGAACCGGAACAGGCGCTGCGCCGGTAGTGGCCCAGGTTGCAAGGGAAATGGGAATTCTGACCGTGGCCGTGGTCACGAAACCTTTTACATTTGAAGGCAGGCGCGTGAGAGCGGCCCAGGCGGGATTGGAAGCTCTTGCCCAATACGTTGATTCCCTGATCGTGATTCCGAATGACAAGCTGATGGCGGTGCTGGGAGAAGAAGTCAGCATGCTGGATGCATTCAAGGCAGCCAACAACGTATTGTATGGCGCCGTCGCCGGCATCGCCGAAGTGATTAATTGCCCGGGGCTTGTCAATGTCGATTTTGCCGATGTGAAAACGGTGATGTCCGAAATGGGTATGGCAATGATGGGTTCGGCGATTGCATGCGGTCCCGATCGCGCTCATGCCGCAGCCGAGCAGGCAGTTGCAAGTCCCTTGCTGGAGGACATCAATCTTGCCGGCGCACGTGGAGTACTGGTGAATATTACCGCCAACGCCGGAATGAAGATGCGCGAGGTACATGACGTGATGAACACGATCAAGGACTTCACTGCCGATGATGCTACCGTGATCGTTGGGACTGTCATTGACGAGGACATGCATGATGATCTGCGTGTAACCATGGTGGCGACCGGCCTGGGCGGTATCGGTCTGGGGGATGCCAATCGCGTCCAGCCCAAGCCCTTGAGCGTTGTCCACCCGCGCGCATCTGCGGACAATATCGACAGCATGAATTGGAAGGATGCGGAAGGCCCTGCTTCGATCCGAACGAACCGGCAGCGTGATGCAGCCGTCGAAGCGATGAAGCTGTCAGGGGTGGATATACTTGATATTCCCGCATTCCTGAGAAAGCAGGCTGATTGAGCAACGGTTAGGGATTGCACCCCGCCCTGGAGTAAGGCTGGTCTGGAGTGAGGATTCTCCAGCAGCATTGGCTGCATCGGATATCTTTTGCCTTCTCACCTACCTTGTCTTGATTCAGAGGCAAGACTGGGGGAACAGCCTGCTATCGCTTGGAGTTTTCCGTTCAGGTAGTATCAGCGAACTGAACGATTCGTTATTTCCTGCGATGGAATACTTTCCTTCGGCAGTATAGCGTTTGGCGGCGCTCGTTCGTGCGCGACGCTTCATGGTTTCCGCCTGATGGTTGGATATCCTCCCTTTTGCTTTTGCTCCCCTTGCGCTTTTACTCCACTTCCCTTCCAATCGGTTCCGCCGTTGCTCGGCTCTAGCCCGCATATTTCACCAAACCGGCCTGAGAATTGTAGAAAGCGGTATGAACCCTGGTATTTGATAAACCAAGGCTGAAATCCAGTTGTACCATGCCTTCACGGGCACTGACGGGTGTTTTACGCCATCTTTGCGCCCCTGCTTCGCGTCCCCGCTTCGCGTCAATAGGCCGAGCTATTGGCTTGGCGCGGGATACGCAATCTCCTCCCAAAACACCTCGCCATTATCCCGTAATCCCGTGAAATATCCGGGCTAGGGATAGAACAAGGCATCACCTTTTCTTTCAGAATTTCCTTTTTTGTTTTCCCAGCAGCGACTCCACCGCGGTTTTTAACGGCGAATTTTCCAGACCCGCAGCCAGGACATGCAGGCTTTTGATGCCTCCTTTATCTATTTCGCGTTTTCTGCCCGAGAGATCATTTCCAGGAATATCGCGGTAATTTGCTTGCACAGCAATCCGAATTGCAGTAACCTCGTACCCAGCTGCCTGTAGCTTTAATAATAATGATGGCAGCATGTGTCTGAGTTTTGCAGCAATCGCACCGTTATTCGCGCAAATTGTCAGGCTTCCTTCAGAGAAGCCACCTAAAGCGCAGTGGCTGCCCAGGTTGGGCGGCATAATTTTCGTAAATACCCGTTGCATCTCGGTTAGCTTTTCCACGTGGCTGAATAACCGCTGATGCTCAGGTGTCAGCCTCAGGGTCCCAAGGTAGAAATCGATCTTGCGGGCGGTCATGGCTGAATCACGATTAGGGGAGAAGATGAATATTATTCTAATTTCCAATAATTCGGCAAAAGCAAAAACCCTGACTTTAACCGGTAAACATCTTGTGCTCGTGGTGTCGGGGTTCTTTCTTGCTTCCATGCTGATGGCAATGGTACTCAACTATATATCCCTGCGATATGCAGACAAGATCGACAGTCCCACGTTGAGATCGCTGGTGTTAAGCGCACAGCAGGAGGAGCACCAGAAAACGCAGTCCTATCTGCGTGACAACCTCAACGCCATGGCGATCAAGATGGGCCAGATGCAGGCCCAGCTACTGAGGCTCGATTCCGTTGGCATGCGCTTGGCGGAGTTGGCTGGCATGAAACCGCAGGAATTCCTGTTCAACCGGAATCCCGGGCAGGGAGGTACGTTGTCTACACAGCAATTACACGATATCTCGTTTACCGAGTTCAACAGCCAGATACAGGAGTTGGCGCGGATGCTGGATGATCGCACCGACAAGCTCGATGCCCTGGATTCATTGCTGATGGAGGACAGGCTTAGGAAAAAGTTTCTTCCATCGGCGATGCCGGTAGAGGGAAAGGCGTACTCCTCCGGTTTCGGCCTTCGTATCGATCCTTTTTCCGGAAAGCGCCATTTTCATGAAGGTATCGACTTCATAATGCCTGCCGGATCGCCCATTCTCGCCGCGGCGGGGGGCGTAGTAGTGTATTCCGATTATCATCCTGAGTATGGTAATATGATTGATGTTGACCACGGCAATGACTTTGTCAGCCGCTATGCTCATGCCTCCAAGCGTCTGGTCAAAGTGGGCCAGGTTGTGGTGCGTGGACAGAAGATTGCGGAAGTGGGCAGCACAGGCCGCTCTACCGGTCCGCATCTTCACTTTGAAGTCAGGCATAGGGGCTCGCCGCAAAATCCGTCACGGTTCCTGAAGATGCCGGGTTGAGCCGGGATAAATACTCTGCAGTGGGGGGTGAGGCCGAAAAAACCTCACCCCCCTATTTTTTTGACGATCGCTTAATAGAATTTTCATGCTCAACAATCTGCTCAAGAAAGTCTTCGGGAGTCGTAACGACAGGCTCATCAAACAATATTCACAGACCGTGGCGGCGATCAATGCGCTGGAAGCAAAGGTCGCGGCGTTGAGCGATGCGGAATTGCGTGGAAAGACCGAAGAGTTCAGGCAGCGTATCGGGGAAGGAGCCAATCTCGATATGCTGCTGCCGGAAGCGTTTGCAGTCGTGCGCGAAGCAGGCAAGCGTGTGCTTGGAATGCGTCATTTTGATGTGCAGTTGATCGGCGGCATGGTACTTCACGACGGCAGGATCGCCGAAATGCGGACAGGTGAAGGCAAGACACTGATGGCAACTTTGCCTGCTTACCTGAATGCGCTGGCGGGCAAGGGCGTGCACCTTGTTACCGTCAACGATTATCTGGCAAAGCGCGATGCCGAATGGATGGGGCGCATCTATCAATTCCTGGGGATCAGCGTAGGAGTGATTCTTTCCCAGATGGATCATGGCGACAAGCAGGCGGCCTATGGAGCCGATATAACCTATGGCACCAACAACGAATACGGATTCGATTACCTGCGCGACAATATGGTGAATCACCCGGCTGAGCGGGTGCAGCGGATGCTCAACTTCGCCATTGTCGATGAGGTCGATTCCATCCTGATCGATGAGGCGCGTACTCCCTTGATCATCTCCGGGCAAGCGGAAGGCAATACGGATGTTTATGTGCGCATGAACACGCTGATTCCCAAACTGGTCCGGCAGGAAGACGAGAACAGCCCCGGGGATTTTAGTGTGGATGAAAAAGCCCAACAGGTATTATTGAGCGAGTCAGGGTTCGAGCACGCGGAAAAACTGCTTGTCCAGAGCGGGCTGCTTCCTTCCGGAACTAGCCTGTACGATCCCGCCAATATCAGTCTCGTTCACCACCTTTATGCCGGTCTGCGCGCACACGCCTTGTTCCATCGGGACCAGCACTACGTAATTCAGAATGGCGAAGTCGTTATCGTCGATGAGTTTACCGGACGGCTCATGTCAGGCAGGCGTTGGTCCGAAGGCTTGCATCAGGCGGTGGAGGCAAAGGAAGGCGTTACCATCCAGAAGGAGAATCAGACGCTCGCCTCGATCACTTTCCAGAATTATTTCCGTCTATACGACAAGCTCGCCGGCATGACGGGCACGGCCTCGACCGAGGCCGAGGAGTTCATGGACATCTACGGGCTCGACGTCGTG